>DBOW01000112.1:15997-16695 GCA_002299675.1 Solobacterium sp. UBA636
GTGGTCAAGACAATTAAGGAACAGATTGAAATAGCTTCAGCAAAAATAGGGGCTACTGTAAAAAAAGTCATTCTGGTTCTTCCGGCTTTTAATTTTAAAAGATTTCCTTTAAGGGTATCGGTTGTACCAAGTGGCGGAATTCTGACTAAAAAGGATGTGGCCAGAGCTTTGACTTCTTCACTTCGAACTTCTGTGGATTCCAATCTGACTATTGTCAATGCGGCTGTCATTAAATATTTAATCAACGGCATTTCTACCAGAAGACTTCCTGAAAGAGAAGTGTGCGAAGAGGTGCTTATCGATATAGATTTACTGTGTGCTGACAAGGAAATGGCTTTTGAATATATCAATGCCGTCAGTGATGCCGGTCTGGAAATTCTGGATATTACACTGAATAATTATTCTATCTGTAAGGAGGCTGTGCTTCTTGAGCAGTCATTGTCTGAGAATATTATTTTACTGGATATATCTGATTCACATACCTATATGTCACTGCTGTCAAAAGGAAAGCTAGTATCAACAGAAGTTATCTACGAGGGACTTGGCAGTATTATTTCAGAAATCAGAAAGACTATAAATATTCCGCTTAATGATCTGACAAGGCTTACTGTATATAATGTAAATTATGAATCTGAAAATCCAGATGATGCAGTCTATGCCTGGAAGGATGAGAAGAATGTATCGCATTCGATAAATAT
>DBOW01000112.1:16821-20732 GCA_002299675.1 Solobacterium sp. UBA636
CTGGCTAAATGTTTAAGAGAAGCTTCAAAAGCTGAGGTAAAACAGTATTATCCTGATACAATAGGAATAAGGGATGCTCAGATGTGTTCGGTCTATGGTTCGTTCTTTGCCTATAAGGAAAAAGCCAGTCTGAACAATCTCAATGTATCCTGTGTAGATATAGCTGAATATGATTCAACTGTAGATCAGAAAAAGATTGATGTTGAAGGTGAAACAATTACCATGAAGATAAAGAAACTGTTTGAACAGTACCGCGATAGGGAGGAAAAGTGAAATGACAATGAAACCAGAGTATAACCAGGTAGCCAGAATCAAGGTATTCGGTGTCGGTGGAGCTGGCTGTAATGCTGTAAATAGAATGGTAAATGATGGAGTAAAGGGTGTAGAATTCTATGTCTGCAACACCGATCTTCAGTCATTGAATCAGTCAAAATGTGGAAACAAGATTGTTTTAGGCAAAAACACCACCAAGGGTCTAGGTGCCGGCGGCAATCCGGAAAATGGTTCCAAGGCAGCGATTGAATCAGAAGAAGAAATCCGCAAGGCGATGGCTGGTGCCGATATGGTATTTATCGCCTGTGGTGAAGGCGGTGGTACCGGTACAGGTGCTTCGCCAATATTCGCCAAGGTTGCCAAGGAAGTTGGCGCACTTACTGTTGGTGTAGTTACAACTCCATTTGAATTTGAAGGACGCAGAAGAAATGACCAGGCCAAGGTTGGTCTTGAACAGCTTAAGCAGTATATTGATTCTATTATTGTAGTTTCCAATAACAAGCTTCTGCAGATTATCGGCAAGATTCCAATGCAGGATGCCTTCAAGGAAGCTGACAACATCTTAAGACAGGGTGTTCAGACAATTACTGACCTGATTGCCGTACCTGCTTTCATCAACCTGGACTTTGCCGATGTTAAGTCTGTAATGTCTAACAAGGGTACTGCCTTAATCGGTATCGGTATGGCTCAGGGTGAAAACCGTGCCAAAGAAGCAGCTGCCAGAGCTATCCGTTCGCCTTTACTTGAGGCTCAGATCAAGGGTGCCAAGTCAGCTATTATCAATGTAACTGGTTCCGATATTACTATTTATGATTCAAGCGTTGCGGTTGAATATATCAGAGAAGCAGCCGGCAATGATATTGATATTATCTATGGTGTGGCAGTAAATGAATCTCTTGGTGAATCTATTATTGTTACAGTTATTGCGACTGGTTTTGATCTTCCAGATAATACTGTAAACAAACAGTCTACACAGCTGTTTGTTTCAGGAACTGAAGACAAGCCAATCATCAGAGATACCCAGGCGGAGGCTAGAATTGCAGCAGAACCTAAGGACAGCGTTCATGTGAGCGTTAACCAGGATGATGATGATCTGCCAGCATTCTATAAGACAAGAATATAGAAATGGATAATTTAGTCGATTTACATACTCATTCCGTTTTGTCTAAACACGCTTATTCTTCTTTGACTGAGAATATAGACAGTGCGATTGAAGCAGGACTAAAATATCTTGGAATCTCTGAACATCAAAGCGATCCCATCGGCGTAGGTGCACATATCTACGCCTTTAGTAATCTTTCAATCATTCCACCGGTTTATAAGGGATTAAGAATATTAAAGGGAATAGAGTTTAACATATTAAATGACACAGATCTGGATATCGAAGATATCGATTTAAGACCACTGGACTTTGGCATAGCTTCAATTCATGGTTTCTGTTACAAAGATGATGGTTTTATCAATAATACCGAGAATGTATTAAGGGCGATGAATAATCCGCATGTACTGGTAATGGGCCATCTTGACAGAGGCTTTTATTCAATGGATTATGAAAAAATCATTTCTGAATGTAAGAAGCTTCATAAGCTGATTGAAATAAATGATGCATCATTATTTAAACTTTCAGATGAAAAATATCTGAAAGCTGTATCAATTATGAATGAAATGCTGAATATCTGTAAAAAATATAATCAGCCCATTATTATGAATTCTGATGCCCATATTAAATATTATGTAGGCAAGATAGACAGTGTACAGAAGGTAGTAGAAGACAATGGCTTCCCTGAAGAACTTATCTTAAACTACAGTGAAGATTTGATTAAGGAATACCTTAAGGTATAGAATAATATAGTTTTTTAAAGGAGATATATGGAAGACCCGATAAGTTGTAACTTTATTTTTGATTTAACAGGGAGGATGTTCTAATGAGTGTAGATATGTATCCTCTTGTACTGATACTTTTAATGGTATGTTCAGCCTTTTTCTCAAGTGCAGAAACCGCTTTTTCTTCACTTAACAAGATTAAACTTAAGAACAAGGCGAACAACGATGATTTAAGAGCGGCAAAAACACTGGAGATTGCGGAAGATTTCTCTAAATTTATTTCAACTGTTCTGATTGGAAACAATATAGTCAATATTGTCTCTACTGCTCTGGCAACTGTTTATTTTACTGTCTATTTTGGTGATAATGGTGCAGCTGTTTCATCACTTGTTATGACAGTCGCAGTGCTCATCTTTGGTGAAATACTGCCAAAAAGACTGGCCAAGCTCTATCCAGAGAAGTATGCCATGGCAATTACACCATTTATTCATTTTCTGATGATAATATTAACTCCTCTGTCTTTTATCTTTGAAGGCATAGGCAATCTGTTTGAAAAAATATTTAAGAAAGAAGATGAAGAAGACTTCAATTCAGAAGAACTGGTTACCATGGTTGAAGAAGCTGAATCACAGGGCGATATGGATGAACATGAAGCAGAAATAATCACCAATGCCATCGAATTTAATGATCTTGATGTAGGTGAGATATTTACACCAAGAGTAGATGTGATTTCCTGCTCAAATAAAGACAGCCTGGAAGAAATCGAAAAGAAGTTCAGGGAAACTGGTTTTTCCAGACTTCCTTACTATAAAGATACAATCGACAATATTGTCGGTGTTATACATGAAAAGGATTTTTATTCTCTTTACTATAATAAATCAAAGACAAGACTTACTCAGATTCTGCAGAATGTAATCTTTACCTCTAAATCGGTTAAGATATCGACTCTGTTAAGGCAGCTGCAGTCAAATAAATCCCATATGGCAGTTGTAGTAGATGAATATGGCGGTACTGAAGGTATTATCACTATGGAAGATATACTGGAGGAACTGGTAGGGGAAATCTATGATGAACATGATGAAGTGGTTGAATACTTCAAGAAAGTAAATGATACTACCTATATAGTTGACTGTGATGCCGATATTGAAGACTTCTTTGATTATCTTGGCATAAACTATAAAGAAGAATATGACTTTAATACTGTAGCTGGCTTTGTCAATGAACACTTTGATTCAATTCCATCAATCGGAGATGAATTTGAATTTGAAGATTTCCGCATTGAAGTAACTGAAGCTGATCAGCGCCAGGTTAAGGAAGTTAAGGTTAACCGTATAGAAAAACCACAGGAAGAAAACACTTCAGAAAACAAACTGATGGATTTCTTCAAGAAAGATGAAGATTAAGGCATTTTTTAACAATTATATTTAAGCTTTGTACCTTTTTATGAATATCGCTTTCATTTTAGGTTTTAAATGTGTATAATTTTCAAGGACTTAAATTAAGTGCGAGACACTTAGAAGTTGCTTGGGAAAGATTTTTATTAAGCCTTCAAGTGTTTACTTGGAGGTTTTTATTTAGATGAATCAGCAGATGATGGAAATTGTATCCAATGAATTAATTGCCTCTAAAACCTACAGAATGGTTTTAAAAGGGGATGTATCGTGTTATGATCGACCTGGTAAATTTATGAATATTGCCATCGAAGGCAAATATTTAAGAAGACCTATATCAGTCAGTGATGTTTATGATGATAAAGCTGTCATAATATACAAGACTGTGGGTGAGGGAACCAAGTGGTTAAGTGAACAGCCTGT
>DBOW01000112.1:20771-21058 GCA_002299675.1 Solobacterium sp. UBA636
AATGGCTTTGATGTTTCTAAGGAATATCCATTAATAGTAGCTGGAGGACTGGGTGTTGCCCCTGTATATGGTTTAGCTAAACAATTGGATAACCCGATTGTGGTGCTTGGTTTCAGATCACAAGAGGATATGTTCCTGATTGACGAATTTGAAAAGATCAGTTCCAGCCTGTATGTGTGCACCAATGATGGTTCATATGGTGAAAGAGGCTTTGTGACTGATGTGATGGTAGAAGAAGGACTTCTTGATATGAATTATTACTGTTGTGGACCACTGGTAATGATGAA
>DBOW01000112.1:21129-36416 GCA_002299675.1 Solobacterium sp. UBA636
TTTGGTGCCTGCATGGGCTGTTCCATCGAGACTTTAAAAGGTCCAAAGAGAATCTGTAAAGAGGGACCTGTATTTGAATCAAAGGAGCTGTTATGGGAAGACTAGAGACAAATTTAAGTGGCCTGACATTAAAGAATCCGGTTATTCCAGCTTCTGGAACCTTTGGTTTTGGCTATGAATTTGCGGATTACTACGATATTGATATCCTGGGTTCAATTTCTATCAAGGGAACTACCTTAAAGCCTAGATTTGGCAATCCTACACCCCGTATTGCGGAATGTGAGAGGGGATTAATCAATTCGGTTGGTTTACAGAATCCTGGTGTTATAAGTGTAATTAATGAAGAACTGCCAAAGTTAAGCAAAGTATATCATTCACCAATAATTGCCAATATTTCTGGTTTCTCTATTGATGAATATGTTACTACAGCTTCTTTGATGGATAAACAGGATATGGTTGGTATTATAGAAGTAAATATTTCCTGTCCTAATGTCCATAACGGCGGTATGAGCTTTGGTACAAATCCTGAGATGGCCTATAAGGTAACGAAAGCGGTTAAGGAAGTATGCTTAAAGCCTGTCTATATTAAACTCAGCCCAAATGTTACTGATATAGTATCAATTGCTAAAGCCTGTGAAGAAGCTCAGGCTGATGGTATCTGTCTTATCAATACATTGCTGGGATCAAGATTTGACTTGAGAACCGGCAGACCAGTAATACATAACATCATGGGTGGACTCTCAGGCCCTTGTATAAAGCCTGTAGCCCTTAGAATGGTCTATCAGGTATATGAAGCCGTTAATATTCCAATCATTGGCGTAGGAGGCATAGAAAGGGCTGAGGACGTTATTGAATTTATGTATGCAGGTGCTTCAGCTGTTGAGGTAGGGGCTGCCAATCTGGTTGATCCTCTGGCCTGCAGGAAAATAATTGAAAATCTTCCATCTTTAATGGATGAACTTAATATCGATAAATTACAGAACATAATCGGGAGGGCTCATAAATGTCAGATGTAATTATTGCGTGTGATTTTTCAAGTAAAGAAGAAACCTTGAAATTTCTTGATCAGTTTAAAGAAGAAAAACCATTTGTAAAAATCGGTATGGAACTCTTCTATGCAGAAGGCGGTGAAATTGTAAAAGAAATCAAGAAAAGAGGACACAAAATATTCCTCGATCTGAAACTCTGCGATATCCCAAATACCGTCTACAAAGCCATGAAAAATATTGCAGCCCTAGGTGTTGATATGACTAATGTTCATGCCTTTGGTTCAATCGAAATGATGAAGGCTGCCAAAAAAGCTATTAATGAAGTAAATCCGGAAACAAAGCTTATTGCGGTTACTGTATTAACAAGTTCGGACCAGAATGTTCTGGACAATGAACTGATGATTGATGGAAACATCAATGACGTAATACTCAAATACGCATCAAACACAAAGGAAGCAGGACTTGATGGCGTTGTATGCTCACCACTAGAATCGAAAATCATCAAAGAAAAATGTGGGGAAGACTTCCTGACAGTTACTCCTGGTATCCGTTTTGCGGATGATGCCAAAGGTGACCAGAAAAGAGTTACAACCCCAGCCATGGCTAAAGAAATCGGTTCCAGCTATATCGTTGTAGGCCGTTCAATCACTGGCGCCAAAGATCCGGTAGAAGCCTACAGACGCTGTGTAAGAGAATTTATAGGAGAATAAAATGGAAAAACTCATTGCGAAAGATTTATTATCAATTAATGCCGTATTTTTAAGACCGGAAGACCCATTCACCTGGGCAAGCGGCATTAAAAGTCCAATTTATTGCGATAACCGTCTTACTTTAAGCGACGTAAAAGTCAGAGAAGACGTTGAAAACGCCTTAATGGAAAATGTAAAGAAACACTTCCCAGAATGTGAAATGCTGATGGGTACAGCCACAGCCGGTATTGCTCATGCCGCTATTGTGGCAACTAAAATGAATCTGCCAATGGGCTATGTTCGTGCTTCTGCCAAAGACCATGGCCGTACCAATCAGATTGAAGGCAGGTGTCCAAAAGGAACCAAGGTAGTAGTTGTTGAAGACCTTATTTCAACCGCCGGATCTTCTTTAGATGTAATCGATGTCTTAAGAGAAAATGAAATAGAAGTACTTGGCATGGTATCTATTTTCACCTATGGCATGAAAAAGGGTCTGGACAGACTTGCTTCCAAAAATGTCAAGAATGTAAGCTGTTCAAATCTGGATGTTCTGGTTGATGTTGCGATTGAAGAAAATTACATCAAAGCTGAAGATAAAGCCAGACTGCTTAAATTCCGAGACAATCCAAGTGATGAATCATGGATGTACAAACAGGATTAATCCTGTTTTTTTTACTCCAGAATATCCTCAAGTATCGAAAGATTATCCTGGTTATAGAAATAAAACATTCCTTTTACCGGCATCTCCTTGACTTTCTGTGACCCCCTGGTCTCATTAACCATGATATTTACCAGCAGGGCATGTTCTATTTCCGGGTCATGACCCACATTACAGAAAAAGATGCTGTAGCCAATAAAAGAGGTATTGTTCATTTCTCCAGTCAGATTAAGGTCGAAGCAGTCCTGTTTAAGCATTTCCTTGAGATAGTTTTCATCGGCATGTTCAATGTAGTTGATGGAATAATAGATTCTTTCCGGTTCCAGAGCATCATCGCCTTCTACATGACAGAGCGCACGGATGTCTTTTCTGTCAGTGCCATCAGCTGCCTTATTGTAGTATTCTTTGATGGAATCAATGATCAGGCAGTCTTTTATTTCGCCTGTTTCGTAATCACTAAGGTCAATGGTATATTTCTTAATAATATGTGCCAGTGTACCCTTAGAAGTAAAGAGATTTCTGAATGAATCGCTGTTCATTCGCTGTGTTTGTTTTGTCATATATTTTTTTCCTCCTATATTGTTATTGTCAAAAAAAATTAAAATTCCTCACTTTTTTTCAAAATATTGCAAAAAAAGCAAAAAAAGTGTACTATTTTTACCAGAAGGTTCTTTAAATCGGTACGAGATACCGGCAAGACGAAATATTTTCATTTTGATATTTTCAGTCTTGTTTACCAAGACTGTTTTTATTAAAGGTCCTTCTGGAAAGGAAGAATATGGATACTGAAATCATGGATGAAGCTTCCATACAGAGAAGCTTAAAAAGAATTGCGCATGAAATAATTGAACGCAACAAAGGAACTCAAAACCTGGTGCTAATCGGCATCAAAAGAAGGGGACTGCCGCTTGCGGAAATGATTGCCGGCAATATTGAAATGATTGAAGGCGTAAAGGTTCCGATTCTGGAACTGGATATTTCCTACTATCGAGATGACCTCTCGCAGAAATATCCCGATCCCAATCTCAACGTCAAACCAAAAATTGACTATGACCTCAATCATAAAACCGTAGTTCTGGTGGATGATGTAATCTATACTGGCCGTACTGTAAGAAGTGCTATGGACGCAATACTGGATATTGCCCGCCCTGACTATATACAGCTGGCCGTTGTGATTGACAGAGGACACAGAGAACTGCCTATCCGTCCTGATTTTGTCGGTAAAAATGTTCCTACTTCCAAAGATGAACACATTTCAGTCTGCGTCAAAGAAATTGACGGCTGTCTAAGTGTGAATCTTGTAAAGAATTCATAACGAAAGGGGTAAACATGAATTTAATTTACGGTATTGGCGACAAGCCAAAATTCAAGGACTTAATTGTCTTCTCATTTCAGCAGTTACTTGCCATTATTGCAGCTACTATTGTAGTTCCAATCATTGTTAATGCATCTGGTGTACAGAACCTGAATCTTGACCCTGCAGCCGCTCTGTTTGGTGCGGGCGTAGGAACTCTGGTTTATGTATTCTTCACCAAAAAGAAATCACCAGTATTCTTAGGAAGCTCATTTGCCTTTTTATCATCAATGGCTTCTGCCACAGCATTTGGCTACTTTGGCTTAATCATAGGTGCCATCTTTGCTGGTCTTGTGTATGTTGTAATCGCCGTTATTATCAAGATTACTTCAGCTGACTGGATTAATAAACTGATGCCTCCGGTAGTAATCGGTCCAACAGTTGCCCTGATTGGTCTTTCACTTGCCGGTGCAGCTATTTCTGACTTTACCAAGGCTTCAGGCAATGGCCAGAGCTATTCACTGGTTGCTATTGCGGTAGCTGTTGTTACTTTGCTGGTTACTGTAATTGTTTCTGTAAAGTCTAAGGGTATGGGCAAGCTGATTCCATTCATCATCGGACTTCTGGCAGGCTATGTTCTGGCTACAATTCTTACTTTAATCGGAAACGCTACCGGCAACGAAGCTTTAAAGATTATGAACTTCTCAGCCCTGGCAAATAACTTTGCACCATTAACTTTCTCAAGCTTCTTCCGTGTTCCTGACTTTGCCTTTGTCAATGCCTTCAGGGAAATCTCAAGCGGATCTGTAAAACTTCAGTTTGCTGAATACATCAACATTCTGGCTTTATATGCTCCTGTAGCTCTGGTTGTATTTGCTGAACACGTTGCTGACCACAAGAATATTTCTTCTATCATCGGTACAGACCTGTTAAAAGAACCAGGCCTGGATAAGACGCTGCTTGGTGATGGTGTTGGTTCGATGGTTGGTGCTTTCTTTGGTAGCTGTCCTAATACAACTTATGGTGAATCAATCGCCTGTGTAGCTGTAACCAAGAACGCTTCAGTAGCCACTATCATCTGCACTGCAGTTATGGCCATTGTACTTTCGTTCTTCTCACCATTTGTAGCCTTTGTAAACACTATTCCATCTTGCTGCTTTGGCGCAATGTGTGTAATTCTGTATGGTTTCATTGCTGTCTCGGGTTTAAAGATGATTCAGCAGGTTAATCTTGGTGATGACAAGAATCTATTTGTAGTAGGTACTATCCTGATTACTGGTATCGGCGGTCTGATATTGAACTTCGGTGTAATTCAGATTACTGGTATCGCAACTGCCTTAATTCTGGGTATCCTGGTAAATAAGGTACTTAATATCGGCTCAGGCAGATAAACAGATATTAATCTTATACTCTAAAATCTTGGAATAATATCCAAGATTTTTTTTATCTGTTAAAATAAATAGTATGCAGCAATATTTTATTGATACAGAACTTACATTAAACCAAGAAACAGCTTTAAGAGATGATATACTTTATCACCTGAAAAAAGTCTTAAGAGGAACCAATGAAACCTTTCGCCTGTGTGATTCAAAAGGGGAAATATATCTGGCTTCCCTAAAAGGAGATAAAGCCCTGACAGTTGAATATCTTGATGAACATAATGAACTTGATGTTGACGTTACAGCGATAATTTCCTTAATCAAAAGTGATAAATTTGAACTTATATTACAGAAACTCACTGAACTTGGCGTAAAAAGAATTGTTCCCTATAATGCTCATAGAAGCATTGTCAAAGAAAAAAAGAGCGAAAAGAAACTGGAAAGATATAAAAAAATACTTACCGAAGCCTCTGAACAGTGTCATAGAAATTTTATTCCGGAAATAGTAAATGCGGCTGATTTCAAAGATATTGACAGGTATATGTCTGAGCTTAACCTTATCGCCTATGAAAAAGAAACTCCGGGTGTTAAATCTGATCTGAAGGATAAAAAGAATATTACTTTCATTATTGGCCCTGAGGGTGGTTTTACTCCAGCAGAATACAAATCTTTTAAAGATAAAGGATTTAAATCTGTTTCACTGGGAAAAAGAATACTCAGAGCAGAAACAGCTGCCATCTATCTTGGCAGCATTATAAGCGAGGTATATGAATGAAAACATTTGCCATAATGACCCTGGGCTGCAAAGTAAATGACTACGAATCAGCCTATGTAAAAAATAAATTATCTGAAGAATATGAAATGGTCGACTTCAAAGAAAAAAGTGATATTTATATCATTTTTTCGTGCTGTGTAACCAATACAGCTGAAGCTAAAACCCGAAAATTCATCCATCAGGCCAGAAGAAGAAACAAAGATGCCTACATTGTGGTAGTTGGCTGTCTGGTACAGATTAAGCCAGATCTGCCAGATCTGAAAGATGTTGATCTGCTTATCGGTTCAAGCCATAAAGACAGAATAGTCGAATATATAAAGGCAGGTCTAAAGGCCAATATGGTTACAGATTTAAAGGATACTGAGTTCGAATTCCTTCCACTTGATAAATATCCAGGCAAGGACAGAGCCTTTTTAAAGATAGAAGATGGCTGTAACCAGTTCTGTTCCTATTGTGTAATACCATATTCAAGAGGAAGGGAAAGAAGTGCCAGACACGAAGATATTATAAATGAAGCGAAGAAGCTTGCCGAAAACTATTCAGAGATAGTATTAACCGGCATTCATACTGGCCGCTATAATGACAATGGCTATAATCTGTATAATCTGCTATGCGATCTGATCAAGATTGAGAAACTGAAAACCATCAGGCTTTCTTCGATTGAAATAAACGAAATAAGCGATGATATCCTGAATCTGATGGTAAGCAATACCAAGATTGCCAGACATCTGCACATACCTGTACAGGCTCTTTCCAATAAGGTTTTAAAGCTCATGAACAGGCCCTACAGCATTGAAGACTATAAGAACAGGGTAAACTATATCCGTTCCTTAATGCCTGAAATATCCATTTCTGCCGATCTGATAGTGGGCTTCCCGGGAGAGGATGAAGAAACTTACCGTAATTCCCTGAAGGAGCTGGAAGAAATAAAGTTCTCTTTCCTGCATATCTTTCCATACTCAAGAAAAAGTGGAACCAGAGCTGATGGAATGGACAATCATTTAGATGAATCCATAAAGAAAGAAAGACTCAAGGAAATACAGAAAATAGAAAAAGAATATACCTTAAACTATTACCGTTCCTTTATTTCGAAAAAAGTAGAAGTACTCATTGAAAAAAATGAAGGCAGCAAATCTTTCGGCTACTCAAAAGAATATATCTATATTGAAGTAGAAGGAAATTATCCATGTGGAGAAATTATTAACGTCCAGATTGAATCAGTCATTAATGACAGGGTGGTGGGAGTATGCTGCTGAATGAGCTAATTAAAAATGCTCCGGAAATAGAAATAAGTCAGCTGTCCTGTGATTCCAGACTGCCAATGAAGGATTCCATCTTTTTCTGTCTCAAGGGTGTTAAATATAATGGTCATGAGTATGTAGAAGAAGCTGTAAATAACGGGGCCAGAGTAATAATATACAGTGAAGATATTGATACTTCCCTCAATGCCATATATATCAGGGTAGCTGATGTTAATGACATACTGGCTAAAATATCGAATATTTTCTATGACAATCCAAGCTCAAAACTGGAAACCTATCTTACAGCCGGTTCCTATGGACGATCTACTGTTTCAAAGATTATCAATTTTTTTATCAACAACTATAAAAAGTGCGGTTATATCGGCAACTGCGGAATCAGATATCAGGATAATTCCTTTATTTCTTCAGTCTCTTCTTTGCCAACCATTGATAATCAGAAATTTCTGTGTGAACTGGTTAAAAATGGTGTAGAGGCCTGTACGCTGGAGGCAGATTATCTTTCACTTGAATTCAAGAAGTTTAATTTCATGGTTCCTGACTGCTTCATTTATACCAATACGGCAAGCGGTAAAAAAATACTGGATGAAAAATATTATTCAACCTATATCAGGTATTTATATACCCTGGATGAAGAAAGCTGTATAGTATTGAATGCAGATGATCCTTCTTTTGATGTACTGTATAAGGCGGCTGGCATCAACAAATGTTCCTATGGGCTTAATGACGATGCTGATTTCAGAATAGGCGATATAGTTCTTGAACCTAACAGGTCAAGGTTTTCCCTGAAATATAATTCAAGTACCTATCTGATAGAGACAAAGCTTGTAGACTACAATAACATCTACAATCTTACTGCCGCAATAGCTGCCCTGGTATCCAATGGCTATGAGCTGGATGAACTGGTTAGTCTTATACCTGCTCTGGGTCAGATAGATGGAGTGGTTGAAAGACTTAACTACAGCGATTTTAATATCTATGTAGATTGTGCCTATACTGTAGATTCCTATAAGAGAATGATGAAGTTTGCAGAAAGAATAGGCAAAAAAAGAAGAACTATCGTTATTGTCTCAATTAACACAACCGATGATAAAAACCGTATTCAGCACATTATAGAAAGCTGTGATAAAGTGGCTGATATAATTATTCTTACTGAAGATGACACTCTGCAGAGAGACATTGATGATTATCTTAATCTAGCTTCTTCTTATGTAAAAAAGGCAAACTGCCTGAAAATAGAAGACCGTATCTCAGCTATCGAAGAGGCTGTAGAACTGATGAACCGTAACGATAATCTGTTTATTCTGGGCAAAGGTTCCGAAAAGTTTCTCTATAAATCTTTAATCAAACAGAATTATGAGGGTGACAAGGATATTGCCATCCGTTATATGAACAAAAGACTAAGAGAAGAAAAAGAAGTAGAAAACTGATAAAAGTGTGGTATAATATCTAAGCTCGATAAAAGGGGGTGAAAACATGGCAAGAGTAGTGGTAAGAGAAAATGAACAGCTTGATGACGCTTTAAGAAGATTCAAGAGACAGGTATCGCGTAATGGAACCCTTTTAGAGGCAAGAAAGCGTGAATACTACGTTAAACCAGGTGTTGCGAAGAGATTAAAGAGAGAAGCAGCACGCAAAGCAAGAAGAGGAAAATAGTGATTAAATCACTATTTTTTTATATAATTTTTCTATGCAGCATTTTACATATCGACTAAAGGAAATTGATACTGATGAATTACTTGAACTAAGCGGTATCAATGATTCAAATCTAAAATATTTAAAAGAAATCTATGGCTGTGATATTTCTATTCGAAACAGTGATGTTCTTTTCTTTAAGGAAGATGAAGAAGAATTCAGGCATTTTAAAACCCTGATGGACAATCTTCTGATGCAGATAAAGGCTCATAATCCAGTAGATATCAATATGATTAAGCAGCTATACTTAAACATTAATGAAGAAATAGATCTGAAATGGCAGTCACAGATCGCCGGCTATACCGTAAGTAACAGACCTATACGTTTTAAAACCTACAATCAGTACAGACTTTCTGATTCGATTAAGCACAACGATCTGGTCTTTTCTCTTGGACCGGCAGGTACTGGAAAAACCTTTGTGGCGGTTTTGTGTGCCTGTCAGGCGTTTAAAAACGGAGACATTAAAAAAATAATTCTGACCCGTCCTGCAGTTGAAGCAGGGGAGTCGCTGGGCTTTCTTCCAGGTGATCTGAAGGAAAAAGTAGATCCCTATCTTATGCCGCTTTATGATGCCCTGTATGAAATAATGGGCAGCGAAAATGTCGATAAGATGCTCGAAAAAAACCAGATAGAAATAATTCCGCTGGCCTATATGCGTGGCAGAACTCTTAATGATGCCTTCGTCATTCTGGATGAAGCTCAGAATACTACAGCTGGCCAGATGCTTATGTTTCTGACCCGTCTTGGCCGAAATTCCAAGATGGTGGTCAATGGCGATCTGAGTCAGATTGACCTTAATCTGGCACGCACCAGATCAGGCTTAAAAGTAGCCAGTGAGAAGCTCAGAAATATTAAAGGAATTTCATTTAATGAATTTGACAGAAGCGATGTAGTAAGACATCCGCTTGTTGAAAAGATAATCGAAAATTTTGTGGTGGATTAATATGGAAAAACTTTTTGTGGCAACTTCCAACGCCCATAAGCTGGAAGAAATAAGAGAAATTTTAAAATTATACGGCATTGAAAGAGAACTTGTCTGTCCTGCATCTTTTGATGATCATGATGAGCCTGTAGAAGATGGCAAATCCTTTAAGGATAATGCCCTGATTAAGGCCAGATACTGGTTTAATAAGTATCATCTGCCTACTATTGCGGATGATTCGGGTTTGACCATTCATTTCTTTAATGAATTTCCTGGAATTTATTCAGCCAGATTTATGCAGAACTATTCATATTTTGAAAAAAACAGCTGGATTTTAAAGGGCATGAAAAACGAAAGCGACAGAGAAGCAAAGTTCCATTGTGTAATTGCCTATATAAACGAAAATACTGAAGAATGCTTTGAAGGAATCCTGCAGGGTGAAATTGCTGATTCTATCAAAGGTGAACATGGCTTTGGCTATGATCCGATTTTCTTTCTTCCTGAACTCAATAAAACTACCAGTGAATTAAGTCCAGAAGAAAAAAACAGACTGTCACACCGTTCACTGGCCTTAAGAAAGTGGGCAGAATATGTCAAGGCTGAATAATTTTACTGCCATTCTTTTTTCTTTCTGTCTTATTGTCGCAAGCCTTTTGACAATAGTTGACTATAACTGTTTTGACCGCAGATTTTACTCAGCACAGCAGGACAAATACCAGATTGCTGCAAATATAGGTGTAAGCCAGTCAGAGCTTGATAAGATTACGGATGTGCTTTTAGGCTATCTTCAGCATGAAAACGATGATATGTATGTTGAAGCTAAGGTGAAAGGCCAAACCAGAGAGATATTCAACCAGAGAGAAAAGGATCATATGATTGATGTGAGAAATCTCTATGATGGAGCCATCATGGTCAGAAATGTCTGCGCAATTACTGCGCTGATTTCACTGGTTTATCTTATATCCAGGAAAAGCTTTAATATTATCAGTCAATCCTACAACAAAACTCTCATTTTTTTTGGTATGATATTCTTGTTTATAGGTCTTTTCTGTCTGATAGACTTTAATATGTTCTGGACTTACTTCCATGAAGTATTCTTTCCGATGAATGATCTGTGGCTTTTAGATCCCAGAACCGATATTCTTATAAATATAGTACCAGAAGAATTTTTCTTTGCGCTGGTCACCAGGATTATAGTAATTGTGGCAATAGCTGTAATCATTTATTATCTGCTGTTTAGATATCTTAGGAGATACGAAAATGCTTAATGTAGTACTTTATGAACCGGAAATACCTGCCAATACCGGCAATATTATGCGTACCTGTATGGCTTTTAATATGAAGCTTCATCTGATAGAACCCCTGGGTTTTTCATTTGAAGACAAGTATCTTAAAAGAGCTCATATGGACTATATTAATGAGGTAGACTATACCATCTATCCTGATTATGAGAGTTTTCTGAAAGAGAATTCCAAAGGTCAGTTTGTTTTCTTTACCAGATATGCATTAAAATCATTTGATGAATGCATATTTGATTCAAACGAAGAAAACATCTATCTGGTTTTCGGCAAAGAGTCAACCGGTATTGATAAACATATTCTAAAAGACCATCTTGATGAATGTTACAGACTGCCAATGGTAAAAGATGCCAGATCGCTCAATCTTTCAAACTGTGTAGCCATTGGTGCCTATGAAGCTTTAAGACAGACAGGCTTTGATGGTTTAAGTAAAGAAGAAGTAATAAAGGGAAAGGATTTCTTATTGAGATGCAAATAGTATTATGTTCAGACAATCATGGCGACAGAAAATCCCTGGATATTATTTTAGCCAGACACCCGGGTGCCGATCTGTATCTTCATTGTGGAGACAGTGAATTTTCAAAAGATATGCTGATGCCTTTTGCCTCAGTTCGAGGAAATAATGACTATGACTATTCTTTTCCCAAGTACAGGGTTGTAGAAACTAAACATCACAATATCTTCATAACCCATGGAAATCTTTATTATTCAAATATCTCAGAACTTACAAAAGCGGCCAAAAAGGAAGATTGCGATGTGGTGTTCTATGGTCACACTCATTCGTTTCTGAATCTGCAGAATGGTGATGTTCATCTGGTGAATCCAGGTTCTACTTTCTATAACCGCGACATGTCTGATCCCTGTTACGCTATTGTCAATTTTGATGATGAAACAGGTGAAATAAGTGTTGAGCGACATACTGTCTATGTTAAGTAGTCTAATTATTTATACTGATATTTTCTTTATTATTTATCATTTTTTCTACATGCTGTCTTTTTATCATAGACAGTTTTTCTTTAAGAAATGGGCTCAGATTCTTCTGCTTGAGTCAGCTGCATATTTAATTAACCCATATATTCTTTTTACAGGATTAACTGTTCAGCTTGTTCTTTCTTCATTGGTTTTGATATTATCGAATAAAAAAAGCAGCAGTCACTATAATGTACTGATATGCCTTGGCTATAAGATCTTCAACAATCAGCTGAATGACACTTTAAGATACAGACTTAATCTATTAATAAACATCGCAAAACTATATCCAGCTTCCAGAATCATATTATGTGGCGGCTTAAGCGAATCAAACACCATTACTGAAGCCGAACTTATGAAGGAATACCTGATAGAGAAGGGTATTAAAAAAGAAAGAATTATTTTAGAAGACAAATCAGCTACAACAGCTGAAAACATTGACAATGCCAGAATATTTATAAATCCTGGTGAATCAATACTGCTTATAAGCAGCTCTTATCATTGTTTAAGAGCCCGCCTTTTATGCAAAAAGAAGGGCATAGATGTCGATACAGCCGGATCAGGATTTCCTCTTAAACTTCTAAGCAATGAATTATTGCTGGAGAAGTACTGTCTATTTAAGGATGTCTTCAAGCTCTTTTAAGCCCTGATCACAAAGATAGGGTTTTAATAATTGAAGATGCTGTTTTAAAAAAGGTTCTATTTCTTCAAGGGTATGGTACTCATCAGTCCAGCCAAGGTGAGAGAGAATAAGCATGTTGACAAAAGCTTCACGCTGCTTAAAATCAAACAGTGAGTTAAAGTAAGCTTTTTTATTCAGTTCTCCAAATATAAAGATAATATTATCTTTAAAGGGAACGATCATGGTACATGGTGATGCCTACTATCTGCTTCATCTGAATGTAAAAGAAGTAAAAACACTTGAATACAGTGACGAAAACTATAACAGTGGCAAGTTTAATTCATCTTACAGTGGGGCAGCTAATAAGCTCTGTGAGTACACAATAACATCCGATATTCTTTCCATTGAAAGAGTAAATTTATACCTTCCAAATTAAAAATCGATCATTACGATCGATTTTTTCATGAAGACAGATGGCTATTTCTGTCTTTATGTACAAGTAACAGACCGACCACAAGACCAATCAGTGCCGGGACGCTAAATCCCAGGCCCAGATCGAAGAATGGGAAGATTTTTCTGGCAATTTCTGTTACTGAGTTAAATATTTGAGCGTTTGGCAACGTCTTAATAAAATCAAACAGGGCAGCAAATAAGGTAAAACTGATTACTGATATATAAATTCTTCTGTCGTGATTGAACAGTTTTCCGCATAGCGCCAGTACTATCAATACAATCGCCAGTGGATATATAAACATTAATACCGGAATGGAATAATCAATTATCTTTGATAAACCGAAATTTGATATTACAAACGAGAATAATGTAAATATAACAGCCCAGCTTCTATAGCTTAATTTAGAGTTAAACATTCTTTCAAAGGCATCTGCGCAGCTTGTTACAAGACCGATAGAAGTCTTAAGACAGGCAAAGCTGATGGTTATAGCCAGTAATATTAAGCCAAAGTCACCATAGTAGTGCTGAGCTATCTGAGCCAGGGCGATTCCGCCGTTGGCTGATGTTTCAAACAGGCCTCTTGACTCTACGCCGATAATAATCGTTACAACATAGATTACTGCCATTAATAGACCGGTTATTAAGCCTGAATAGATAACTTCTCTGGCAATGTCGTTGTCATCATTTATGCCCATCTGCTTAATAATGTCGATAACTACTATGCCAAAGGCCAGTCCGGCAATGGCATCCATGGTTCCATAGCCTTCAATAAAGCCATTAAAGAAACTGGATGAGGCATAGCCTGCTTCTGGCGCAACAGAACCTGCAGAAGCTATGGGATTAATCAGAGCGGTAATAATAAGTACTGCATAGAATATTAAGAATATCGGATTGATAATTTTACCAATGGAAACTGTAATTTTATTGGGCTTTAACGAGAAGTAAAGCACAGCTGCAAAGAACAGTAATGTAAAGATAAACAGCAGTATACGGTTATCCTCATTCTTTAACATTGGAGCGATTCCAACAGTAAATGAAGTAGTAGCACATCTTGGTATCGCAAAGAAAGGACCAATTGTAAGGTAGAGAAGGCAGGTGAAGAAGTAGGCATACTTTTTTCCGACTTTTTCACACAGACTTTTCAGACCATCACTGTGTGTTATTCCTATTGCGGCTACTGCCAGTATGGGAATGGATACGGCTGTTACTATAAAACCTACAGTTGCGCCCGGATAGTTGCTTCCGGCAAGCTGGCCCAGATGGACAGGAAATATAAGATTTCCAGCACCGAAGAACATTCCAAACAGGGTCATGGCTACAAGTATTCTTTGTGATATTTTTAGCTTTTTCATGAGTTCATTTTATATTTTGGCTTGCTGAAAGAGAAACGCTTAAATATAATAGGGGTATGACAAAACGTCATATCTTTGTATTATGGACGCCAAGAAATTAGAAATACTTATTAAGGCCATTGATATGGGAAGTTTCTCAAAAGCGGCAGAAAGTGTCGGCTATACCCAGTCTGGCATAACACATTTAGTCAACTCTCTTGAGAAAGAGATTGGTTTTCGTCTGGTAAACAGGACATTTAACGGTATAAGCTTAACCAAAGAGGGTGAAATACTTTTGCCTTATATCCGTGATTTCCTGGAAGCAAATGATGATCTCAGTATCAAAATTAAAGAAATAAAAGGAGAAGAAGAAAGCACAGTAAGAGTAGCTGCCTATGCCTCAATTGCGATGCGCTGGATGCCGGAAGTTCTTTACCGCTATAAAAGAGTATGTCCTGGTGTGGATGTAGATCTTAGAATGGTTGACAACTCTCTGGAACCTTTTGAACTGCTGATTGAGGGAAAGACTGATGTAATATTTGCCTCAAGACAGGATTATGATAATATCTCCTGGACCCCGCTTTATGATGAAACAATGTATGCCATTGTACCAGAAGCATATCCAGACAGGGAGTATTTTGATATAGCTGATTTTAAAGATAAAGACTTTCTGATGCCATATGGACGTTTTGATATTGATGTCTATAGAATACTGGGAGATATAAAAATAAATGAAATATGTAATCAGGTAGATGATGAAACACTGATTCGTATGGTATCAAAGGGTCTTGGAATAACAATGATGTCGGAAATGATGATCAGAGGTTCTTTAAAAGGAGTCAAATGCATTCCAATAAAGCCAGAAGCTAAAAGACAGCTTGGCATGGGCACCAGATTCAAGAATAATTCAAGAATAATTGAGGAACTTAAAAACTGCGTTATTTATTATCTGCA
>DBOW01000002.1:0-5710 GCA_002299675.1 Solobacterium sp. UBA636
AAGGCCGCATTATAGTCATCAGGCTTAAACCTCAAAGTCTTAACCGCCATCGCAAAACGACCGGTATCACTTTTAGATATACCGCAGGTTACTGAACCCAGATCCAGTCCGATATATTTCAAACTAGCCCTTTAAACCTCTTGACTGTCTGTCCATATCTTCTACGACAATATCGTAGATTTCACCAAGTGTTGAACAGTATTCCAGAACCTTCCATGGCTCATTTGTATGATAATGGATCTTAATCAGTTCATCATCACCTACAGCCAGAAGACAGTCACCCTGGAAGTTTTCTACAAAATAATCATTGATGGCATCTTCATCAAGGCCTTCACCCTCGATCAGAAGCTGTGTATCATATCTAAACTCTAACATTCTAATTACTCCTTATTTATTTTTTCTATTATATCAATTAATTCATCTGGCTTATCGATAATATAATCCGGTTTAGCTTGAACAAGTCTGTCTTTGTCTACAAAGCCCCAGCTTACACTTACGGCTTTCAGGCTGCTGTTTTGGGCAGTTTTAATATCCACCAGGGAATCACCAACATATAATACTTCCTCCGGTTTTACCTGCATCTTTTCCATCAGTTCAGTGTTATTGGCGGGATCTGGCTTTACATTATAGCCTTCTCTTTTGCCTAGTACCAGATTTAAGTCGATAAATGGAAAATTGATTTCTATCAGTTTCTTTGTATAATCATCATTCTTGTTGGAATTGATAGCTATCTTAATATCATTATTCTTTAGATAGCTTAACAGTTCATTAATTCCTTCATATGGCCTGGTGTTATCGTGGTAACAGTCCTTGTATTCAATTACCATCTGTTTTTCAGCTGTGTCCAGCTCTTCTTCAGAAATATCTTCTTTGCCTATGCAGCGAAACATCAGATTTCTAAAGCCTGAACCCACCTTGTTCCTTACTTCCTCATAAGACTGTTCACAATAGCCAAGTTTGTTCATTACCCTGTTTACTGCCGTCTTTAAGTCTAACAGTGTATTGAGGACCGTTCCGTCCAGATCAAATATTATTGCCTTAATCATTAATGATTTCTCCTTTATTCTCTACTATTTCC
Organism: Solobacterium sp. UBA636; assembly: GCA_002299675.1. Taxonomy (GTDB): domain Bacteria; phylum Bacillota_I; class Bacilli_A; order Erysipelotrichales; family Erysipelotrichaceae; genus Colivicinus. The sequence continues at coordinate 1,079 of DBOW01000002.1, forward strand.
CTCATCACCATGCAGGGACCATAGTTAAAATTTGAATCACAGCTGAAGTTAGCCAGATGCTTAATAACCTTGTCGGCGTTATTGGGCGCATAGGAATAATAGAAACTGTCTATCATCTCCATATCATTGGTACTGTCACCAAAGACTGCCACCTCTTCCTCAGACAGGTCAAGATAGTTCATCAGCCACTTTACCGCCTCACCTTTGTTTACATTTTTATCAATAATATCGATACCGATAAAACCGCTGGATGTCTCGGTTACCTTCTTTCCCTTCAGGAACTGTTTAATCTTTCTGACTTTCTTCTTACTTAAACAGAAAGAAGTGAGATCGAGAATATTCTTCTTCATCAGTTCCTCTTTGGTGACTGAAAAAACAATATTATCCAGATTCAGCCCATAATCAGAAAAAGTATTGACCAGCCTTCTTATTGATTTAAACATGGCTCCTTTAAATTCATTTCGGCTTAAAGTGGTGTAGGAATTATTTTCATCAAAGAACATGAAATCCTTAATGGGAAGATTATCAATAAGAGCTGATAAAGTGTCCTTGTCAATCGGACTCATTCTCAGAATATTGCCTCTGTCATCCTTGATAATAGCTCCATTCATGCCTATGGTAAAGAAATGCTTAGACATTAGTCCAAGTCTCTTTAACATATGTTTATGCATATGCCTGGCAGTCGCAAAGCACAAAGTAATATCTGATTCATTTATCTTGTTTATTGTCTCGAGCACATATAAATCTGTAGTATGAAACAGGTTTAAAAGTGTTCCATCCATATCTGTCGCAATTAACTTAATCATCTTCATCATTTTATTATTTATGTCAAATTATGTGAAGAAAAAACTGTTTGCGCAAAACAGTTTTACTCAGGATATACAAATCTTTTATATTCATTCAGCTCATCCAGATATTTCTTTACATAGTATTTAGCCATATCCAGATTCTGCTCAGAATAATTGCCACATTCCTCTTTCCTGGCTCCAGGAATCTCGCCTTCAAAATTCAATATATATTTACACATAGAATTTACCAGCTCATAGATATCTTCAGACTCTAATTCATTAAACATCAGAAGATAAAAACCAGTACGGCAGCCCATTGGTCCAAAATAAACTACATCTGACTTATATTCACAGTTTCTTAAATAAGTAGCACCCAGATGTTCAATAGTATGAATAGCCGGGGTATCCATTACCGGCTCTCTGTTGGGACTGGTAAATCTCAGATCAAAGGTAGTAACACATACACTATCATGATAATCTCTGCGTGATACATAAATACCAGGGTACAGATTTATATGATTTACTTTAAAACTTTCTATTTTTTCCACTTAGAATAACCTCTCTTCCTCGGGAATTATATCAATCTTCAGCTCACAGTCATACTTTGGAAGCTGACTTATTGGAGTGCTGGGATTTATATACTTTGTCACCTCTTTATCAGATATAACCATTGGCATCCTGTCATGCACTGTCTTAAGATCTGCATCTGATTCAAGAGTAATAATTGAAAATACCGCTTTACTGTTCTCTAAGCGGTAAATACCCGCAAAATAAATCAGCTCATGATTAGGCAGCAGATGGTAACAGCTCTTCTTTTTATCCCATTCATAATAAGATGTTGCCGGTATGACACAGCGATGTTTCATATAGTCATTTGAAAAAGATCTTCGATTTACTATATCCTCGCTTCGGGAATTATAAACCAGCTTATCATAAATACTGTAGCCCCATTTCATAAAGAAAACACGAGGTTTAAGATTCCTGTCCATAGCCAGCACTGGCGCAATGTCGCCAGGATTAAATATTCGCGGTTCTTTAACGCTGAAGCCTGTTCCCTCTAAAAGCTTTATGACCTTTGGTGTCTGATAAAGCTCAAATCTATGACACATAACTTTTCAGTTTCTTAATCAGTTCATTTTTACTTGAAACCTGACCTTCAACTATTATTTCATCATCCACCACTAGTGCCGGCAATGACATAACACCATAGCCCATAATCAGATCGTAATCCTTAACATGTTCAAGCTCATATTCTACATTAAGTTCTTTTAGAGCTTCAATCGCATTATTCTCCAATGCGTTACATTTGGCACAGCCGCCACCTAAAACCTTTACATTCATCATATTAAAAATACCTCCAGTATATTAAACATATATCCAACCAGAATTATACCCATAGTACATATCGCAATAAACAGAATTAACAGTCTTGGCTTAACAGCCTTCTTTAACATCACCATCGAAGGAAGCGATAAAGTAGTTACTGCCATCATAAAACTCAGTACTGTACCCAGTCTGGCTCCCTTGGTCAGCAGGGCTTCAGCCACCGGAATGGTTCCAAAAATATCACCATACATCGGTATGCCCACAAGAGTGGCAAGGATAACACCAAAGGGATTGTCATCGCCCAGTATTTTAATCACAAATTCTTCTGGTATGACATTATGGATTAAGGAACCAATCAGTACACCTATTATTATATAGGGAAATACCTTTTTAAATGTTTCAACTACCTTGTCTTTTGCGAATATTATTCTGTCTTTTACTGTAAGTTCTCTTTCTTTTCTGTTTTTAACACTGGCATTCAGCACAAAGTCTTCTACATATCTTTCCATATGCAGTTTCTCAATAACATAGCCGCCAGTAACCGCAACAGCCAGACCAATAGCGACATATATAACAGCCACCTTCACACCAAAAATACTCATAAGCAGCACCAGTGAACCCAGATCTACCATTGGCGAAGATATTAGAAACGAGAAAGTTACACCCACAGGAAGTCCAGCACTTGTAAAGCCCATAAAAAGTGGAATTGAGCTGCAGGAACAGAAAGGTGTCACCGTACCCAGAAGCGCTGAAATAATATTGGCACTGATACCCTTGAATCTCCCCAGAATTCTTTTACTTCTTTCAGGTGGAAAGTAGCTCTGTATATAGGAAACAATAAAGATTAATGTGATAAGCAGTAAAGTAATCTTAACCGTATCATAGATGAAGAAATGAATAATCGAACCTATTCCTTCATCTGAATTTAAACCAAATAAGCCTAGAATATAGCTCACAAAAGAATACAGCCACTTCATCCTGAAAACCTGATCATTAATAAAGTCGAAGAACATTGATTAATTCCTCCATCTTTTCTTTATTCACTGAGTAATGATGCCATTTGCCACCCTGTACATCTTTCACAATCCCTGCATCACACAGTACTTTCATATGGTGGGAGAGTGTAGGCTGGGAGAAATCAAAGGCTTCATGGATTCTGCAGCCACACATTTCCTCTTCCGTACTTAACATCTTTACAATCTTCAGCCTGTTTATATCAGCTAAAGCCTTAAGTATAATAACTGTTTCTGTATCGTTCATAAAACCTCACATATATATTTGTCTATGTATAATATAACATAGATAATAATCAATGCATAGTGCTAAAATAATGTTATGAAAATTACCAGAAAAGACCTTTATAAAAAGGGCTATAACTCTTTATCAATGTTTATGCTTACTCTTCTGGCCTGTTTTGGGGTCTGGTCTTTTTTCTCGGATAAATATATTCTCAAAATACTGGGTATCGCATTACTGCTGCTGTGCTTAAAAGAAATGATAGATTTCACAAAATACAGAAATGCCATCGACAGCGGCGAGTATGTCATCTATAAAGGAATGTTCAATCTCTATGAAAACGGAACATTATCAATCAGAGGAAAACTCTTCGATGTAAAACACTTTGCCGGTTTAAACAGATTGAATAATGGCGAAGAAATATATCTATTAACCGTAAAAGATTTGCCGGTAACCATCTACCGGGTTAATCTGGTAGAACTGGACGATGAGCTTAAAGCTAAAGTTGTAGAGCTTTGATTACCATATATAAAGCCGTCTTAAACCAGCTGGTATATCTATCAGGATTATCTTTAATATCTTTTAACAGATAGTCAATATCTACATATTTAAGCTCTTCAATCTCATTTAAGTCAGGATGATAATCTCCATCATAACAGCCAGTAAATACATGATCAAGTTCATATTCAGTCATACCGTTTTCATACACTGAGCGATAGATAAAAGAACCAGCCTCCTTTATTTCGCATTCAATACCGCATTCCTCTTTAAGTCTTCTTCTGGCTGCATCATAAGTATCTTCATTTACTCTTGGATGGCTGCAGCAGGTATTGGCCCAGAGTCCTGCACTGTGGTATTTATCTTTAGCTCTTTTCTGAATAAGCATTTTATTACCATTAATGATAAATACCGAAAAAGCTCTATGCAGCAGTCCTTTTTCATGAACTTCCTGTTTATATGCCTCACCAACAATGTTGTCTTTATAGTCTACAAGTATCAGTCTGTCTTCCATAAGGCCACCTTTTCTTTTTCAATATCTAAAAGTAAATCAAATACATCATCAATATCTTTAGATTTAATATATTCATCAAGCGCATCAATAGTCTTATGGGCACGGTCAATAGAACTGTCCAGTTCTTCTTCACCTACATAATTAACCAGACGTCCATTTCTGTTGAGCACTTCATTTTCAATTCCCAGTACCTTCTCAGCTATTGTTTTCTCATAATATCCAAAGGCAGCGATAAAGCCCATGGCATCAGCCACTATTTCATCGCGCAGA
>DBOW01000002.1:5774-7364 GCA_002299675.1 Solobacterium sp. UBA636
GTCCTGGATTTATCTATCCATTCATCACTATCCATATCAATGTATTCAGGCTTCAAAGCTGAATAATACCCCTTAGAGACAATAAGAACAGTATCCTTGTAGTTTTCCTTTACGCTGATAAAACGATTAAATTCCTCGTCCCAGTCATTACCTTTATTTCTCTCATATTCCTCTTTATGGGTATAAATCCTGCGCCAGTTATTTATGCCAGAGATTAAGGAAGCACCCATTGACGCAGGCAGCTCAACCGGTTCATTGCGGTGAGCCAGTACCTTAATGAAATATTCAAAAATATTTCTGTCCGGCAGATATAGCACATTAACCTCGCCACAGGGTGTATTTAATGTATATTCATCCTCTTCACCGCTTAGTTCAAAGGGAAAGTCTAATTTCTCAGGCATTATGCCTCTTCTTACAATATTGCGGTATTCTTCGCTCTGACTCATGCCTTCTTTAATGCCAAGACTAAGCTGGGGATAGTTATATAAATATTTAAAAGCTTTATTCATACATTAATTTTAACATCGTAAAATATAGATATGAAATACTTTATCGTATCAGATGTCCATAGCTTTTATAAACCTTTAATGAAGGCTCTAAACAGTCTTAACTTCAATCCAGGTACCGATACCCTGATATCTCTGGGCGATCTTTTTGACAGAGGCCCAGACTCAGTTAATCTTTTAGACTTTATCGATTCACTTCCAAACAAGATACTCATTAGAGGCAATCACGATACAGCTTTAGAAGATATCAGGAATTTAAGGAGATATCCAAATGATATTGATGAACACAATGGAACCATAAGGACTATTATGGATCTGGGCGGACATGATAATCTCTATGACAATATAAGAGAACTCAGCAGAAATGAAAAACTTTATAACTATCTAAAGTCACTCAGAAACTACTATGAAACTGATGACTATCTTTTTGTCCATGGCTGGTTCCCCTATGATGAAGAGAACTACACAGACTACTATAAAACAGCTTCCCAGGATGAATGGGATTCAGCAACCTGGGATAATGGCTTCGTTGAGTATCAGATTATGAACAGATCAGAAAAACCAATAAATAAAACCATAGTCTTTGGTCACTACCACACATCATTTGGTCATCATTATCTTAATGGTGATGGTAAAGAGTTCCCGGATAAAGACTTAAGTGAATGTAACTTCTCGATATTCAATAATGGAAAGATTATCGGCATGGATGCCTGTACAGCCTTAACCGGCAAATGTAACTGTCTGGTACTTAAAATGTAATAATCAGAACACTACACAGGCAGATGCCAGAAACGGCGATTATATCAGCTGTTTCTGGCATTTTCATTCAAAACTGTTCGGCTCTAAATTGCAGTGATTTTTCTCTGTTTTATGATACAGAAAGCCGTTTTTCAGCACTTTTTATCATTTCCTGCAAAAAAAGTGAGGAATTTAACAGAGCATAGATATAATACTTACCCCTATTCCATAAATAAAGCCGCTTGTAAAATGGGCTGCCAGCAGCACTGCCAGAATAGATATCACTACTATATTTGTCTCAGGGAATCCTGCCATCTTAAACAGAAATCCAGCAACAGTAATCAGA
>DBOW01000002.1:7455-10231 GCA_002299675.1 Solobacterium sp. UBA636
GGTATACTACTTTTTAATATGTTTGATTTTCTCAGCTCTCTCCAGCAGATTCTTCAGGTGTTCGTTCATTGAGAATTCACTCTTAAATGGATTAAAGAAATGATATTTAAGCTTATTTTCTTCATGCCTCTGCTTAATTTCCAGTTTCAGCAGATCAAGCTGTACAATGATGTCGTTTTCCATGGCAAACTGCTTAAATTTCTTATTAAGCTCAACGGCATTGGCCACATCCAGAATAAAGATGCCGAAGAACATTCCAATAAAAAATGAAAAAGCCAGATTATTAGACAGCCAGTTTAAGGCATCCAGAACATAGGGATTAACCAGATAATAATACATCATGGACAAAACAAGCCAGGCCAGTGAAAACTTTGGACAGATTACACCCTCAATATTGCCCCATTCATTTGAATAGTCCCATAATCTTTCATGAGAAACCTTTAAACAGTACATACCAACCAGGTACTCAATGAGTGTCATCATGACACCCATGATTAATATCTTGATTAAGTCACTTTCAATATTTAAAGAAGCTATAAGATAAAGAACACAAAGACCACTTCCATACAAGGGGAGATATGGCCCAGTACAGAAACCAGGATTTATCCACTTATGTTCAGGATTATTCCTGGAGAAAAATTTTCTGAAGAATACTTCCAGTATCCAGCCAAAAGTAGAACCAACAAAGAAAAGAAAAGCCAGTATCAGAAACTTATTCATCGCTATCCCTGTAATTGGTCTTTAAAGAAATAATCTTTTCTTCTTTTCTTTCTGGCTCTTCTGATACAGTTTCTTCTATTTTTTCTATCTTCTTTTCCGTCTTTTTAGTTTCCTTTTTCTTTTTATCATCACCAAAACTTAACAGATCCTTAGACTCATCAACATAGGAAATACCAGTACCTGGTACAGTGATTGTCTTTCTGTACTTGCCGTTTGCAGTTCTGGTAACTCGAAAGCCCTTAACACCAGCTGAAAAACCAACTCCGGACTTGGATAAGTTTACTTTGAAATGTTTACCAATATTTATACTCTTTCTGATTCTTAAACCCATATTTTTTACCTCAATTCCTTTATATTTTACTATACTATAGATATAGGGAGGTCAGCTATGTTTAAACATAAAGACATCAACGAATACCTGAAAGAAAAAGAAGACAGCACTATCCTTCTGGATGTAAGAACTAAAGAAGAATATGAAGAAGGACACATACCAGGTTCCATTAATGTGGAACTGGACTATATTAATACAGTTAAAGATGTAATCAAGGACAAAGAATCAAAGATTTATCTCTATTGCCGTTCAGGACACAGAAGCGGCATAGCCTTAAACGCGATGAAAGAACTGGGCTATACAGATCTGACCAATATCGGTGGTATCATTCACTACAAGGGAGAGTTAGAATGAAGAAACTATTGATTGTTTTAGCTGTATTCATGCTGCTTACAGCCTGTGGAAATAAGCATAAAGAAGAAACACCGGCACAAAACAATACATCCAATAATAACTCAGAGGCTACTCTTTATATTGGAACCGAAGGAAACTTTAAAGAATACACAGTGGAAATTGATTCCCTCTCACCCGAAAACCTGCTTAAGGCAATGAGTGAACTTACTGACTGGAATCTTGATCTTGCCGCTGATATCACCACTGGCAAGGGCGGCATGTCGGTGTGTCTGTCTAACAATTCTGCATTATTCATGGGTCCACCTGATCCGCAGAAAGATGAGTTTCATATGTTTGATACAGAAACTCTATGTCACACCATTCTCGACAGCATCAAGAAAACTCTGCAGGAAAACTTTGTTTATGAAGGAGGAGATCCTGATTCAATTGATATCTATTTCTATATGGAGGGCGAAAAACCACTCACCCTGGAAAACCTGGGTATGAGCTGGTCACTGGAAGAGCCTTATTCCTGGGAAGCGGGAAAGTAAAGCCTGTTTTCAGACAGAATCTTTATGATTCTGTCTCTTTTATTTTTATTAAATTTAAACTTAATGGAATCATTAATTATTATCAACGGTTCTTCACTATCTATAACCCTTATATCTGCCTCTTCCCACCTGTAAAACTGTCTGCCTCTAAAACAAATAATAGCTCCATCTTTGCAGATACCCTGTTTGGCAATATCCAGAATCACAAAAGCAAACATTAACAAAGCCATAAACAGATTACTATTAAATCTGTATCAGCAAACCAGCCATAATGATTACCGTCAGGTCAGAAACTGTTGAATCCTTATGAACCTCCGCAAGACTGCAGCTGTGTGCCCTGATGTGTATATCACAGCCTGGTTCATTAAGTGCCAGATGCCCGTTTATTCCCACACCCAGAAGCAGGCAGTCAATACCACCATTATCTTTGATAAACTTCTCCATTTCTGCACATTCTTTTTCTCTGTCTTCAGGATTGGAGTTAAAGAAACGCATATTTTCTTCTTTAACATCAATATGTTTAAACAGTGCATTATCAAGCATCCATCGGCAGGTTCCTTCATATCTGTCGTAGCCACACCATTCATCAACTCCTGCAAACTTTACATTTTTAAAGTTTACTTTGCCTTCTTCATAAAACTTAACCAGTGCTGAGAATACACAGTCCGCACTTGAACAAGCCGGTATACACAATAATGGATTCTTCTTTGTCTTTATTATTTCTACAATGTATTCAGCTTCTTTTAAACCCATTTATTCCATTGATTTAAAGATTTCGATTTTCATATTATCCCTCATTTTATCCGTATCTATCTTATCGCATATCTTCTGTTCTGGTTTT
>DBOW01000002.1:10351-12825 GCA_002299675.1 Solobacterium sp. UBA636
AAAATTCTTAGAAGTGGCCTCCACCACCACCATGTGAATGTCCCGAACTTGAGAAGTGAACACTTGATCCACCACCTCCGCCACCACCTGAGCTTTTAGTCGGTTCAGGTTTTCTGGTCTTTCTTACTCTGCGGTACAGGTAAATATCTCTGACCCTGGTTAAGTTGAAACTTCCTTCTTTGATATAGTCAAACGCAAAAGGCTTAGACATAACCGATCTGAGCTGTCCCTTGAATATCAGACAGACAACAAGTGCCACCAGTAAACCGATGAGTGAAGATATGCCAAGGTACATCGGGACATTGAACTTCTCTTTTGGCATATGGTTTACATCATAAGGTTTGTTTTCTCTGGCCTCTATTACATAGTCATAACAAAGATCGGCAAAGGTATTAAAAGCCTCATAATATTCATCATAGCCCAGATATGGCACAAAGCTGTCAGCCATCAGTTCAATACCCTTATCTGTAATGGCTGTAATACCATAGCCAGATGTAGATATCCAGTATTCCCTGGTAGTCATTGTAACCAGCAAGATACAGCCGTCAATATTGTAGCCATTATAATCATAGAAATCATCGGCATAGGCCATGGCTGACTTGCCTTCCAGATCATCAACCGTAAGAACTACTATATCGAAGTTAAGCTCGTTGCTTAGGGTATCTAGTTTATCAGAAAGTTCCTTCTTCTGTTCATCAGTTAAAAGATTAGATAAATCAATTAAGCGGCTTCTTTCTTCAATTACTGGTGTAGTTGCCTCACCTGCCAGCATATCATAGATTCTCTGCAGATAGTTATAGCTTCTGTCAAAATAACTCTCACCAGTTTCATAGGCTTTAGTAAGTTCCTGAATGATGAAGCTGTCAATATTGAGACTGTCATTGGTATAGATGCCATAGTTATCTTTGCCCTGTACCAGCATCAAAGTTGGTTTAGAACTGAATTCATAGTTATCTGCATAAGTCTTGGGTTCTTCATCAGTAAAGACCATCATGAACAGGGCATCAAGTTTATTGGATATCTCAGTTGCCTTATCTTCAAGCTCAGATATCTGCATATTGGATAATACACCGCTTTCATCAATAATCAGATGATCATCAGCTAAAACAGTTATATTTGTTAATAGTAACAGAGATAGAACTAAAGTAATAATCTTCTTCATTGACTACCTCCACACCATATAGAAAACAAGAAACATGATCAGAGTTATTACGACAAATACCGATACAAAACAGATCGCAAACTTCTTCCTGTCCATCGGCAGATTGCCGACAAACTTGCCAGTCTGGCCATTCATCGCAAAAGTATACTGTTCATTATTATAAGTAGTATTTAAAATCCAGACCGGATAAAGGGCATAACGAATCTTACCCTTGTTTAACATAATCTGCACATGTTCAGGTGTTAAAGAACTATAACCATGAATAGTTCCTTCAAAGGCAGCTAATGAACTGGTTTTGATTCTATCGTTTGCCTTCTTTATACACTTCTTTGCCTCTACATCATATTTATCGGCCAGGTAGCCAGCCAGGTAGGCCGTTTCAAAATCTACCGCATCAGAAAAATCATAGGGTTCAATCGACTCCATCAGGGAATCGGTCATCTTGGAAGAACCGTCAACCGGTACTCTTTCAAAAGAAATATCGCCAGCTCTGGCTACCGCATAATATGAGGTTTCCTGATAGTCGTATTGAGCATCGGACCAGTGACGTACTTTAGTTCCCTTATACCTGATATCTACTTCGGCATCACCATCAAAAAGCCAGAAAGGAACATAGATACCCTTGATTTCATCCAGATGATTTCCATCCTTAAACTCATCAGGAAGAAAAAGTTTACCCTTATAGTGATTTAACAGAGCTTCCCTGGCATCCTTCTTATTCTTCTTGAAAGGTATAACCACATCCGGTTTAAGCTGACCAGAAAACTTTTCCATCACGACAATATTATTACCACAGAATGGACAGGAAGTTGCGCCCATATTTTCATCACCAATGATTTCGCCACCACAGCTCTTGCAGATATAGGTTCTTAAACCATTTTCCTCTTCCTCAGTCCATTCCTGGCCAACATTGGGGTCCCAGTTAAGCTGTGAATTTGTTTCGTTTTTAAGAATATCATCATATTCCTTTAAGGCTTCGACCTCAAACTCCGAGTCACAATAAGGACATTTAAGCTTTCCTGAGCCTGAGTCGTAGTTTATTTCTCCTCCACAGTTGGGACATTTAAACTCACGAATAGCCATATTATTTACTCAGGCTTTTTATTTCCACAGTTTGGACAGAACTTGCCGGTATTAACCGAGCCACATGAACAGGTCCATGGACCCTCTGGTTTTGGTGAACCACAGTTTGAACAGAATTTGCCGCTGTTTACAGTTCCACATTTGCAGGTCCAGCTGTTATCAGGAGTATTATTGTTAGCCATATTGTAGAAGCCAGAAATGTTGCCTGCCATATTATTAGCCATATTCA
>DBOW01000002.1:12934-13353 GCA_002299675.1 Solobacterium sp. UBA636
TTAATCATTTCCTGATCTTCTTCAGGCAGTGTAACTGAACCTAAGGCAATGGAAACAATCTTTAAGCCTCTGGTCTTAGCCCACTTTGTATCAAGCGCAAAGTTCATGGCATCCTCCAAATCTGTATTATGCGCAATAATCTGATTAGGTCTAAGTTCCATATCACTTAACTTGGCCAGTGCGGGCTGTAAAGCTGAAATAAATTCACTTTTTAGCTGAGATTCAATCATCTCTCTTGTATATTCATTTGAAACATTGCCGCAGACATTTGTATAGAATAATAGAGGATCGGCGATTCTGTACGAATAAACACCAGAACATCTTAAGCTTACATCAAGATCCAGACCAAGTCTTGAATCAACAACCCTGAAAGGCACCGGATTAGGTGTACCAAACTTATTCCCCATCAGTTCCTTGGT
>DBOW01000002.1:13466-15003 GCA_002299675.1 Solobacterium sp. UBA636
CCAGGTTCAGCTGAAGCCTCAACAACCTTTCCATCTTCAACAATAATCATGCACTGACCATCGGCAACCACAATACCGCTTCCATCAGTAATAATATTGTCATTTCCCTTTGTATTGGAAGAACGTCCGCTTACTTTCTTCTGCCCCTTCTTTACAAGAACATCTGAACTCATTGAATCACAATAGAAATATTCCTTCCACTGATCCGCCAGTGCAGAGTTAATGGCACCAAGGCCAGCTTTAATTAAACCCATAAATTGTATCTCCTTTATCTCTAATCATTATATCCTTATTGTATATAGGAAATATCATTTACTTTTAAGCACTTTGTGTTAACTTTAAATTGAAAACTATTTCAAAATGATATAATGTTGAACATAAAAGAGGAATATTATGGGATTATTTAACTTATTTAACAACAACACAGCCCTTGAACAGGAGCTGGATGAAGCCAGAGAAAAAATAAAAAAACTGCAGGCAGAACTGCTCGAATCCAAGGAAACAATTGTCAGACTGCAGCAGGAAATAGCCAGCTTAAACCATGGTGAAAAACCAAGAAACAACAATAAACCAAACAAAGAAAACAAGAAACAGGAAAATGCACCAAAACAGGACAGACAGCCTAAACAGAATAAACCTGCTCAGAACAATAAACCTGTTTCAAAAGAAGTTCAGTCTGAAAACGTTCAGAAACAGGACAAAACTCAAAAACCAAAACAGCCTGTGCAGAATAAACCAAAGCAGGAAAAACCAGCCAGTGCTGATCTGCCTAAGGAACCAGCTGTCATGGGCATCGATGAATGTGAAAACTATGATGCACCTAAACCAAAAAAGAAAAAGCCTCATAGAAGAAGAAAAAAGAAACCAAACAATAACCCAAATCAGGAATCAGCACAGTAAACTGATTCCTTTTTCAATTATAATTGTCAGTATGAACAGCTCAAGAAACATTAAGAATCTTTATCTCAAAATACCGACAGTACAGATATTCATTGGCATATCTTCATGGCTTTGCTAAAGACAGAAAGAAAAGACATACTATCGATATATTCACAGGTCTGGAAAAAGAAAAAATAAGGTTACATTTTAAAAATGACTGCACAATGTTTGATTCGCTTAAAAGACTTGGAACATCTGATGAAATTGAGTCAAATATCGGCATCCGATTAGTTAAGAATATGGCTTCCAGTATGTATTATCACACAACATTTGGTTTAAATGTATTGAATATCGAGATTTAAAAAAGCTGTTTCCAGCTTTTTTAAATGAATCTCGTCTTCGGAGCACTTGAAGACCTGTATTCTCCTGCTTTCAGCTCACCGCATTTAGGGCAAGTATAAGGTGTAGTCTTGGTGTTTACTGTAGAACCGCACTTGGTGCACATAACTACATTAATCTTTGTGGAAATTGAGCGTCCACCACCTACTTCTTCTAGTGTTTCTTCTTTAAGTTCTTTTTTCATAATCAGTTACTCCAAAATAAAGAAACGAAATGGCCCACCAGCCTCAGCTGGATTTACTGATGGTTTCTCTTTTTC
>DBOW01000136.1:0-546 GCA_002299675.1 Solobacterium sp. UBA636
GTATTGATAACCGATTCATTATGAAACAGAATGTCACCAGAGGTTGGTGTTTCCAGAAGATTGATACATCTTAACATTGTACTTTTACCTGAACCCGAAGCACCGATGATACAGGTAACATCCCCTTTTTTGACCTCCATGGAGATATCCCTTAATACTACATGTGAGCCAAAGGCTTTAGATAAGTGTTTTAGTTCAATAACATTCGACATCTTATTTACCTCCCTTTGTCTCAATGTGATTTTCATCGTAGTTTGAACCCTTTAAAGGAGAATTCAGGGTACCGGCGGTTGGTGAAAGCTGATCACCAGTTGCCAGTTCATAAGAAGATGATCCGGCAAGTTTCTTTTCCCAGAAACGCAGAATAAACGAAGATATCAGTGTTAATGACAGATAGGCAATCATTTCAATCGTTGCGCTAGGGAAATAGAGATATGTACGTCCTACAACGGCTCTATGAGCTGCGAACAGTTCAGAGAAAGAAATAATAAACATTACCGATGTATCCTTAATATTGATAATGAAGTTGTTGCCAATCTGAGGCAG
>DBOW01000136.1:604-3071 GCA_002299675.1 Solobacterium sp. UBA636
ATTACATAAAGCATAGTCTGCACATGGCTCATACCAATAGCCTTGGCACCTTCAGTCTGACCTCTGTCAATAGAAAGAATGCCACCTCTTACAGTCTCCGCCATATAGGCACCAGTATTGATTGATACAACCAGTATGGCACATGCCCATACTGAATCAAATAAAACCGCACCATTAGTAAAATATGGAAGACCATAATAGATAAATACGGCCTGAAGTACCATTGGCGTACCTCTAAACACTTCTACATAAACACGGATTACTCCTCTTAATAGTGCCAGTAAAGCCTTTTTGACTGGACCATCTTTAGGATATACCGGAATAGTCTGCAGAATACCGCAGATAAAACCAATCAGACAGCCTAAGACTGTACCAATCAGTGCCAATAATAGTGTCTGTTTTATACCATAGAGATAAGAGCCACCAAAGGTAGCCCATATCTTAGATATATCACTTATTAACTGTTCAAATATTGACACGACTATTCTCCAGGCTGGATAGAAATAGCTTCGGCCATCATTGAATTAAAGTCTTCAACAGTCATTTTATTTAATACGCTATTGATCTTGTCAACTAATTCAGTGTTGCCCTTCTTTACAGACACACCGATATTAACATTTTCTTCTCTTACTTCATCAGAGAATACAAAGTCACCATCAGTACCAGTGAAATCCAGCAGTACCAGATCTGGATAAGCCTGAACAGCACCCTGAGCAGTTGGCAGGTCAGTTACAACGAAATCAGCCATACCTGTTTCAACAGCCATCAGCATTGCAGGAGCAGATTCAGAAGCAGTTAAGATTTCAGCACCTTCCATCTGAGGCAGACACTGATCATACCAGATTGTAGCCTGCTGGGCAGTACCCTTATAGCCGGCAAAATCATTGATTGATGAAGCTGCTGCTAAAGGAGAATCTTCCTTAACCAGAATAGCGAATGTTGCATAGAAATAAGGACCGGCAAAATCAACTTGTTCACTTCTTTCGGCAGTCATTGACTGACCAGCGATTGCGGCATCGATTAAGCCTGTCTGAACTGAAGGAACCAGTGAATCCCAGTCTGATCTGATAACTTCAAGATTCCAGCCATTCTCTTCACAGATCTTCTTGGCAATCATAATATCATAGCCATTTGCGTAGTCGCTTGAATCCTTAATTGGAACTGCACCATTAGAATCATCAGACTGAGTCCAGTTATATGGTGCATAAGCACATTCCATCGCAATGGTAAAAGTAAAGCCTTCACCATAATTTGATTCAGCAGTCTTGTTTGAAGAACATGCTGACATTGTTACTAACATTAATAATGAAAGTAATACGGCTAACAATTTTCTCATTTTTTCTTCCCTCTTTCTTTTTCAATAAAAAACGTATGTGCCATCACATACGATAATCTTATCGAACGTAATAGCTCCTCTTCTTTCGAAGGAGTGAAACAGGTATTCCCTGTTCCCCCACAATCTGTTTATGCCTAAACAGTTGTTCGGCGATGATTGCCTTTGACTAAGTTCATCCAATGCCTTGTCCCTTAGCTACTTTTCTACACCGCTACCTCTATAACATAGTTTTTACAGTTTCTATGTTACGCTCAATAAGAAAACATGTCAATATAATCAGACATGTTTTGAAAGTTTATTACAGTTTTAATGAAAATATTTTCATTATTCGGGAATAGTCAGCTTCTTGTCCAGATAAATACCGATAAACATTACGATAATTCCAACTATTTTAAGTGGAGTTATTGAAATACCCATCATAAAGTCAATAACTACTGAACCAATAAGCTGTCCTATCAGCACCAGCATCGTTGACATAAAAAGATTCATTCTGGATAGTGAAGTAATATTGAAGAAAAACGCAATCGCTCCAAACATTCCTCCCAGATAAAGATACCAGGGTATAGTGGATAAAGAAATAATCTGCTTATGATTAAAAAGAATAATGATCACAGAAATTATGGCAGCTTCAAAATAATTCATGAAAGAACCACTTAAAGAGCCAAGCTTCTCAGTTGCCTTATAGTTTATCGATTTTGAGATAACATTAATAATGCCTAGAATAAACGCAATAATAATATACATAGCCTACCCCATATTAGCGATAATAACGCCTGTGATTATTAAAAGAAGCGGAATGATTCTCTTGGAATTAAAAGGCACTCTTTTAATATGAAACAGATCAAAATGATCAATCACCACTGAGGCTACAACCTGTCCCGCAATTGAAAGACAGGTGGTAAGAGTTGCCCCAATATGCACAATTGTATAGCTTGTAAGAAAAACCAGAACATAGCCAAATAGCCCAGCACTGTAAAGATAGACGGGCATAGGTCCCATTTTTAACTTTTCTTTTTTAATAAACTTCAGATAGATAAGAATACATAAGCCACCGATAATATGAACAATAAGTACTACAAATGTTAAAGGAATATAATTACCCAGTTCGCCATTAAGGGACTGCTGCAGGGC
>DBOW01000136.1:3095-3484 GCA_002299675.1 Solobacterium sp. UBA636
ACACCTGCCAAAAATACTAGAAAATATTGCATAATTTAAGCCTGATAAAGCTGAAGTTCATACAGCTTTTTATAGATGCCATTTAAGGCCAAAAGTTCCTGATGAGTTCCCTGTTCCCTGATTCTTCCCTTATGCATTACGATGATATTATCGGCATGCTGAATAGTTGAAAGACGGTGAGCTACCATAATAGTAGTCCTTTCTCTCATCAGGTTCTCAAGAGCGGACTGAATTAAACTTTCAGTCTGGGTATCAATATTGGCTGTTGCCTCATCCATAACCAGAATCTTTGGATTAAAGGCCAGAGTTCTGGCAAACGAGAGAAGCTGTCTTTGACCAGCACTTAATGTTGAACCTCTTTCCGAAACCTTCTCATGATATTTATCAGG
>DBOW01000136.1:3606-16238 GCA_002299675.1 Solobacterium sp. UBA636
CCATCAAAGATAAAGACATCCTGCTGAACCTGTCCAATGGCGCCTCTTAGCTGTTCAATCGAAAGATCCTTAATATCCACATCATCAATCAGAATCTGTCCTTTCTGAATATCGTAATAGCGGCCACAGAGATTTAATATCGAAGATTTGCCAGCTCCCGTTGCCCCCACAAACGCTACCTTTTCACCCGGTTCAATCTTAAAGCTTACATCTTTTAAGACATATTCTTCATCATCATAGGCAAAGGAAACATTTTTAAATTCAATCTTACCCTTTATTTCCTTGAGCAGTACTGGCTTATCTTTCTCGGTAATCGTATTTTCAACATCCAGAATCGTAAATACCTTCTCACCTG
Organism: Solobacterium sp. UBA636; assembly: GCA_002299675.1. Classification (GTDB taxonomy): domain Bacteria; phylum Bacillota_I; class Bacilli_A; order Erysipelotrichales; family Erysipelotrichaceae; genus Colivicinus. The sequence continues at coordinate 3,962 of DBOW01000136.1, forward strand.
CGGCAAATGCTGACTGGAAAGTCTGCAGGGACTCCGCTATATCCTGAATAGGTTCAAAGAAATTTGAGATATAGTCAAAGTAAAGATAAAGCATACCAATGGTGATAGTACCACCTATTACCTCAGATGCCGCCTTATAAAGATATAGCGCAACTGCCAGCTTGCCGACAAAGTAAATCAAAGGCCTAAAGGTAGCCATAATGGAAATAGTCTTCATATTAGCCTTAAACAGCTCATTATTCTTCTCTTTGAATTCATTGAACTTCAGTATTTCATTATGGAAAATCTGAATTAAACGCATGCCACTCAGATTCTCCGAAAGGAAAGTATTAAGCTGCGAAATACGAGTTCTAGCCTCACGATAACACTTCCTGGCCAGGAATCTAAAGATAAATATCAGAATACAGACTAAAGGTACCAGTATGAAACAGTATAGAGCCAGTTTCAGATTAATTATTAACATCATAGCCATAAGTCCAGCCAGATAGACCAGGTTGGTACAGAAGCGGGTCAGAACAGTTGAATAAAGCTCATTGATAGCTTCAGTATCATTAGCCGTTCTTGAAACCAGCGAGCCAATGGGATGGGTATCAAAGAAACGAAGCGGCAGAGCATTAATGTGATGGAAAAGTTCCTTACGCATCTGCTTAATGATCTTCTGTCCGGTTGTCTGCACTAACAGCAGCTCGCGATTATTCGCAATAAAACGAATTATCAAAACTGCACCATAGATTATTGCCAGATATACAAGACCGATAAAATCATTATGTCTAAGCTTTGCAAGTTCATCGCTGCTTAATCTATATGCTTCTAAAGACGCAATCACAATCTTATCTTCATCGGCAAATTCTGGTTTAACAGAATCTTTTATCTCATTATTTAAAATATCAAGTTCATCCTGATTAAGCGATTCAAAATAATAATAGCCATCATCATACATTACCAGCGAAGAATACTCCTCACCCTCTTTTAATTTATCTGAAAGATAATCCCCTTTAAACTGCAGATTTGACTGTTGCACTTTGACATAAGTTTTCTGGTAGCCATTTATAAAGGTATCAATACCAGTAGAAATAATCATCGGTCTTACAAGGTCAATTGTCGTTAAAAGAAGACAGAGAATGGAAATAACAGCAACATTCTTTTTATAAGACTTAAGATACGACAGAAGCCTAAACAGCACATTACCCTTATAGGAAGTAATTATTTCTTCTTTTTCTATTTTAGCCATAATTCCTCCTAACCCTGCATAGCCAGCTGCTTCTCCAGCTGCTGCTTATCATACATAGCTTTAAATGTACCATTTAGAGCCATCAGTTCATCGAAAGTACCATATTCAAGCGTCTCACCCTTATCAAGCACCAGAATATGATCGGCATTGCGGATAGTTGAGACACGATGGGCAATCATAATAACCGTCTTATCGCTATGGTGCTTCTTAAGATTTGCCAGAATATTGTCCTCGGTATCGGTATCAACAGCCGACAGGGAATCATCAAGTATCAGTATTGAAGCCTTCTTTAGAAGCGCACGGGCAATGCTGGTACGCTGCTTCTGACCACCTGAAAGGGTTACACCCCTTTCACCTACCATCGTTTCATAGCCTTCAGGGAAATCGATGATATTATCATGAACCTCTGCCTGCTTGCATACTTCCACCACTTCGTCATGACTGGCATTAAGGTTGCCAAATTTTACATTGTTCTCAATTGTATCTGAGAAAAGATAATTATCCTGTGGCACGTAGGATATCGATTCTCTTAAAAGCTTTAAAGGAATGGAATTAATATTATGACCATCAAGCTTAATCATGTTGTCTTCACTGCTATAAAGCCTGGTTAATAGATTTACCACCGTAGTCTTGCCTGAACCGGTTTTACCAAGAATTGCCAGGGTTTCACCCTTTTTAATCTTGATATTCAAGTCAGCTAAAGCCAAAGGAAGGTCTTTTCGATATCTGAAGCTTAAATGAGAAAATTCGATATCACCGTTTAGTGAATCAATGCTGTAATCTGTTCTTTCATCATCCTTAATCTCTGGTTCCTCATCAAAAATGGATTTGATACGTTTAGAAGCCGCTAAGCCCTGCGAGAAACAGTTTATCGCATCACCCAGTGCCATCATTGGCCAGATAAGCATGTTGGTATACTGACAGAAGGCTACAAATCTGCCCAGTGTTATTTCACCAGTAATGGCCAGGTAACCGCCATATACTATGGTAATTACATAGGATACACCAATGACAAATTCCAGAAAAGGCCAGAAGAAAGCCATCAGTCTGGTAACTTTAAGATTGGCATCATAGGCATCTTTATTCTTCAGTTCAAAATAAGCATCCTGCTTCTTTTCCTGTATAAATGCCTTAATTACTCTGATACCTGAATAAGATTCCTGTACCATATCAGACAGCTTACCAAAAGCCTTCTGCTTATTGTAGTAGCGCTTCTCTTCTTCCTTACAGAAGTACAGTGACATACAGGCAATTATCGACATTGGTATTAAAGTAACCAGGGTAAGCTTCAAAGAAACATAGCTTACCATTTTATAAAGAGTCATCAATGTCATAACCACGGCATCAAAGCTTGAGACTACCGCCGGCCCCATGGCATTTCTTAAGGCGTCGATGTCATTGGTAAAGTTAGACATCAGATCACCAGTTTTGTTGGCATTAAAGTAGTTCTGTGAGAGTGTTTCCAGTTTAGAAAACAGATCGTTTCTGATTTCTGTTTCTACCCTTCGGCAGGAGCCAAAAATAAAGAAACGATATAATACTCGGCCTATGGTTACTACAATTACCATAGTCAAAAAGTCAATAATCAGTGCCCACACCATATCCATTGACAGAATCTTAGCCGATAAGCCATCAGTAATCTGTCCGGTAATCTGTGGGATGATTAGATTGTAATAATCAACTGCCGCCAGCATTATCACACCCAAAAGATATGCCAGCCAGTGTTTCCTCAAATAGGTGAATATTACCCCTTGTTTCATATTCCTCCTCAGTGTTAAAAAGCATCTTTCGACACTTTTTCAAAAATTATTTTTAGCACATGTGATAATCACAAGAAAAACAAAAGTCGTTTCTTTGTGCAACTCATATAAAGAAACCATAGTCAATAATACAACATTTTACAAGTATTGTCTAAGAACTTTTTCTAGCTTCCTCAAATAACATCGCTTCTTCCCATTTAACTTCCAGGGCATGAATCTGATTGTGAATATCATCTATTTCTTCATCAAGCTCCTGCATCTTTCTTGAATCCTGATAATACTCTGGTTCATATCTTAGATCTCTTTTTTCTTCCAGAAGCTCTTCCATCTGAGAAATCTCTTCTTCCAGTTTCTTAATTGAATATTTAGGACGCTGCTTAATATCCTTCAGCTTTTCTTTGGGCTCTTCTTCTTTCTTTTGAGGCTTTACTTCTTCTTTTACCTTGACATCAATATAATCCTTATAGCCATCAGGATAAAGGACAGCGGTTCCATTTTCAATATTTAAGACAGAAGTGGCAATCTGCTTAATAAAGTAACGGTCATGGGATACAAACAGTATTGTTCCATCATATTCCCTGAGGCATTTCTCTAAAGCTTCCTTGCATAAAATATCCAGATGATTGGTAGGTTCATCAAGAATCAGGAAGTTGGCTTTCTTTAACATCAGCTTAGCCAGATTCAGTCGGACTTTTTCGCCACCTGATAATACATTTACTTCCTTAAATACCTCATCGGCAGTAAACAGAAAGGCACCAAGAACCGATCTTACTTCATACATATCCATCTCAGGATGTTCATTCCAGACCTCTTCCAGGACTGTATTGCCACTTGTAAACTGTGCCATATTCTGGTCGAAATAGCCGATTTCTATCTGATGACCAAGCATCTTATACCCACCTAATGAAGGTATTTCATCAATGATCGATTTTAATAAAGTTGACTTGCCTGTTCCATTGTCACCCATGATACAGATACGGTCACCTCTTTGAATCTCAAGATTGAGTTTAATAAGCGGCTTATTATTATAGCCAACTTCATAATCCTGCAGAGAAAGAACGTTCTTGCCCCCTCTTTTATCACAGACGAATCTGGCATTAAAAGTCTTAGTATCAGCCTTCCTTGGATCTTCAATCCTTTCCATTCTTTCCAGATACTTAATCTTGGATTGGGCAAAGGCAGCCTTGTTCTTTTTGTAGCGGAACTTTTCAATCAGCTCCTCAAGACGTTTAATATCCTTCTGCTGCCTTTTATAGGCGGCTTCCTGTTTTAATAGATCATTCTTTTTCTGTTCAGTAAAATAAGTATAGTTTCCGCCATATCTTTTGAGATTTCCATATTCCAGTTCATAGGTTACATTGCAGACCTTATCTAAGAATACTCTGTCATGAGAGACAATAACCATGGCTTTCTTATATTTTGAAAGATAGTTTTCAAGCCATTCAATGGTTTTCAGGTCAAGATGGTTTGTAGGTTCATCAAGTAATAATAAATCCGGTTTGGACAGCAGCAGTTTCGCAAAAGCCAGTTTGGTTTTTTCCCCGCCGGAAAAAGAGGAAACATTTCTTTCAAGATCTTCATCTTCAAAGCCAAAACCATGGAGTATGGTCATTATTTCGCTCTCATAGGTATAGCCGCCCTCCATCTTGAATTCTTCACTTAAACGGCCATATTCGTTGAGTTTCTTTTCGTCATGGCTTAAAGATATTTCGTGTGATAATTCTTCCAGTCTTTTTTCTTTGGCAATCAGTTCAGAAAAAGTATCATACATTTCTTCTTTAACGCTTTTTTTTGAATCAATCAGGGCATTCTGCTTAAGATAAGTAACTGTTGTGCCATTTGATTTAAAGACCTGGCCTTTTTCCAGTTCCTGATGACCGGATAGAACACGCAAAAGAGTCGTCTTGCCCGAACCATTTCTTCCGACAAGAGCGACTTTTTCATTTTCGTTTACGATAAAACTGATGTTTTCAAATACATCTAAGGCACCGAAGAAAACGGTGCCATTATTTATTTCAATTAACATTTTTAATAAATCAGATTTTTAGGAGTACGAGGATAAGGAAGTACATCACGGATGTTTTCCATGCCAGTGAGATACATCATCATTCTCTCAAAACCCAGACCAAAGCCGGCATGTTTACAGCCGCCGTATCTTCTAAGGTCAAGGTACCAGTCAAGAGTGGATTTATCCATATGGAGTTCATCCATTCTCTTCTCCAGCAGATCAAGACGTTCTTCTCTTTGAGAACCGCCTACCAGTTCGCCAACATGCGGTACCAGAAGGTCACAGGCAGCTACTGTCTTGCCATCATCGTTCTGACGCATATAGAAGGCTTTTATATCCTTAGGATAATCGGTAAGGAATACAGGTCCCTTAACCACCTGTTCACAGATATATCTTTCATGTTCGGTATTTAAATCAATACCCCATTCTACCTTGTTCTCAAATTTAACAGGAGCCTTTAAGAGTTCCTCAATAGCCTCTGTATAGGACATTCTTCTGAATTCCGACTTTCTTACATGATCCAGTCTTTCGAACAGTGTTTTATCAATCATCTTGTTGAAGAAATTCATTTCTTCAGGTGCATTTTCAAAACAGTAATCAATGCAGTACTTAATCATTTCCTCAATGAGCATCATATCATCTTCCAGATCGGCAAAGGCAATTTCTGGTTCAATCATCCAGAACTCATTGGCATGTGTCTTGGTGTTGGAATTTTCAGCTCGGAAAGTTGGACCGAAGGTGTAGACATCTCTGAAAGCCATCGCAAAGGCTTCAACATGCAGCTGACCTGATACGGTTAAAGAAGCATGTTTACCAAAGAAGTCTTCTTCGTATTTATCATCTTTACGGTTGGTTACTGTAAATACCTCACCAGCACCTTCGGCATCATTGCCGGTAATTATTGGTGTATGAACATAGACGAAACCCTGATCCTGGAAAAACTCATGAATGGCCATCGAAAGAACGGATCTTAATCTGAAAACAGCCATAAAAGTATTTGTTCTAGGACGCAGATGCGGATATTCTCTTAAATACTCAAAAGAATGTCTTTTCTTCTGCAGAATATATTTTTCATCGGACTTGCCCAGTATCTCAATAGAAGTAGCTTCCAGCTCAAAAGGCTGCTTATTGTCTGGTGTATAGATAAATTTACCAGTTACTTCAATTGCCGTGCCTGTCAGCATAGCCTTTACTTCGTCATGGTTTTCAAGATCTCCATGATAAACAATCTGAACATTCTTGAAATATGTTCCATCATTTAGCTCAATAAAGCCTATAGATCCTGAATCACGGTTAGTTCTAACCCAGCCATCCATAGATACATATTCAAGCTGATCTATTTCCATCTGATTTGCACAGTTACAAAGATCATAAAGTTCTCTTGCGGTATAAAAATCTAACATATAAATCCCTCTTAAAATATTTATTTATCTAACATATTGGTAGTAAATACCAGCTCCTGTATCTTTGATACAATATCAATTTCCTTCACAATAACACCCTCAGGTACAATAAAGTGCTGATGAGTCATATCGAGAATTCCCTTAATTCCCACTGAAGTGAGAAGATCAACCGTATTCTGTACATCACCCGATATTGCCAGAATCGCAATTTTACAGCCTTCAGGCAGATGAGTTTTCAAATCCTTAATATCATAAACCGGTATTGAAACATCAGAAACTTTTTCCGGATATTTATCAAAGGCACAGACAATTTCTCCAACTACATCTGACCAGTTTTTATAGTTCAGAATTGTCTTTCCAAAATTACCGCAGCCAATAAGAATGATTTTTTCATTATATTCGCCGCCCAGTTCTTTAGAAAAAATGTCAATCAGATCATTAACATTATAGCCATATCCCTGTTTGCCCAAAGTTCCGATTAAAGAGAAATCTCTTCTGATTGTTGTCGACTTGATATTGACATATTTTGCCAGTTCATTCGACATTATTTTGTCTTTACCATCCTTCTGTATTTTTTTGAGAGCCTTAAGGTAAATTGGATAACGATGAAGTGTTGCGTTAGATATCTTCTTTGTCATAAGTCAATTATAAACCCATGTTGTGAAATTTAAAACAATATTTCACATTTATTTTAAAATAATTGACCCACCGGTAAATTCTCTGATTATCGAGTTGCCCAGAATATAGCTTTCATCTTCTAAAGTTACAACATATTTAAGAAATCTCAGAAGTCTTTGCGCTTCGGCATATTCTTTTTTGTCCCTTTTTATCTGCATAAGCAAGTCTTGAGCATATTTCTTCAGGATAGAAAGCTCGTAAAGGCAGTTGGAATTAAAGAAACAGTCCGCTTCATTATTGAAAGGAAAAATATTAACATCTTCCCCTTCCCTTACATTAACCCATTCTCTTAAAACCTGTTCAGGGCTTCGACCTCTGAATTTGCAGTCTCTTACAAGTCTTCTTAGAAGTCTGGCGTCAGTAGTCGGTATGCGGTTATGATGATCAATGCCCAAAGGTGTTAAAGGTGAAATATAGATTTTATAGATATCATCCTTATTCATTCCCTCAGTAACAGCAGGATTAAGGGCATGTATGCCTTCTAAGACAATTATCTGGTTTCTATCAAGTTTTGTAACTCTGGTGCCAAATATTTTTCTGTTTTTCTTAAATTCAAATACCGGAAGATCAGTTTCCTCGCCATTCATGAGGCTTTCGAGATTATCTTTTAAAAGCTTTGTATCAACCGCTTTTATAGATTCCAGATCCGGTTCTCCACTTGGCAGTATTTCTCTTTCGTCCAGATTCTTAAAATAGTCATCAGTACCCAGATAAAGAGTCTTTAAACCGTTTGCCTTAAGTTGAATTGATAATCTGTTGGCAAAAGTAGTTTTTCCCGAACTTGATGGGCCGCATATCAGCACTATTTTTTTGTTTAATGCATGTATGGTCTTTGCGATAGCGGCAATGTTTCCTTCATGCAGTGCTTCCTGAAGCAGAATGATATCCCGGTATTCACCTTTTCTGACTGTTTCATTTAAATCATTGATGAAATTTATTCCCATCAGTGAGCTCCATCTGTTAGCCTCTCTGAAGGCATTATAGAGTAATGGCTCATCCTTATATTCAGGTACAGAATCAATACTTGTAGGATGAGGATATCTTAAAAGAACACCGTTTTTATATTCAACAAGTTCAAACAGTTTCAGATAAGAAGTTGAAGGAACCATCAGATTATAGTAAATACCAAGCTCATCATCCAGTGAATATATTTCTATGTCCCTGATATTTTCATCCAGGGTTTCAACCAGTTTTCTGGTCTCTTTCATTTTTGAAGCTGTACACAGATCAAGAGCCTCTTTTTTGGTCATATAGACTTTTTTAATTGGAACATCAAGCTCAGAGAGTTCCTTCATTCTCTCTTCTATACGGGCTATTTCTGCTCTGGAAGCCTTTGGATGAATCAGGGTATATAAACCCTTATTAAGTGAATTGTTGATGGTTACAAGCCTGTCTTTGCCAAGAATATCATGTACAGCCTTAATATACAGCAGACATAGCGATGACTGATAAGTAAGCCAGGCTGCATTATTGGAAATATCAAGCAGTTCAATAGTGCAGTCGTGATAGACAATGTGAGTTAAAGCTCTATAGGCATTATCCAGCTTTGCCAATACAACAGTATGTTCACAGGCAATTTCCTTTAACAGGCTTTCAATTGTACAGGCTTTTTGAAGAATAAGTTCTCTTTCTTCTTTTTGAGGACTTATCAGTTTTACATGAATCATAGAATTACTACGCCTTTTTCAAGAGCCAGTTTATATAAATCCTCTTCCCATAAAGAAGACTGAACCTCACCGATATGAGCCTTGCCCATAAGCAGCATTGCCAGACGGCTTTGACCAATGCCACCGCCGATAGTAAGCGGCAGTTCATCGTTCAAGATCATCCTGTGATATTCAAAATCTTTTTTATATTCCTCGTTTTTAAGCTTAAGCTGTTCTTCAAGTGATCTGGCATCTACTCTGATACCCATTGAAGATACTTCAAAAGGAATATCCAGAACACTGTTATAGTAAAGAAGATCGCCATTGAGATTCCAGTCATCATAGTCACTTGCCCTGATGTCATGTGGCTTGCCGTCACTTAAGTCATGACCAATGCCTGTCACAAAGACTGAGCCATATTTTCTGCAGATTTCATATTCTCTTTCTTTTGGTGTCTTATCAGGATACAGCTGTACAAGTTCTTCACTTGAAATAAAGTGCAGTTCTTTTTCCAGTTCGACATTGATGGTTGGATATTTAATCTTCAGATCGGTTAAAGTTGCATAGATGCAGGAATGAATCAGTCTGACTGTATTGTACAGATAATCAAGATTGCGGTTTTCTCTGGTGATAACCTTCTCCCAGTCCCACTGGTCCACATAGACCGAGTGGAGATTATCAAGTTCCTCATCTCTTCTTATGGCATTCATATCGGTATATAGACCCTTTCCTGTATGAAAGTCATAGCGGTATAGAGCCATTCTTTTCCATTTGGCTAAAGAATGAACCACAGTTCCACTCTTGCCGATGCATGGAATATCAAAATCAACTGCTCTGGCAATGCCATCCAGATCATCATTGATGCCGGTACCACATTCAACAAATAAAGGCGCTGATACTCTTTTAAGATTGAGGAATTCAGACAGTTTATCAATAAAGTCTTTTTTAATAAAAGAAATGGCAGTCTGAGTATCATATAAAGACAGACTTGGTTTATAGTTTTCAGGTATGTAAGATTTCATATAAAGTTACTCCTCAATTGACATCGATGGCTTGCTTGAAGCATCAAATTCTACGAACTTCCCATGTTCTAGATAATGGAAAGCGGCAACACCTATCATGGTGGCATTATCTGTACAGTATTTAAGTGGCGGCAGTATCAGATCATAATTTGAGAAATTTTCACTCATCAGTTCTCTTAATCTCGAGTTGGCACTTACACCACCGGCAGTCAGAACAGTCTTTGTATCCGGATATTCTTTTAAAGCTTTCTTCAGTTTATCAATCAGCACACTCAGGGCAACTTCCTGGAAACTGCAGCTTAAATCCGCCTTATTTATTTCTTCGTGCTTCATATTCATCTTATTGACAAGCTGAAGTGTTGCGTTTTTCAAACCTGAGAAAGAAAAATTAAGTCCATCTACTTTTGGCGTAGGCAGTGGATAGGAAGGTTTTCCTTCTTTAGACAGTTTATCAATCTTGGGACCGCCTGGATATTCAAGACCGATTACTCTGGCTACCTTATCATAGGATTCACCTACCGCATCATCCAGTGTTGTACCAACAATCTTAAAGGAATCATCATTTTCCATATAAACAAGCTCAGAATGTCCCCCACTTACAACCAGTGCCATAACCGGATACTGCAGTGGTTTGATAAGTTCATTAATAAAGATATGACCCTTTAAATGATGAACGCCTATTAAGGGCTTATCATAGAAAAAAGCCAGTGTCTTGGCCGCAATAGCCCCAATATGCAAAGAGCCAATTAAACCCGGTCCAATAGTATAGGCAATGGCCGTAATATCATCCATTGTAAGATCTGCCTGTTTAAGAGCTTCCTTTACTATGACTGAAATCTGTTCAACATGCATACGGGAGGCAATCTCGGGAATTACTCCGCCAAATCTGGCATGAACATCAATCTGGGATGTTACTACGCTCGATAATATATTTAAATCTGAGTCAATAATCGCAGCTGCTGTTTCATCACAGCTTGACTCAATTGCTAAAATCCTCTTCATTTAATCCAATAAGTCCTTTCACCATTTCTATGGCATCTACACCATTGTAGTAACCCTTGCGGATTCTTGTTTTTTCAAAGCCCATTTTTGAATAAAGATTATAGGCTTTTTCATTGTCCACTCTGACTTCCAGATGAACAAACTCAATTTCATTTTTTATACAGTTTATTAAAAGATCTTTAAACAGGTATTCGCCTAAACCATTACCCTGATATTCTTTATCTATGCAGATATTTCCTATATCAGCATTTTCAAACATATAGTACAGAATATAATACCCTATTACCTTATCGTCTTTTTCAAGAACTTTGAAAGAGGCAACTTCATTGTCCTTATCGTAAAGAAAACTCTCTCTTGGCCAGGGATCTGGAAAATTTTCATTTTCCATTCTTATTACTTCATCAAGATCTCTTAATTCAAAGTTTCTGATTATCATCGATAATAGGCATCACTTTCTTTAAGGTAGACAGGAGTAAGATGGTCAATATCAGTACATTCATCAAATTCATCCATCATCTCAATAAAGTTATTAATAATATCAGGGTCTTTATTTTCCCCGCCAGTCAGTGATCCATCCAGAATAACATCATATCCCTCGGTATTTATTTCATTTAGAGGAAGTACAGTGTCATTTAAAACAGTCTTGCCGCAATTATAAGCTCCCACATAGGCTCTGTTTGCCCTGGCATCCATTATTACCAGACAGTTATCCCTTTTGCCGGCATACAGTTTTAAAGTAGATATAGTATATAGCTTAATCTCTTTGATTGAACAAAGCACCTTTGCCAGGGTAAGCGCAATACGCACACCTGTATAAGAGCCAGGACCCAGAGTGATATAAACGGCATTCAGATCACTTTTCTTAATATTACTTTCTTTAAAAAGATTATCAAGAATCATAAACAGCTCTTCAGACTGTCTCTTGAAACATTCCGAAGAATATGAAGCAATTATATTTTTATCATTACTTACTACAACAGTAAGATATTTGTAAGAAGTATCAATAAACAGATTAAGCATTCAGCACCTCCAGAATCTTTTCATATTTTTTGCCATGGGCCTTAAATTCTATTTCACGTGTATTATCATCAATATAATTAAAACTGATTTCCAGATATTCATCTGGCAGAAAGTCCTTATAACATTCAGGCCATTCAATCACCATTATACCTTCATCTTCATATTCACTGATACCCAGATCATAAGGATTTCCATCAAGCCTGTAGGCATCAATATGGTATAAAGGCATCTTACCCTCATAAATTTTTAAAATAGTAAAAGTAGGTGAATTAATTACCTCTTTAATATCCAGTGCCTTACCTATTCCCTTAGTAAAAGTAGTCTTGCCGCCAGCCAGATCACCCTTAAGTGTTAAGACAGAGCCTCTGTCTAAAAGCTTTCCAATTCTATATCCTAAATCTATTGTCTCATCCGAATTTTTAGTAATCATATATATCTCCAAAAGGCAAAAGCCTTATTAATTATACTTCATTTGCTTAAAATCAATAAAAAAACTCACCATTACAG
>DBOW01000021.1:0-4792 GCA_002299675.1 Solobacterium sp. UBA636
AGGATCATTCTTATATTCATCATAACTGCCCGCACCAATAATCAATACTTTAGGTTTGCACTCTGCAAGTTTAAGAACTTCATCACTATATTTTTGTCCATTATTATTAAACCAAATTATATCGGTGCTTTTTTTGTTATCATTTCTTTTGCCTGTTGTAGTAGGATCAATTCCCTGAGCATACAATTCGGTTAAAACAGTCTGAAAAGCGGTCATACAACGTTTAGCTTCCAGCATATGTTTCCTGTTCTTTGCCTTATCAATATAACCTGTTAAAGCTGGCACCAGCATGCCTGCAAGTATCGCAAGTATTGCCAGAACTACTATTAACTCAACTAATGTGAAACCCTTTTTCTTTTTCATATGTGTTAATTATAGACCCCCATATTCACTAAAGTACAATAAAATGCTTCTTTAAATAAATAAACCAAAATACCAGCTGATAATGCTCTTTCCAAAGAAATAAGCTATCAGTATACCAATAACCAGAAATGGACCAAAGGCAATATGGTCACTTCCCTCTTTCTGTTTTCTGCTTAAAAGAATAATACCGGTAATACCTGCAGTTAAAACCCCAATAAAGAATGCCAGCAGCATTTCTTCAAAACTTAAGAATAAGCCTGTCATAAACATCAGTTCTACATCACCAAAACCAAAGGCTCCCCTGATTATCGAAGATACTATAAACATAAAACCCGATATCACAAACATAGACAGTAATAAATTAACTATATCTATACCATTTATTACTCTATATATTAAACAGAAGATGCCTAAGGCTATGACTGTTGAAGTATAAATATCAGTAGTAAACTGATCAATAAACGCAATAACCACCAATACAAAACAGATTAAAAAAGAAATAATAGTGTTAACTGTTAAACCATTTAACCTGTAACAAAGTATAGCTAAAATACCTCCCAGTATCTCCAGAATCAGACAGTATACCGGTATCTTGGCCCCACATTTTCTGCATCTTCCTCTTAAAAGAATAAAAGAAACTACAGGTATCAGATCATAAGCTTGAATATCTGTACCACAGCTGTCACAATGACTTCTTCCATGAACTATATCTTCCCCCTTGGGTATTCTGTCTATGCAGACACCCGCAAAAGAAAAAATAACCGAGCCAAAAAGAAAACAGAAAAACTCTATCATATTACATCGCCCAGATAGTCAGCCAGATCTTTTGGATCATTGGTATAGTTATAGGCAGTTTCCCTGGTTATTCTATTTTCATTTAATAGTCTGATAAGATCCATATTCATAGTATGCATGCCCTTATTCTTAGAGGCCTGCATATTGGCAGGAATCTGATGAATCTTTCCTTCTCTTATTAAATTCAATATCGCATCACTTCCAAGCATCACCTCAGTAGCCACAACACGGCCACCACTTACGCATGGCAAAAGACTTTGAGTAATAACTGCCTTAAGCACGCCAGTAAGCTGGGCTTTTACCTGATGCTGAATCTCACCAGGACAGGCATCTATAATTCTGTCAATTGTGCTGGCAGCTCCGGTTGTATGCAAAGTGGAAAGAACCAGATGTCCGGTTTCAGCTGCAGTAAGGGCAGCGGAAATGGTCTCATAGTCACGCATTTCACCAACAAGAATAATATCCGGATCTTCACGAAGCGAAGACCTTAAAGCTGAGGCAAAGGAAGAAACATCCTTTCCAACTTCTCTTTGATGAACTAAAGAAGAACCCTTTGGATAAACATATTCAATTGGATCCTCAATAGTAATAATATGTTCATTTCTGATGGTATTTATTTCCTGAATCATTGAAGCCAGGGTCGTTGACTTACCAGAACCTGTTGGACCGGTAACCAGTATCAGACCTCTTTTTTCTTTAATTAATTTATTTAATACAGCCGGTAAACCAAGCGCATCAAAAGAAGGAATAAAATTATTTAAAAGACGTATTGTACAGCTGATATGATCAACACTGTAGAAAACATTGACTCTCTGTCTTTGCCCCATTTCATCCGCAAAGGCAAAGTCAATATCAATTTTATCCTCAATCATTTTTTCCTGCTTAGAATCCATAATCATGCTCAAAAGAGCGTGCAGATTATCAATAAAAATATCCTGCTCAGTTAAAACACCGCTTATTCTGAACACCGCATTGCTATTGTCAGTTAAATGAATATCGCTGGCTCCCAGATCTCTTGCCAGATGTACTATATCAAATATGTTCATAAACCACCCTAATCATTAAAGAAGGTTATCTTCTTTAATTCGTCAACTGTACTTATGCCTTCTTTAATCAGATCTATGGCCGACTGCTTAATTCTCTTCATACCCTGATTCTTAATGGCATAGTTTTCAATTTCATCTATATCTGTTCTATCACTTATCATCTTACGGATAGTGGAATCAACAACCAGTACCTCATGTACAGACATACGGCCTGAATAGCCGGTATTGTTACAGCGGGCACAGCCTTTTGCGTGTTTTACCTTAAAGACATCCGAAGGAAGGAAAACCTTTTCCTCAACAGTAGGCTCCTCAAGTACCGCACAGTAAGGACATACCTTACGCATCAGTCTTTGCGAAATAATACCGGTTAAAGAAGATGCCAGCAGATATGGCTCAACACCCATATCCTCAAGTCGAACAATGGAATCACAGGCCGAATTTGTATGGAGTGTTGATAATACCAGATGCCCGGTAATTGAAGCTCTTACTGAAATAGAAGCTGTTTCATTATCTCTTGTTTCACCAACCATGATAATATCCGGGTCCTGTCTCAACAGCGCTCTTAAGCCAGATTCAAAAGTCATGCCAGCCTGATTATTTACCTGAGTCTGATTGATACGATCGATATTTTTTTCTACCGGATCTTCAATAGTAGAGATATTCTTGGTACCATCTAATAAAGACTCCAGCATCATATAGAGCGTAGTAGTCTTACCAGAACCGGTAGGACCTGTCAGATAGATAATGCCATGTGGTGCCTCAAGCATTTTCTTAACCTTAAGATAGTCGGCTTCACGCATACCAAAAGTCTTTTCACCATCAACCTTGCGCTTGTTGCCAAGTAAACGAAGAACAGCTTTTTCGCCAAACACCGTAGGAAGTATAGATACACGGATATTAAGATTACAGTCCTCAACCCTCATCTTAAAATGACCATCCTGAGGAATTCTTTTCTCCGCAATATCCAGATTGGCAAGTATCTTAATACGGGTAATCAAAGGGTTGGTAATACTCTTGTTCAGAGTAACAAACTCATTCATTACACCATCTATTCTCATTCTTACATAAGTCTTCTTTTCAAAAGGCTCAATATGTATATCCGAAGCTCTCTGTCCATAGGCACGCTGAATCATTGTGTTAACCAGCTTAATAACCGGTGCCTCATCTTCCAGATCTTCGATTACTATATCCTGTATCTCTTCGATCTGCTTGTTGGCTGACTCAGCCGCATTATAGGCTGATACCTCGGTATAGTAATAATTTATCGCATTCTTAATAACTGAAGCTGTTGCCAGCTTAATAATCAGCCTTTTACCAACAAGGCTTCTTACATCCTCAATGGCGTAGTAATTAATAGGGTCATCTAAAGCTATTACCAGAGCATCCTCTTCTTCCCCTATCGCAATAACATTATATTTACGGGCTACATTCTCCGGTATCTGTCTTACTACATTAATGTCGATTTCAATATCAGAAAAATCAGCTATCTCCATATTGAACTTATTGGCTAAAGCCCTGATAACCTCTTCCTCGGATACAAAACCCATCTCCACAAGACAGGCACCAAGTCTTAAATCAGTATGTTCCTTCTGATACTTAAGGGCATCACCTAACTGAGCATTATTAATTAAACCCTGTTCTATTAAAACATCACCCAAACGAATATTAGCCATTTAAAGCCTCCCAGTCACTCATTAAAACAGACATAGATATCGAACCGCTTGTTCCCTCATCTGAATCATTAATTGAATAACTCTTAACAAATATCCCGCTATCCTCATAGATATAATCAATTAAAGCCTGGATATTATCTCTTTTGCCCTCTACCTGCAGAGTAACTGACTTACTTAAAATACTGTTATAACTCAATGAATCATTAACAAGATAGCCATGCATACTCATAACAGAATCATCAATATCAACTGTAAAATTGAGCACCTGAAGACTAAACTTATAACTCAAAGAAGTAAAAATATCATCAATACTCTGATTACTCAAAACATCATAATATTTCTCATATCCCTCATTAAGCTTATTGTTACAGTCCTCAATAATCTTCTTATTCAAAGGAAGCTGATCAACCATAAAACTCTTCTCATCAAGAGTATATTCCAGATTCTCCTTCTCAGCTAAACCGGCTGTAATACTCTCATATCTGGGCTTAAGAACCATAAAGAACAACAAAACAATAATCAATAAAGGAACTACCCTCTTAAGAAGCAGTATATCCTTTTCTGAAATCTTAGTTTCCAGCTTCACTACCTTAGACCCCCTTCCAGAGTACATTCAACATGAATGGCATAATCATTCTCCTGCTTGCCATAACTGTAGCCAGAATAAGAAACATCATGAAAAATCTCTGATTCCGACAAACGCTGAATAAACAGATGAATCTGCTGATTATCCATACTGGCCGCATCAAACTGCAGCTTACCGCTCTCTGAATCAAAACCAGTAATATGAATACTGATATT
The DNA here is from genome assembly GCA_002299675.1 of Solobacterium sp. UBA636. Taxonomy (GTDB): domain Bacteria; phylum Bacillota_I; class Bacilli_A; order Erysipelotrichales; family Erysipelotrichaceae; genus Colivicinus. The sequence continues at coordinate 4,679 of DBOW01000021.1, forward strand.
ATTTCCAGCCACTTCCTCTATCCTCTTCAGAACATTAGAATTGGCATATGGATATGTACTTAACTTATCCTCAAACTCATTAAATTCACTAAGCTCCCTCATCTTATCATCAGC
>DBOW01000021.1:4891-5190 GCA_002299675.1 Solobacterium sp. UBA636
GCCCATATGGCTCCAATGCTCAATAAACCAGCCACAACAATCAGAAAAACAGGTATAAACATACCCTTCAAAAGATTAGTGTCCTTATCCTTTTTCCTGGAAGCTGCATTATATCTCTCTAAAAAATTAAGACTGTGGCCCTTCTTCCTGACTAAAGCCCCATATAATGCCAGATAAGCCTCATCCAGCTTATCAATATTTTTAACCTCAAGATCAATATTATTAACTATATAATTAAGATCATTCTCACCAAAACCACAGAAATAAACACATTCCAGTACCGACTTAGACTTCTGTGA
>DBOW01000021.1:5261-7556 GCA_002299675.1 Solobacterium sp. UBA636
ATTGACATAAAACGGCTTGATGAAGAATAAACAAAACTGCCCTTATCAAACAACAGTGTAATTACCGAATCCCCATCAAAAAACTCCACAGCACCAGTCTTATCCCTCATAAAACCAAGCTCAGTACAGATATCAATCAGACTTTCTAGAGCAGGAATAATACATTTAAGATTAAACTTAAGCTCCTTAAAAAGATCAATATAAGGCTGAATAAGACTCTCAGCTATCGCATAAGAACGATATATATTATCATTAAACTCATAATCAAAATAATACTTACTCTCAAATCTGGTAAGATCATACATTTCCTTCTCAATTAAAGGATATATCTCCTTTTCCTTAAGCTTAGAAGGAAGACTTATATTACGGTTGATAACCTTTGAACTGTGCAGAACCAGGGTAACATTCTTAACACTGATTTTGTTGTTCTTGACAAAATCACCAAGCTCTTTCTTTAGAACATCATAATTTGTAATAACACCATTAATTAAACAGCTCTCCTTAAACTCAAAACGATAAGCCTTCTTAATTGAATTAAACTTATCACCTGTAAGAATCATAACCTGTTTACTAGAAAGATATATAACTGTTTTCATTAACACCCCTATCCAATTGAACCATATGAATCATAGATTGGCACAATTACACCAGCTACCACAAATACCACAATAATACCAATCACAATAATCATTAAAGGCTCCAGCATTGAAACCAGTCTGGTCAAAGCCTGATCAGCTTCATCATCCAGAATATCTGAAGTCGAGACTAACATTGACTCCAGATTGCCTGATTCCTCACCAACCTCTATACTTGATATCAGCTTTATCACAAAACCATCAACATTCTTTAAAGCTACACTCAATGGCTCACCTGACTTAAGCTTCTTCTTCACCTCATCAAACTGCGATTCAACATAAGTGTTGCCAATAGTATCCTTGCCTACATCAATACAGCTTATAATCGGTAAACCCGAAGCATACAAAGAACTCAAAGTACGGGCAAAGCGGGCAGTATAGATAGTCTTAAGCAGATTTCCAGTTAATGGAAACTTAACCTTAAACTTATCCCACAGCAGCCTGATTCCCGGAACATCCAGTAACCAGTTAGCCAGCACAACTATAAATATGGCTCCACCAATCAGGATATACCACCTGTTAACCACAAAGTCCGAAAAACCAAGCAGTATGACTGTAGTAATCGGCAAAGTCTCCATACCCGCAAAAAGCTCCGAAAACTGTGGCATTACAAAGGTACAGATAAACACAACAACCACCGCCGTTAAACCAAGCAGTATCATTGGATAGACCATCGCACCCTTAACCTTGTTGTTGAGCTTCATATCCTTGGTATAGAAATCAGCCATTCTAAGTATGGTGGTATCAAGGGTACCATTCATTTCTGCTGCCTTAACCATATTCACCAGCAGTATTGGGAAAGCACTTCCCTGCTGAATCATCGCGTAGCTTAAAGATTCACCACCCTTAAGACTTATAAGCATATCGCTGATAATATTCTTTATATTAACCGAAGCATCTTCCTGATTAACCATAATCGTAAGACTTCGAACCAAAGATATACCACTGTTTAACAAAGTACCAAGCTGTCTGCAAAAATACGCAACATCCTTGCTTCCCAGTCTGGAAGTATTGCGTTTCTTTCTGACCTCTTCACTGTCCAAAAGGTACAAACCCTTAGCCTTCAATAGACTATATAATTCGTTTTCATCGGTACTGTTTACTGTACCACTGACCTTTTTTCCATTTATATCTTTAGCTGTATACTTAAAACTTGGCATATCCCCTTCACTTATTTATTAATTATACCGTATGTCAAACCAAGAAACATATAAAAATATGGCGTTGTATAGAACATCGAATTACTGAAAACAGAACAGATCAGATACCCAATACACACAATACAGATTATGTCCTTCTTCTTAAACATATCAGCCAGCCAGTTAAAAAGACCAAGACAGTACATTATTAAACATGGAATACCAAGACTTGCCCCAATCTGGATAAACTCATTATGTGGTCGATCAGTAAAACTTAAGCCATCTGCATAATAAAGTTCCCCAAGATTATCAGGTCCCCAGCCAAATAAAGGCTTCTCAAGGCTATAACCAGCAGCCTTCTTCCACATGGTATAACGATAACTGGTAAGACGATCAAGTAACGCTTCAATATCACTTCCACCATTTTCTCTTAGAACAATCTGTTCAGCTACATCAAGGTTATCCTTAGCTCTTTCACTTAAGTGTGCATCGGTATGCAAGAACATCACAGTCACAATGAG
>DBOW01000037.1 GCA_002299675.1 Solobacterium sp. UBA636
CAGAAAGAAGGCAAAGCTGTAGGTATCTATTCAGCCTGCTCTGCCAATCCATTTGTTATTGAGGCTGTACTCAAGAAAGGTCTTGAAGATAACAGCTGCGTATTAATCGAATCAACAGCCAACCAGTGCGATCAGTTTGGCGGCTACACTGGCATGACACCAAAAGACTTCAGAGACTTTGTCTATGAAATCGCTGATAAATTAGGTTTTGATAAAACAAGAATCTTCCTGGGTGGCGACCACTTAGGTCCATTAACCTGGTCATCACTTCCAGAAGCTGAAGCTATGAAAAACTCTGTAGATCTGATTAAAGCCTATGTTGGAGCTGGCTTTACCAAGATCCATGTTGATACATCAATGAAAGTAGCTGATGATGATCCAGATACAAGATTATCAGATGAAACAATTGCCAGACGTGGTGCAGCACTTGTAAAAGTTGCCGAAGAAACCTACGCTGAACTTTTAAAGGAAAACCCAGATGCTGTTGAGCCAGTATATATTGTTGGTTCAGAAGTACCTATCCCTGGCGGTTCACAGGCTGCCGTAGATGAAGGCGTTCAGGTAACAAAAGTTGAAGATTTCAAGGCTACAATGGAAACATTCAAGAAAGCCTTCGCAAATGAAAACCTTTCTCCAGTATGGGAAAGAGTACTGGCTATCGTTGTACAGCCAGGTGTAGAAGAAAAAGATGCCGGCTGCACTGAATACGACAGAGAAAAGGCTAAGGAATTATCAGCTGCCATTAAGGAAATCCCTGATCTGGTATTTGAAGGACATTCAACTGACTACCAGACAAAGATCAAGTTAAGAGAAATGGTAGAAGATGGCGTTGCCATTCTGAAAGTTGGTCCAGGACTTACATTCGCTGCCAGAGAAGCTTTATTCGCTCTTTCATTTATCGAAGATGAATACTGCACAGTATCAGGCAAGACTCCATCAAACTTCCGCAAGGTATTGGATGATGAAATGTTAAAGAACGACAAGAACTGGAAGAAACACTATCATGGAACACCAGAAGAAATCGCTTTAAAGAGAAAGTATTCATTCTCTGACCGTTCAAGATACTACTATGCAACTGAAGCAGTTGATAAGGCTATCAAGACAATGCTTGAAAACCTCAAGGATGGCTGTCCATTAAATCTGCTTTCACAGTTCATGCCTATCCAGTACACTAAGGTAAGAGAAGGAAATCTTAAGAACGATCCTAAGGAACTGGTACTTGACAGAGTTGGCAATACTATTGATGAGTACTTATACGCAACTCACCAGAAAGACTTATTCTAAAATATTAAATCAAGGCCCTGAAATATGGGCCTTTTATTTACGTGTAAATGATATAATCTAGCCATGAACACAGGAAACAGTCAAGGTAAAAAAACAAAACAGAAAATCTACAGCTCAGCCTTAGAACTCATAACTCAGAATGGCTATGACAACGTAACCGTTGACGAAATATGTCAGAAAGCCGGTGTAGCCAAGGGCACCTTTTATGTACACTTCAAAGCCAAAGAAGACATAATCAAAAACATCTATCGTGAAAATGCCCAGAAATATGTAAACCAACAAATGAAGCTAGACAAAAACGGTATCCAGGGCACACTTGATGAACTATATAACTGCTGCCTGTTATTTCTGGAATATGCCGAAAAAACCGGTGTTAATCTGACGGCTCTTTCTTATTCAACCTACCTTTCGCCAGCCGCCAAGAACCAGCGTACATATTACGCAGACAGCTATTCAGCACAGACTCTAAAAAATATAATAAACAAAAGCTTCGATAACAATTTATTTAAACCAGAATATACCTTAGAAATAATCATCAAAGAAATATTTATAGTCCTTATGGGCTCTACAGTCAGCTGGTGTATGGCCGATGGCAACTATGCCCTGAAAGAAACCGCATCACCTATTTTCTATAACCTGATTTATCTGCAGTACAAAAAATAATTATTTAGTCATAGCCGCTCTTTTTAGAACTGAATATATCAGGACGGTTTTTCTTTAAGCTGATTAGTAAAAGCTGCAGCATATTCTTATTCAATCGGCGTTAAACCCTCAAAACTATAAGAAATATTTGTATCATCCAGATATACCGGTTTAACCAGAAATTTTGCATCCTTTCTTGATACATAAGCTATATCCTCACCCATACCTGTTGTAAAGCTGCCGGCATTGTAAAGCTTATCTGAATCATAGCCAAGCTGTACCAATAGATTCAGCAGGTAACAGGACTCTACACCGGCGGTGGCAATCACAATAATATTCTTATCCATTGGGAATATTGACTTAATTAATTCTTCTGATTCTTGATAACTGGCAATAAAAGAACCAGGATCTCCCAGTAGTATTTCATCTGATATTCTGGTAAAAGTAAACAGAGAACCAGTACCCTTCTTAAAATCACAGATATAGCCATAGAAAGGAATATTCACAAAACCTGCAACACTTCCCTCCTCATAGAACTGTTCTGGATCTCTGGTATCCACATAGAAGCAGTCTTCTCTAAAAAGATAGTCATCCAGATTATTTGGGTTAATCGGACTCTCGGACATATTGTTGCTGTAAGTCGATTTAACAGGCAAAGAGATAACTTCATTATCATTTTTCTCAACAGCAGTAATCTCCTTTTCCTTTGCAGCACAGCCAAACATCATAAACAGTATTAAACAGATCAGTATCTTCTTCATTT
>DBOW01000050.1:0-3056 GCA_002299675.1 Solobacterium sp. UBA636
TAGAACTTTAAACCCTCTTCATTAGATACTTCATCATCGCCATTTGGGAATACTCTTGCCCAGTTCATTGAAAGTCTGAAGGTCTTAAAACCATTTCACCCATCAGGGCAATATCTTCCTTGAAATGATGATAGAAATCAGTAGCTGTATGTGATGGACAATAATAACCATCCAGAATACATACTTCAGCACTTTCCGGAAAATCATTGGCTTGCCAAAACTCTGTTCAACATAGCCTTTTTCACCTCTACTGACTTAAATTTAATCAGAAAATTAAAGCACTATCTATACACAAATAAAAAATAACAGATTTAACTGTTACTTTTCGACTTCATATATTCGTTATACAGATTATAGTACTTTGCAGAGTTTTCATTATCATTTTTATTCTTATACATTTCAGCTATCAGCAGATAATGCGTAGCTTTATTGATGTTATTGTTTTCCAGCTCTTTAAGCATTTCCTCTAAGTATTTAGATGAATGTTCTATCTTAACATCATAGACTCGCTGTACATAGGTTTTTAGAGAACTGTTCTTAGAGTTTTTAATCAGATAATCTTTGAACTGTTCAGCTCTTTTACTGGCATTTGTATCAATATAGTGATTGAAACAGTTGAGATAGACTTCTTCTTTTTGTTCATCAGACATCTTCATATCCAGAAGCTTTTTAAAGCTGTTCTCTAGTTTTTTTGAATCATTAAGCATAATCGCTTCATTCATCTTAATATATTCAAGATTAAAGGGCTTTATATTGGTTTTTACTTCAAATGAATCAGCATATTCTTCAAATTCCTTAAAGTTGCCGTTCATTAAAAGCTGCATCAGTTTATTCTGTATGAGTCCCCTTTTGTATCTTCTGTTAAGCTGATAGATGCCTTCAGCAATTATCGCAATAATGATAAGAATAATAACTATATATAATGGCTTCATAAATTTAAAAAGAACAAGTGGGACTTTTCGCCCCACTTGTATATCCTTTTCTTAGAGTAAACCAACCCAGGCACAAAGAATAGAAATTACAATTATGCCAACAATTAGAACGATTGGATTTACCTGCTTCTTCTTTAACAGGAAGAACAGCAGCATAGTAACACAGAATGGCAGGAAGTTAGGGAAGATTCTGTCAAAGAAATCGGCCTGTAAAGCTACCTGGATACCGCCATCTACTTCAATTACTGGTAAAAGATTAATTGAAACATAAGTAGCGATTAAAGCCCCGATAACTGTGATACCAAGGATAGTAGCGGCATTAGCCACCATATCAGAGTATTCAGTGATATAATCAATAGACTTAACACCAAGATTGTAGCCAAGGTGAGTCCACATAATTCTTAACACCCAGATGATTACATAGGTAGTGAAGAAAATGATTGGTCCTAATAGTGAACCCTGAGATGCGAATGAACATGAGATACCAGCTACGATTGGCAGAATTGTAAACCAGAAGATGGCATCACCAATACCGGCGATTGGACCGAATAAGGCAAGCTTTAAGCCCTTTACGGTTGAAGGATCTGCACCTTCTTCTTCTAAAGACATCATTAAGCCCATCAGGAAACCTACCAGGTTTGGATGAGTATTGATGAATTCCATATTGTCAGTTAAGAAACGGGAAAGCTTTTCTTTATCGCCACCAAATACTTTTTCGGCTAATGGAGCCATTGCCCATGTGAAACCACAAGACTGCATTCTTTCATAGTTGAATGAAGCCTGAAGGAATGAAGAACGTATAGCCAGATTTGTTAAATCTTTCTTTGTAATTTTATAATTAGATGCCATATGAATCTCCTCCGCCGTTTACACTAGCATTTTCAATTGCCTCTTTAATTTCATCTTTTCTCTGCTTGGCGCCAAAGAAGTCGATTAATGCGAAAATCGCACCAAGTAAAGCCACTGGAAGCAGGTTAGGCATATCACAGAAACAAGCCATTAAGAAGCCAGCGATTAAGTATGGAGTATACTTTGCCTTCATCATAGTTCTTAATAACATACCGAAACCAACTGCAGGAAGAATACCACCGGCAACTTCAAGACCGTGAGTAATTACTTCTGGTAAAGCATTTACGAACATCTGCATTGGTGTCTGTGCCAGGTATGCACATAAGAATGCTAAAACACCATAAGACAGAGAAACGATTGCCATACAGGTATAGTTGATTCTGGCAATACCTTTAATATCACCAGCCTCAGCTGCTTTATCAGCCTTAGCCATGAAGAATGAGAATGCTGAGTAGAAGAACAGAATTACATACTGGCCCAAGAATGAGAATGGTAAACAAAGGCCCAGTGCCTGTTCAGGTGAACAGCCAGTTGTATAAGCTAATACAACACCCATTAAACCCGCAAATACTGGGTTTGGTGGCTGTGTACCGCCGGCTGGAGTTAAGCCAGCAAAGGCTAATTCGATTAAGGCACCGACTTTAAGTCCAAGTACCACATCGCCTAAAATTGCGCCAGTTAATGTGGCAACGATAATAGGACGGAAAATAAAGAATGCTTCAAGGAAGAAATCCAGACCAACTATGACAGCCATAATGGTCAGCATCAGTCCCTGAAATAAAGTGATCGTCATAATACGTTTTCCCCTTTCTTGAATTATTCGATCTTCAGTTTTTCATCACCAGGTACATCCTGAATGAAGACATTTACACCAGCAGCTTCAATAGCCTTTAAGTCGGCATAGTCATTATCGTCGACATAAACCTTCTTGCTGATGGCGCGCTTACCCTCGGAAAAGTGCATATTGCCTACATTAAGATCCTTGATTGGTACACCATGTTCAACCAGATAGCGAACATCAGCTGGTGTCTTGCAGATAATGAAAATCTTCTGTTCTGGGGCTGCTTTAGAAATAATGGCAGCTGTCTTCTCTAAAGAAAAGAATCTAACACCAGCACCTGAAGATTTAGCTGTAACTGCCATCAGCTTCTGCTGCATTGGGTCATTGGCTACTGCATCGTTTGCCACCAGCAGAAGATTGGCACCAAGAGTCTTAGTCCAGGTAACACCTACTTGACCATGAATAAGTCGATTATCAATACGAGTGAGTAGGAT
>DBOW01000050.1:3180-5424 GCA_002299675.1 Solobacterium sp. UBA636
CCTTAATTAATAAGTCTGCCTTACTACTGATTCCTCATCCCTGTTGAGTTTCAAAGGAACAAGTTTCAATGTAATTACCACCATTATAATTACAACAACTGTAATGAATATCTCAACTGCCACATAATTAGCTACAAAGTTCTGGAAGATTACTGCCGAAGCATTCAATAACAGATGGAACATAAAGGATATAAGCAGATAAAGATTGTTGTTATCCCTGACAGCTCTAAACACCAGCAGTGACATGCACATATGAGCTACAAAAGCTGACAGCCTTTCCCATAGTACCAGCAGGAAAAACCAGGAAGGAGTAGTACATAAAGTTGTGATGGTCTGATAATAGGCAGCCTGCTGATCTGCATCAAGAGGAGCTATCATATCATAGATGCTGCCATTATTTACTGCAGCAGTGAATATAAGATTGGAAATCATACCAGCTACCATAATCAGAATAATCTCAATGCCGCCATGACCTGCACCATACATCAAAGCTGTAGAATCATCACCCTTTTCATCTTTAAGAATATAGCGGAAGGCTAAAAATCTTCCACCCTCCTCAAATAAAGCTGCAGCCAGGCCACCATACAGAGCATAGAAATAAATATTACCAACGATAGTCTGCCCAATCGAACTGCCTAAGATAAGATTATGCATCAAAGTTTCAAGACCATAGGCAAAAATCACGAAAGTAAAGACACCCACAAAGAAAGTCTTAAATTTAGCGTTATACTTCTTCTTCAGATAGATTGAAACACATAAAGGTATAAGAATACCGATCACAATATCAGTAACCATTACGGCAATAGAGGAAAATGGAACAGTCATAAATAAATTTAATTGTCTACTTCAAGTAAGACAATCTCTCCTTTCTCTTTAGTCTTTTTAACATCAATTACTCTCTGATTGCGGGAGCCGCGATACATTAACTTAAAATCCCTCAAATCATACATGAATCTTCCATCAATCAGTACATCAATATAGTCAAGAATATCCTTATTGACTATTTCTTCATAGCGATATCCGCTCCACAGCCAGATACTCTTATCCTTAAATTTCTCTTTAAAAGTTCTGCAGATATCTATAACTGTATCAATATTATAAGGATGCAGCGGTTCGCCACCAAGCACACTTAAACCTACAATAAAATGCTTATCACTCAGCTCCATCAATAGGTTCATTTCTTTCTGGGTGAATTCCTTGCCCCCTTCAAACGGCCAGGTTTCAGAATTGAAACACTCCCTGCAATGGAAGGCGCAGCCCTGCACAAAGATTGATGTTCTAATACCTGGTCCATTCTGTATATCCTGTCTTCTTATTGTTGCGTAGCGCATGTAATCTCCTTTAGACTAACAGTCTCTATTATACCTTCAAATTAAAAGCCTTGTCTTATTACATGACTCGGACTTTTTCCCGTACTCCACCATCTTACCCTTTTATATTATTAAAGTAAATAATTGATTTTTATCTGTTTATGTGCCAAGGCAAAGATTTCAATACAGTATGTGGCTATATTTCAACAACAATCCCTAACCAGGGCAGACTTGATGAAATAGCTCATAGAGTAGTTCATTTGGATATCATTAGAAAACACTTTTATCGATCTTACAGATTTCAACAGAAATTTCTTGAATCAGACAGCCTAATATAGTATTCGTTCATATCATTCAGACATAAACAGCCTAAAGACAGGTTTGCAGCTGCTCCACAGTCTATATTGATTTCATTATGATTAAAATGTATTACCTCATCATAACAGATAGTATGACCATGAATCACAGTCTTTCCATTAACAGGAATAACATATCTTGACCAGACAGAGCTTTCTATTTCATCGTCAGAGCAGTTATTAACAGAAGGAATAGTCTGTGTATCTGTCTTTATAGGGCATGAATGAACAAGATAAAAAGATTTATCCTCTATCCTTATATCAGGAAAACAGAGAGGCATGCTGTAAAGACTGCGATAGATCTGTTCACGTTTATATGGCATAAGCTTCATATACTGATCATAGGTTTTACGTCCAAAGTTGTAGCCAAACCACAGATTCTGAAACTCTTTCTTTTCATACCAGTTACCCTGTTTTACTGATCTTAAGTACTGGTACAGCATAAATTCATGATTTCCAAGACACATATGTATGTTATCGTGTTCAAGACAGTATAAAAGTGTATCTATTGATTTAGGCCCTTTGTCAATGCAGTCACCAAGTACATAGAGCTCATCTTCATTTTTAAAGTCAATTAT
>DBOW01000064.1:0-550 GCA_002299675.1 Solobacterium sp. UBA636
TATTTAAAGAAGAAACATAACCATCATCCTTACTGCCGCCATCTTTGCCAGCATAGAAAGTCCAAAGTGGCCAGCCATGATAATCATAGAATGCCAGCATCTTAGGGAACATAAGCGCAAAATCCCAGTCTGTAACCAGCCAGTCCAGAGTCTTGCCTGATTCATCAATCATCAGCTTAACGATTGACTCCTTGGCATCATTGTCAGTATATTCCATCCAGGCCTCAAGAAGTTCATCTTCATCAACCATCTTCTCGCCGCCATTCATTTCAACAAGTGATGGAGGATTAACTGCCAGAGGACCAGCTGTATTTGTACCGTTACCGCCAACTTTGGCCGCAGAGTCCATGCCAAATACCGTTGCCCCATTTTCAGCTGCCGATAAATAAGCCGCCATACCTGAAGCACCTAAACCCACAACAATTACATCATAGCCCTCCAGCTTCACAACTTCATCCGACTTTTCTACTGGAGTATACCATTCAGCTGAAACACCGCCATTGGCATCGATAATATCCGCAATGATTGTCTTTGCCGCATTAGAAGAAAC
>DBOW01000064.1:593-1467 GCA_002299675.1 Solobacterium sp. UBA636
TGCGACTCAATGATTCTTGGAAACAGATTATCCTCAACTGTCTTATAGATAGATGAATACTCATCCTCATTATATTGCGATGCTGAACCAGCACAGACAGTCTCAATCGATACAATCGCATTATCCTTAAAAGTAACAGCGAGTTCCATTTCATTCATAACACCAAATGAAGGAGCCTTTGAACTGTAGGTTCCATCAGCCACAGCTGTCTTTTCTGCAGTCTCAATACCCTTAGCCTCATTTAAAGCCTTCTCAACAGCCATGCAGATACCCTTGGAAGTAATAGTTGCACCGGCAACTCCATCAATATCAGTCGACTGAGCCTCAATAATCTGGCTAATAATCTCATCCTTGGCAGCACCGCCAATACTTTCAGTCTCATTAGAAACATCAGCACTAACACTCTTAATCTTATCGCCACTTACTTCAACTTCAACCACAATCTTGCCCATACCAGTACCCTCAGCTGTATACTTGCCAGCCTTATAGATACCCTCTGACTTAGAACAGCCAGTAAGAGTCAGGACCATGAAAAAACAGATCAATAAAACTATTTTTTTCATATACTCTATCTCCTTTTACCGCAAAATAATAAACCTTGGGGTAACCCCAAGTCAATACATTATCAATAACTTCACAAAACAAAAAACCCAAGCACAAACTCAAACGGAAAAAACTTCCCAATAAACGCACATACAACAAACATTGGAATGGCACTTAACACATCAATAACTGTATGCTGCTTAGTAGTCATCGTCGATATTACAATCGCCACCGCAACTATAATCGATATAATTCCTGTGACATTATGCATCGCCATCAAAGCCGTAAAAATAATCAGATAACAGCTTGAACAGTGAAGACTTGGTGCACA
>DBOW01000064.1:1540-5776 GCA_002299675.1 Solobacterium sp. UBA636
TTATCAGAAGGCTTAGGTCTTTTAAAAGTTGTCGGATATATCATATAACAGATAACCGACAGTACTACCTCCATAAACATCGCAGTTATATAAAACACATAATACTCCTCATTCACATAAAACAGTGCAATCGGAAATAACGCAATCAAAGGAAACCAGAGCACATAAACCAGTACCGACCACTCCACAAAAGGAATCTTATCATCTATACCTCTTTTCACATCGTGAAACCCCGACTGAAAATACTCACAGCCAAAATACATAATTATCTGAAAAACAAGCAGCACAGCCTGCACTATTACCACTTTACTAAAATTATCTGGCATTTTCCTTCATCACCTCATAAAGATAATCAAGTTCCCCAGCCTCATCATCATCTGGAATCGACTCCCTGACCGCCATATTAAAAAGCTTAATAGCATCTATCTCACTTAAACCAGTACTCATCAGAATATCTATAACCTTATCAAAATGCTCAGTAGATCTGTTATCACTCACAATCTTCTTTAATACATTCATCCACAAAACCTCCAATAAAATATTACCAACTTTTTACTTATTGTACTGAAAAAATAGTGCTAAAATAATTTTCATGAAAAACAAAACTAAAGATTTAACACTTATAGCGATAGCCACAGCACTTACCTGTGTATTATCACCTCTATCTATCCCGATTGGAATTGTTCCAATTGCCCTTACCAATCTGGTATTACTCTTAAATACCTATGTCCTGGGATACAGAAAAGCCCTCATCGCCTGCCTGCTCTATATTATTATCGGAGCTGTTGGCATACCGGTATTTGCCAATTTCTCAGGCGGAATTGGAATACTTACCGGCCCAACAGGAGGCTATATTATCGGCTACATTCTGATGGTGGCTGTATCTGGACTATTGATTGAAAAATACGAAAACAGACTGATTCACATCATCGCCATGATTATTGGTACAGCATTGTGCTACACACTGGGTACAGCCTGGTTCTGCTTCGTAATGAATTCATCGCTTTCCTCAGCCCTGGCCATCTGCGTAATACCATTCATTCCATTTGACCTCATAAAAATACTGATTGTAATCATTATTGGACCAGTTATAAACAGAAGACTTAATACAGCTAAAAAATAGCTGTATTTTTTATTTACTCTTCATATTAAAATAAAAACATGGAAAACATTATAGAAACAGAAAAAACAGCACTAATAGACTCAATTGACAGCCGCAAAGAAATCACAGATACCATCTGTGCCATGCTGAACAGCTCACTTTCAGGAACCATTTATATCGGTGTAGACAAAGACGGAAACCCTGTAAAAACCAGAATGGAAAACGAAACAGTGCTTACCCTTTTAAACCATATCAGAAAACTCGTAAGACCCAGACCTGTTCTCAAACACACCATTCACAAAACAGACACCTATCCAGTACTCCAGATAGAATTCTATGGCCAGTCAAGACCATACTATTCAAATGATATATGCCTGAAAAGAACTGAAACTGAAAACGTTGAAATAAATCCCGATGAAATAACCCATTCAGATTACACATCCAGTTTTGATGCAGATATAGACTTCACAGAATTTAAATCAAATCTCAAAGTAATCAGATACAAAGACTACTTCACACCTCTAAAAACCCAGAAATTTACGGACACTATTCCAAATCTGATTACTAAATCATTAAAATTCAAAGACAAAGACACACCTTTAGAAGCCTTCAAAGAAATAATAACCAATGCCTTTGAACATAATGACTACACAATAGATAACGAAATAACCATTCATATCTATCCAAGAAGAACAGATATCACAAACAAAGGATCATTCCCATCACAGATGACACCCTTTGACTTCATGGACTATAAATATACATCTTTTATAAGAAACCCAAAACTCCATGAAATCCTGAAAACAGAAAATGATTTCACAACAGTCGCAAAACTCTGTCTTGAAAATCATATAGCCTATTCCTTCCAGATTGAAGAAAACGAATTCACCTTCATCTTCTACACAAAAGAAAGCTCATTCTATCTGGAAGAAAAAAACTTCTTTAAACTCTCCAGAATCGAGTGTCTCCTATATGCCGAACTCAGAGACCACCCTCTGCAGAACAAAATGAAACTGGCTTCAAAATTCTGTACCTGTGACAAAACCATACAGCGTCATGTAACCAAGATGATGAAGCTCGGCTTAGTAAAACGAGTGGGTTCTAATAAAACCGGACACTGGGAAATTACCTGAGAAGTTCAACTGAACTTCTTTTTTTATTTGAAGTCAGATTTTTCAGCCAAGATTTATATTGAAAAGTCAAATAATGAACATTTTCAAACGTTGCAGCCTAGATTAGCGCCAGATAACAATTCTCTTTTGTGAAATCCCCATAGCATTTTGTTATACATATAGATTGTCTATAGTTATAATAATATTAGACAAAACATAACAAATGTCTAAAAGAGGAATACATGATAGGAAACGAAATAAAATATCTCGAAGCAATCAGAAGAAACAGAAACATAACCGCAGCCGCTGAAGAACTCAATATCTCCCAGCCTTCTTTATCAAGATATCTGAAAGACAAAGAAGCCGAAATCGGTTATGAACTCTTTATCAGAGACAAAAAAAGCGGAATACAGGAACTGACTGAATTTGGAAAAATATATTTCAACTACGCTGAACAGATTCTAAGAATTGAAGAAAGATATGAAGATGCCAGAATATCCTTCCAGAAAGGAAAGAAAACCATTAGAGTGGGCATGCCTTTAATGTTCTCCAACGAACTTGTAGACCTGCTGGTAGAAATAAGACACCTCAATAAAAATGTCGATATTCAGATAATATCCGACTCCATGTGTCAGCTAAAGAAACAGGCCTCACTGGGACTTCTGGACTACAGTTTTGTCTATGCCTTTGAAAAAGATGAGACTAAAAGATGTATCACTTCTTTTGAAATAACCCCCGTCTGTTCTCTGGAACTCCAGGAAAAATTCAAAGATAAAATCAGAACTGATGAATACGGCAGAAAACACATCGCCTTCAAAGAACTGATGGGAGAAAAATTCTATATTCCCTGCAGCTGCCGCGTAGTGGGCAAGGCTGCCCGCATGATATTTAAAGAATTCGGAACGCCAGAAAATGTCTCTGAATGGGATTCTACCGACTTTGCCCAGGCCGCAGCCTTCAAAGATGGCGGTATTGCCTTCTATGGCTATCATGAAAATCAGAAACCCAAACACCTCTTTATAGAAAAGAACTATACCTGTTATATTTACTTTGTAAAATGCAACAAGTCATGTCAGGATATCAGACTGCCATAACATCAGGCTATATCTATATAGCTTTTTAATATAATATAACAGCTTATACACAACATATAATTAGTACCAAAGAAAGGATAAACATAAAGATGAAAAAAATTATTGTACTTTTAATTTCGCTTTTTATGTGTCTGAGCCTTGCAGCCTGCGCTAAAAAAGTCGAAACAACAACTGTTGAAGGTGAAGCCGAAGGATATGGCGGAACCATTACGGCCAAAGTTACACTTGAAGGAGATAAGATTGTTGGCCTTGAACTTACAGGTGACAAAGAAACTCCTGCCGTTGGTGGCGAAGCTCTTAAGACCCTGCAGGATGAAATTGTGAAAGCCGGTACTTATGAAGTAGATGCAGTAGCTGGTGCTACCTGGACATCAAACGGTGTCTTTGCGGCTATCAAGAATGCCCTTGGTATTGGAGAAAACACTGGTTCTGAATCAGACTCAAATACCACAGTATCTGCATCAGGTCTGAAACAGGGCTTAGGTCATGTATCTACTTACCGCCTTGGACCTGGCAAGGATGAAGCTGGAAACCCGGTTTATTCATTCAACGAAGTATTTGCCTATGTCATTACTGACAATGACGGCAAAATCGTTGACCTTGAATGTGATATCTTAGAAATTATCACTCCTAACCATGATGGTCAGCATGACAACTTCATCGCCGGATGGCCTGGACAGACCTACGCCTATGATGAAGCACATGATGGCAAAGTAATTACTGAACTTACTGAAACTGAAGACACATGGACTGCTGAAGTATCTAACTGGAACACCAAGAGACAGCTTGGCTCTAACTACAAGATGAACTCAGGAACCTGGGAACAGGAAATGGATATCTATGAAGAATTCTTCAAAGGCATGACTAAAGAAGAAATTCTCAAAGCCGAAACCGAACTTTTCTCAGATGTAAACGGCAGACCACTTAA
>DBOW01000064.1:5813-6433 GCA_002299675.1 Solobacterium sp. UBA636
AAAGCTGAAGGCTTAAGCGATGAACAGAAAGCTCAGATTGATTCACTCGCTGGCGCAACAATGTCTGTGAACGATGCACACGGTGATATCATCAGCGCAATCGTTAACGCAATTGATAACGCTGAAGCCATTACTGGTGAAGGCGATATTGCCAAGATTGGCTTAGGTGTTGATCCAGTATACCGTTTAGGTCCTGGAAAAGATGACAAAGACGTACCTTGTTACTCAATCAACATCGCCGTTGCCGGTACAGCATTTGATGCAGAAGGCAAGATTGTTGAAACAACCTGCGATGTACTTGAAATCATTACTCCTAACCATGATGGCGAACATGACAACCAGTTCACCGGCTGGCCTGGAAACAGCTACAATATGGATGAAAATGCTGATGGAACTGTAGACAGTGTACATGAACAGAGCGAAGATTCATTCATTGAACAGATTTCTTCTTACAAGACAAAGAGAGCACTCGGCTCTAACTACAAGATGAACTCAGGAACCTGGACTCAGGAAATGGATATCTATGAGAAATTCTTTGCCGGCAAGACCACTTCTGAAATTGAAGCTCTGGTTAAAGACTTATTCTCTGACCTGAATGGCAGACCACTTAACGGCAACTC
>DBOW01000064.1:6483-6798 GCA_002299675.1 Solobacterium sp. UBA636
CAGAAAGCTGTCATTGATTCATTAGCTGGCGCCACAATGTCAGTTAATGACGCTCATGGCAACCTCATCAAGGCTCTTGTAAAATCATACGAAGCAGCTAAATAACAGACTCTAAAAAACAGGCATATATGTCAAAAGCATATATGCCTTTTCTTTCCAAAAGTGGTCAAACAGCATAGACTTGCTTAGTGTTTTCTAATGGTTGAACGCCGCAAACATCATATAAGACGGTATTTTAATAATATCTCCCTCGATATTGAAATTCTTTGGCTGCACGATAAACTGCTGTTCTATCTTCTTGTCAAAAAGTTCCTT
>DBOW01000064.1:6894-14491 GCA_002299675.1 Solobacterium sp. UBA636
GAAAATCAATCTCAATATCATTTCTTTTCTTTTATCATTGTATATTATTCTTCAGATTTCTATAGCATATCCAATAATACGCAAAGTATTAAACTATATATCGTATTTATTATTTCTTATTCTTACGATACATATTAAACGCGACAAACGAAACTATTACCAGCAGCACATTAAGACCAATGCTTATCCAGAACATCTTTGAACCCGGATCTCTGATGCTCTGGCCAAAGATGGTTAATAAAACCATACTGACAAAAGTACCTGAGAAACCACCCAGTACATCACTCTTTAGACTCACACCGCTGGCTCCAAAATATAAACTCAGCAGATCAATCGGTATAATACCTGCCAGCCTTGTAAGGTAACAGATAAAGAATGAAGAAGACCTGTCCATTTCCTTTACTATATTCAGCCTTGGATGTTTCTCTACAAGTTTATCTATCTTTTCTTTGCCAAAACTTCTGCCAACAAAGTGTGGTATCAGGATACAGAACATGATGCCAATACTGTTGACAGCTATAGCCACCGGCAGAGAAAATATTAATCCTGATGCAACTTCCAGCAGCGGCAAAGGTATCACAACAGTTAAACTTTTTAAGCCATAAAAGACAACCATCATCAAAGCTGCCCCAAAGACATTTTCTGGCGTAAAGTTAATAATATCTTCCAGTCCAATATCCATTGAGAAAAATACATAAATTATTATTAATACAAATACCCCTAACAGTATACCTGAAATCTTCTTTGCCAAATTAAAATCCCCTTTTAGTCAAAGAGGATTATATCATTACTGCATATCAAATGTTACTCTTTCCAGTGCCAGTGGCCTTTCTTTATCAAGAAGAAAACTTAAGGCATACAGAGGATAAGTCACAAAGGCATCACATTCACCTATATTACTGTCCGCTATTTTTATACCCTTGTGTTCGCCATATTTTTTAGGCTTAGAAAGTACATAACGCATACTGGTACACTTATCGTTTACTGACTTACATTCAATAATGCTTATATTGCCCTGATCATTAAACACAAAATCAAGTTCAGGAGAACCAGAAGCTTCACGATAATAATACACAGGTTTATCAAGACTGTTAAAAGTGGCTGCCACCATATTTTCTGCAATGGCTCCCTTATAAGCACTAAGATCACCATTAAGCACATTCCACGCCGTCTCACTCTCAAGCATTGCCATTAAAAGACCATTATCACAAAAATAAGCCTTATATTCATTACTCTTTTTTACACCCTCAAGTGGAGCAGAAAGCTCACACACATTATATGCCCTTATAAGCAGACCAACATCTTCAAGATATGTTACTCCATCAAGCTTTTCGGGCGAATTGGCTTTTAAATTAACCATCGAATACTGAAATTTCTTATACTCCTTTGAAAGCTGTCCAGGGAGTGAATTTAGACATGCCTCAGCTCTCAATTTAACAGTCTCATTTATTTTCTCTTTATTATTCGAATCCAGATAGCGGCCAAAATCAGCTTTTAAAGAATCAATAACACTTCTTTGTATCTGCCTTATCTGATTAATATCTGTATTTTTAAGAAATGCATTAACCGCCTCAGGCATACCACCTACTATCAGATACTGCAGATAAAGACGTCTCATACCGCTGTGTACCGCTTCGTCAACATGCTTAGTCCTTTCAATACAGTCACTTACATAATTCCATACATTATCTGCAAGTCCCATATTCATCGCAAATTCTCTGAATGTCAAAGGATACATGTGCATATGCTCCTCATAACCCACCGGTACACCTCTAACATAGGGTTTTCTAAAACCCTTAACCGAAAGAAAACTGCCCGTCGCAATAACATCATATCTTCCATCTATGTCCCAGTACTTCAGTGAACTCCTGGCATTAGGACAATCCTGTATCTCATCGAAAATAAGTAAAGTTTCATGCTCGATGAATCTGACATCATTTCTTAACGCGCTGATGCCCATCACCATCATATTAACATCAAAGTCCCCATCAAAAACCTGATGCAGTTTCTTCTCATTTCGAAAATCAATATATACTACACTTTTATAATTCTCTTTTCCAAATTCCTTAACAGAAAAAGTTTTACCTGTTTGCCTCAGGCCCGATAATATAAGTGGGTGATGATCTCTGTTTTTCCATTCGATAAGTTTTCGATTAATGTCTCTTTTAAGCATAAACTATTCCTGAATCTATTTTACTATATTTTTAAAAAGTTAAATAAATATATTTTCTATTTTTTTAAAATGTTATTCACTATTTATTTCTATATTTTTATGTTTACTAAAATATCACAGCTTCAACAGCGGAATCTGCACCCTGAACATCCTGATTCCAATAATTTAGACAAATTTAAAACCAAAAAAGACAACATTTACGTACGATAAAATATTGTCATGAAAATACTAAACCAAGAAGTAAGCAGCCTTCATACAGGCGCAAAATTCAAAATTACCGGCATTACTGAGGACTCAATTATCCTCAATATGGCACTTAATATGAAATTTGAAGACATCGACAAACATCTAATAATTGACGATGAACTAAAACATGCCATACTGACCCATAGAACCAAAACACCAGCCAAACCAATAAGAAAGAGGACCCGCTAATCCTCTTTTTAAATAATCCTGATTCCCTTCTTTTTAGAATAACTCAGTGAAGAAACAAGCGCATAAACCATCGCCACTATCTCACTCACCAGAAAACTATACCAGACATAAGAAAGACCAAACAGCTTCCCTGTAATATAAATCAATACCAAAGGAATAATAAGCTGCCTGATAAAAGCCGAAACCATATTAATTACACCATTACCGATACCTGATAAACCATAGCCCAGAATTATCGTCACTGAGGCAGACACAAAACTCAAAGACATAATCCTTAAAGCATTTATCCCAATACTTAACATCTCCTCATCCGCATTAAAAAGACTCAAAAGCTCCTTAGGAAATATCATAAATACCATAGTCATAATTAACGCAATAATACAGCCCACCGGCAGACTAAAACGAAAAGCCTCCCTAATCCTGCCATATTTCTTAGCCCCATAATTATAGCCGACAATAGGTATCAAACCCTGACCTAGACCATTCATCGGCATAAAAAAAGGTCTGCCTGACCATAATCACTATGAACAGACAGACCCTATAACTATTATTCCTCTTTAAAAACCTTCTGGAAGCAGACAGGACACTGCTCAGGAGGATTATCACCCTCATGAACATAGCCACAGATCTCACAAACCCATTTCTTAGGCTTAGACTCATTACACTCAATCATGCTTAACAGCTTATTAGCCGCATCGGCAGTTGAAGGATTTTTAGCCAGATCCTTAAGCAGATCATGAGTATTCTGAGACTGAGGAAGCATATAGCCAGCCTCGCGCATCAGATCTTCAGCCACCAGACGCTGGGACTTGCTTACGGCTTTCATTAAACGATAAAGTACATCACTCTCACTGTTTTCCGCAACAGTCTCAGCCAGTTTTTCTTCATCAGCCTTATTTTGAGCCATCCTGTTTAAAGCGGCCTTCACCTTATCAGTCTTTGGCTGTTGAGGAGGATATTCCTTTGGAACTAAAGAAATGGCACCACTAGGACAGGCATCGGCACATAAGCCGCAGCCTGTACACTTATTCACATCAATAATACTGTTCTCTGTATCAGATGCACCAGTTGGACAGACATAAAGACAAAGACAGTCCTTAGTACAGAGTCTGATATTTCTAACCGCAACCTTTTCCATTATCTTCCCTCCACCTTATCAAATTTCCAGGCAGGTACCTTGCACACTGGACATAAATCTGGTGCCTTGTCACCAATATAGACAAAACCACAGACCGAACATACCCAGATAGAAGTACCCTCAGCCATTCTGTCGCCTTCCTTCAGATAGCGTGAAACAAGTGATTCGAGCATCCTTGTCACCTTTTCACCCCAGACGCAGACTCTGGCAGCTCCTCTATCCTTTTCACTGTCGCATGTTGCCCTGAGTGCTGGATAGTTTTCAAGATCAGCCTTTAAAGACTCAGCCAGCTTTTCAACGGTGGCATCATTTATCGGTCTTACAATCTTGGTAAAATAGGCAGCAAGCTCATCAAACTGCCTGGCTTCCTCTTCCTTATACTGCTTACGGCAGCCCCTGGCCAGATTGGAACAAAGCGCAGCCAGCTGGCCAAAACTTAACTCCGTTACATCCTCATCCATTACTTCCACCGGTGCAGCTTCAGGCTTTGTCTCATTTTCTTCTTTGTTGAATAAAGCCTTTGGTGCGCCACATAATGGACAGGTCCAATCATCAGGTAAAGTTTCAAACTTCACCTTCTGCGCATCGTCATCATAGACGTATCCGCATACTGAGCACACAAATTTCATTTTCTTCTTCCCTTTCTTAACCAATTATGATGATTAATATGAATTTTGTTAATTTAATTGTATCATCTTTAGAATAATTTTAATTACTATTATTGCGAATTAACCAAAAGAAAAGCCCAGGACTTTGGGGATTATCCTGAACTTTTCTCAAAAGGGTTTCTTTTTATTATTTTATAAGGGGATAAAGTTTTATCAGTGTTTCTATGATTATTTTGGGGAATACACACTGGCAGGATTTCCTCCTGCACCTATATAGTATCCTAAAACATGTCACAAAATTATCGTGCGATTATGTTAAATTATGTTAAATTCTCTAGTAGTCAATATTACATATCTTTATTTAATTTAAATAAATATTATGACTAATAGCTCTGTTATAATAACACACGTAAAACAAAGGAGATAAAGACACGTATGAAAATCGGCTGGATGGAACTGCTGGTTATTGTCATTGTAGCCCTGGTAGTCGTAGGACCTGACAAACTCCCTGACTACGCCAAAAAATTCGGCAAGGCACTTAAAGAATTCAAAAAAATCTCTAGTGACCTGACAAGCGAAATAACCGAAGATGTTGTAAAACCACTCAACGAAGCTGCCAAACCATTAAAAGAAGCAGCTGAACCTATCAATGATCTCTCAAAAAGTCTGAAACAGACTGGCAAAGACATCAAGAAACAGGTTGACTCAATCGGCAAAGAAGAACCTAAAAAAGAAGAAAAAGAAACAAAAGAAGAAAACGCAATAGAAGAAGAGAAAGAAGAGGAAAAAACTTTATGAAATTAGGAACAACTGAATTAATCGTTATCTTAGCTATCGTTATCATCATTTTTGGCCCAAAACAGCTGCCAAAGCTCTCTAAAATGATCGGCAAAACTGTAAAAGGCTTCAAAGAAGGCGTAAAAGACGAAACAGAAGACGACGAATAAACCATGCCTAAAAAGAAACAATGGGAAACAGATGAAGACGGCGAAAAAGTAATGAGCCTCTCAGGCCATCTAAGAGAACTTAGAAACCGTGTTGTTGTCTGCCTGGTATTTCTCTTTGCAGGCTTTGTACTATGCTTCTCAAATGCAGAACTGATAGTCAATGAACTAAGTGCCATGGGACTGGCCAACGGCTATGTCTTTGTTTACCTCTCGCCACAGGAACTGTTAGTACAGTATATGCGAGTTGGACTCACCGGGGCCCTTATCATCTCAATTCCGGTAATCGTCTATGAAGCATATGCCTTCATAGCTCCAGGACTTGAGAAATATGAAAAACCCTTCCTGATACTCTCACTGATATTTGGTCAGATCTGCTTCGTGCTGGGTGTAGCCTTTGCCCATAAAATTTCAATGCCCTTCATGCTGGGCTTCCTGTATAAAATAAACGGCACCGACTACATTACATCATCCATCTCGATTGAAAGCTATCTCTCATTTGTCCTGATGGTCTATATTATATTCGGCATAGTATTTGAAATGCCGGTAGTATCCGCCATCCTGACAAAATTCGGTCTGCTTAAATCAGCCTGGCTTAAAAAAGGACGCTCATTTGCGATTGTACTATGCTTCATCGTAGCGGCCCTGATAACCCCGCCTGACATCATTTCACAGATCATGGTAGCCATCCCGATGATGATACTCTACCAGCTTTCAATAATCATCTGCAGAGTAATAGAAAAATTTAACCGCAAGAAAGAAGACGAAGAATAATTTTGTCTTCTTTTTTTAATTTATAATAAACACTGTGAAGAAAAAAATAATCAAAGCGCAGAATATCAGTATCACCAAATGCACAAACAACATAATACTGCTGGTACTGGATGGACAGTGCAGCGTTTTAAAATTCAACAAAATAAAAAACTACCAGAAACAGGATGTCATCTTCATTGAAAAAGATGATATCTATGCCCTCAAAGGAAACTGCATCCTGGCCATCATTGAACTGGAAAAAAACGAAATAAAAGACACAGAACTGGTTGATGCCTTAGACTCCATGGACCTCAAAAAAGATGTATCCAATACCTACAGAGACTGCATCTTCATCAAAAACCTGCTCAGTGTTTTTAATAATGACGAACACATCAAAGAAATAGTTGATGCCTTGCAGAACGACTACTGCCTTTTGAACAACTTCCATCATCACTTGCTGCAGCTTACAAACTCCCAGAAAAAACTCTATCTCGATGTAAAAAAGATTGTATCTGATAACTACAGCTGCAAATTAAGCCTCAATGATATTGCTTCTGCACTGAACATCCAGAAAAACCTGTTATGCACAAAGTTCAAAGAAATAAGCACAGGTACCATAAACCAGTACATAAACACCATAAGACTCAAAAAAGCCCAGGAACTCTTACTTATAGACAATATGGACAGCGATGAAATAATTAAAAAATGCGGATTCTCTGACCGCAAATACTTCTACCGCTACTTTAAAGAATGCTTTGGCTATACACCATTACAATACAAAGCAGCGATGGAGTCATACAGAACAGATAACTATAAAACCATCACCAATGAAGGAAAATACTATCTGGACCTGATGAAAAAAGAACTCGATTCCCTGGATACCGATACCCACTTCTACCTTCTCTATAAAGAAGTAAAAAAACTGGAGCAGCTCGCAAATATCAGCAGCACAAACATCATATGTGATGTCCTGAACCCCAGAAACTACCTGCATATCGACAATGAAAGCATCAATACCTGGTATGGCTTTGACCTTTTAAACAGCTATGTTCTAAAATATCAGCTCTCTCTTGAAATAGTATTCATACTGGATAAAAACACCACCATTAAACAGCTGGATGAAGCATTAAACCTCTTAGACAAATCAAGAAACGCCCTGGATAGCCGTATAATAAAAAACTGGAACTTCTCAATTATCATAAATGACATCAACACCCTGAACAAAAAAGACTACCTGTTAAACAGACTAAAATCACTCTTCAAAGAAAACAGAACAAACACCAGAATATCCTTGTGATTTATTTATCAAATCAAGATACAATATAGATGTAGAAATCAGGGAGGAAAAACAATAATGGAAAGAAAAGTAACATTTGTACAGTATGGCTGTGGCAAAATGGGCAAATACCTCATGCGCTATGGCCTTGAAAAAGGCGCTGAACTTCTCGGTGCCTTTGACATGAACCCTGCCCTTATCGGCAAAGACGTATCAACAGTAATCGAACATGGCTACTCAGATCTGGGAATCAAGATCATGGCAGCCAGC
>DBOW01000064.1:14595-14771 GCA_002299675.1 Solobacterium sp. UBA636
CTGGAAGACATCTTCACAATTTGCGCAAAACATGGCGTAAATGCCATCACAACCTGCGAAGAAGCCCTCTATCCATGGAACTCAAACCCAGAACTTACTGCCAAACTGGATAAACTGGCAAAAGAAGGTGGCTGCACACTGACTGGTGTTGGCTATTGCGACCTGTACTGGGGTAC
>DBOW01000006.1:0-2348 GCA_002299675.1 Solobacterium sp. UBA636
ATAAATGAATTAAAGAACTTAATAAGACCAGATACAAAAATGATCTGTCTCAATAATGCTAATAACCCAACCGGCACAGTGCTAAACAGAAATATTCTTAATGAAATAGTACAAATTGCCAGAAATTATAATTCATACATCCTTTGCGATGAAGTATATAAACCTATGGAAGATATTGATGTACCTTCAATTGTTGATATTTATGAACGTGGCATTTCAACCAATTCACTGTCAAAAACATATTCCCTGCCAGGAATCAGGGTAGGGTGGACTGCTGCCAGCAAAGAAATAACAGAAATCTTCAGAAAGTATCGTGACTACACAATGATATGCTGCGGTGTTTTTGATGATTATGTAGCTTCTCTGGCTTTAAAGAACAAAGATAAAATCTTAAAACGCAATCAGCAGCTCATTAACACAAACTTTGAAATACTAAAAGAATGGATAAAGAATGAACCTAAAGTATCTCTGGTATTCCCAAAACATGTCTCTGTTTCCTTTATAAAAATTGATGTAGATATGCCAATAGAAGAATTCTGCATAAATCTTCTAAATGATACAGGCGTACTCCTGATACCAGGAAACCGCTTCGATGTTGAAGGTCATGCAAGACTTGGCTATTGTGCAAAAACCGAAGTACTTATCGAAGGTTTGAACAGATTAAGCTCTTATTTGAGAACATTTTAATCTGACTATAGTCATATATCCGCTAATCAAGTAAAATAATTGCCATAAATAAAATTAAACAAAAAGGTTTTACTCTTGTAGAACTTATAGCAGTACTGGCTATTCTGGCAACTTTAGCTGCGATTATGGTTCCTTCTCTTACCGGATATATCGACAAGGAAAAAGATAAGGAACTTATAACAACCTAGAGCAGAAAACCCACGAATCTTTAGTTCATGGGATGAATGTTAAAATGCTGTAATATATAGTTCTTTGAAAAGTTAATGTATATGGTTCTTACTGCCAGTCATTAGTAAGGTAAAACATTAAATGCGAAGTAGACATCTTTTTAAAATGTAATAAGAACATATTAAATATGTAGTAGTGTGTATCGATAAGATGCTATCCAGTAGAGGCGATGTGGACACGCCTGTAAGAATAAGGGTGGCCTAACTTTAATAAGTTGGGTGACAAAACTTAAATATCAAACTTCTTATGAAGCCCATAAATCTTTAGACAGTTTATGGGTGATTCAATTTTTGTAAAGATTCTTCACATAATTTATATGACAAAATTATGTTCAGAGCTAAAACAAAGAAGATTCCAGATACTCTCGCCAATATGTTAGCTAATAACATTAGATAAGATTCTAATTAATATTTTTATATTTGCTTTTATTTGCTATCCTGTCTAGATTAAAAAACCTGGTATTTGTAGTATAATCATTTCATGGCTTTTGATACATTACAGGAAAAAATAACTAAAACCCTTAGAAATATTGAAGGAAAGGGTAAACTATCTGAACGTAACATGGAGGATACTCTAAAAGAGCTGCGTATTGCGCTTTTAGATTCCGATGTAAACTATGGTGTAGTTCAGAACTTTTTAAATGATGTAAGGAAAGAGGCTGTAGGACAGGATGTATTGAATTCAATTGATCCTGGACAGTTACTTGTAAAAATTGTGCATGATGAAATCATTAAATTACTGGGAGATGACGACAATTCAATTCATTTTGCACCAGGCTTAACCACCATCATGATGGTGGGTTTACAGGGTACAGGTAAAACTACACAGGCAGCCAAAATTGCCAACATCTTTAAGAAACAGGGCAAGAAGGTCCTTCTGGTAGCTGGTGACCTTGTTCGTCCAGCTGCTGTTGAGCAGTTAAAGACACTTGCACAGTCAATTGAAGTAGAAGTATTCTCTAAAGGCTTGTTTGTAAACGCCTTAAATACCTCAATTGATGCTAAGAAGTATGCTAAAGAGAATGGCTTTGATGTCATGATTGTCGATACTTCAGGACGTCTGCAGATTGATGAAGTTCTGATGCAGGAACTCAAAGACATTAAACAGGCTGTATCACCAGAGGAAATCCTCTTAACTGTTGATGCCATGACTGGTCAGGATATCGTGAATGTTGCCAATACATTCAACGATGAACTTAATGTCACCGGTCTTGTTGTTACAAAGTTTGATGGTGACTCCAAGGGTGGTGCTGTCTTATCGGTTAAGTCAATTACTGGTGTGCCTATCAAGTTTGTCGGTGTTGGTGAAAAGATTTCCGACCTGGATGAATTCCATCCAGACCGTCTGGCTGATCGAATTCTGGGCATGGGCGATGTTGTATCGCTGGTAGAAAAGGCTCAGGAAGAATTTGATGAAAAAAGATCAGAAGAAAT
>DBOW01000006.1:2434-5022 GCA_002299675.1 Solobacterium sp. UBA636
GGTCCATTATCTTCAATAATGGGCATGCTTCCAGGCATGGGTGACTATAAGAACATGATTAATGATGAAGACGCTGACAAGAACCTCAAAAAGGTTAAGGCAGTAATTCAGTCAATGACTCCAGAAGAGAGAAAAGATCCTTCAAGACTTCGTGGAACACACAAAAGAAGAATTGCCAAGGGTTCTGGTACTACTGTTGATGATGTAAACAAGGTTATCAACCAGTACGACAAGATGAAGAAGGTAATGCGTTCTTTCTCGGGAATGTTTAGAAATATGATGTAGTGTCAAGTAAAAATACTTGACACTTTATTTTGATATGCTATACTTTATAAGTACGAAAACGGAGGTAAACAAGAAATGGTTAAGTTAAGACTAAAGAGAATGGGTGCCAAGAAAGCTCCTTTCTATAGAATCGTTGCTGCTGATGCAAGAGACAGAAGAGATGGCAGAGAAATCGAAGTAGTAGGTACTTACGATCCTAAGACTAACCCTGCTTCTATCGTTGTAAACGAAGAAAAGGCTCTTAAGTGGTTAAACGATGGTGCTGTACCTTCTGACACAGTTAGAAATCTTCTTTCTAAAGCTGGTGTTATGAAGAAGTTCCAGGATGCCAAGAAAGCTAAATAATGATCGATTTAGAGAAAGTATTACTGAACATTGTTAAGCCTATCTGCTCAGATCCTAATGCGGTTATGGTTAAACAGATGGAAAGCATTAATGAAAATGAAATGCTCCTTTATGTTTATGCCCCAAGCGATGATATCGGCAGACTGATTGGCAAGCAGGGTTCAATGGCTAACTCAATTCGCCAGATGCTTCAGGTTGCATCAAAAATCGAGAACAAGCGTATTTCAATTAAGTTTGAAGCTATCTAAACAGGTTGTATGACCTGTTTTTTTGATACAATAGCCTTATGGAATTTAAAGAAATAGGAAAAATATGCAACACCCATGGTATTAAGGGTGAACTTAAAGTAGAAGTATATACTGATTTCACAGAAGACAGATTTAAAACCGATTCATTTATCTATATTGGCGAGAAACATTATAAAGAAACTGTTGAATCCTACCGTTTTCATAAAGGATTCATGCTGCTCACATTAAAAGATAAACATGACATCAATCTGGTAGAAAAATATAAGAACATGTATATCTACAAGGATGAAAACGACATAGAAGAACTTGAAGAAGGATACTACTACGATGAACTCATCGGTTTAGATGTATATGTGAACAACGAGAAAAAAGGCAAAGTAATCAATGTAGAAGAAGGAGTAAGAAATAACTTTATCAGAGTTAAAACGGAAGATAAAGAAGTACTGATACCTTATATTGAACAGTTTATCCTAAATACAGATCTCGAAGAAAACAGAATAGACGTCATAAATATGGAAGGACTTTTTTAATGAAGATTACAGTACTTACTCTGTTTCCTGAGATGTATGAAGGCTTTCTTAATTCATCAATTATCAGAAGAATAATTGAAAAAAAGCTCTGCGAAGTAAAAGTGGTAGATATAAGAAATTATTCTAAAGATAAACATCATCATGTTGATGATACGCCATATGGCGGAATGGCCGGGATGTTAATGAAGGTTGATGTAGTACATGAAGCTTTACTTAACAATAAAAGTGATAACTCCTATGTTATGCTGACATCGCCCAAGGCCAGACCTTTGAAACAGGAAGACCTGATCAGATTTTCCACGATGGAAGATATTGTCTTTATATGCGGTCATTATGAAGGCATTGATTCAAGAATTGAAAAATATGTTGACCAGAATATCTCAATAGGCGACTATATACTTACTGGTGGTGAACTGGCTTCAATGGTAGTAATGGATGGAATAATGCGTTTACTGGATGAAGGAATAAGTTCCGATTCCCTGAAGGAAGAATCTTATAATTCATCACTTCTGGAATATCCTCAGTATACAAGGCCTGTTGAATATGATGGTCAGAGAGTTCCTGATGTATTAATGAGTGGCAACCACGAAAAAATCAGACAGTATAATCTTAAGGAATCTCTAAGAGAAACCCTTAAATACCGTCCTGATCTATTAAAAAATAAGGAACTTAATAAGGAAGAACAGAAATTTCTTGAAGAAATAAAAAATGAAATTAATTCTTGTCTCTAGTATCTGTTCATGTTACAATATTAAAGCTTTAGGGCATTGTCATTCCGCTGTTTAAAATAAATATGAGTGATGATTACATATTGTTTAGAAGGAGAAAAGGCATGAATTTAAATTTAGTAAACGAAATTACTAAGAGCCAGATGAGAAATGATCTTCCTGAAATCAAAGCTGGTATGACTATCAGAGTTGATGTAAAGATCAAAGAAGGCAACAAAGAAAGAATCCAGGCATTTGAAGGTATCGTTATCAAGGTGCAGGGTTCAGGAATCGGTGAAACATTCACTGTAAGAAAACTTTCAAGCGGTGTAGGCGTTGAGAGAACATTCCCAATCAACTCACCACTTATCGACAAGATTACTGTAATCAGAGTCGGCAAGGTAAGAAGAGCTAAGTTATACTACTTAAGATCTAGATCTGGTAAGTCAGCTCGTATCAAGGAAGTTAGATAA
>DBOW01000011.1:0-162 GCA_002299675.1 Solobacterium sp. UBA636
GAATTTAATTTTTCAATTCAGCTAAAATGAATGCGGAATCAAAAAAAGCGAAAACTCAATAATAACTCTGCTACAAATTAGAAGGAATTTTCACACTTTTATGATAACAAAACTGCACAATAAACCAAATCCATACAACAAAATTAAACATCAATAAAGGCC
>DBOW01000011.1:269-2822 GCA_002299675.1 Solobacterium sp. UBA636
CTGTCTTGTTCAACTGTTAAAGTATGACCAAATTCATCAGTTACCATCAGTACTTCGCTATAACTATATTTATCTGTTTCAACCCTAATTCCCTCAGGACGTTTAAAAACATATTTATCAGCTTCCAGATCTATATCACTTCCATCATATTCACAAATTAACTCGCCATCCCTGTAAAGACTCATCTTTGCCGATACTATCTTAGCCAGCTTAATGTCAAAGTCATTTGTTCCAGGACTATGTCTTAACACAACACAGTCTCTTTCAAGATAATTATCCTTATCATAAGCTGCATCGATTGGCCAGACTATATCAAAGTCACCAAAGCTGGCATTTTTCAAACCATAGTAAAAACCAATAATTTCATTATTATGAATATTGCCATCTATCAGCTCAATACTAATCTCAACATAGTTGCTTATAGGACATTCCAGCTCAGCCACAAAATAAGACTTATCATTCAAAACTGCCTCAAAGTCATAGCTTTCATCGTTGCTGGTACAGTGAAACACCGCCCTGGTTTCATCAGATATCGTCTTTGGCAGATAGCTGGCCTTAAAATAAAGCCTATCCTGATCAGCCTTAATCTCTTCAACAGCATAATCAACACTTAGACTTGAATAAGTACTCATTGTATTCTCCAGAGATCTTACAATAGAATTAATTCTATTGTTTACATAGACATTCATATTATCAACACTATTCTTAAGATTCAGATAATCATTCTTCAAACCATTAAGACTAATTAACAGAAAAACAGATATACCTATAAGCAGCAGCACCACTGTTATAAACAGTTTTCTTATCTTAGGATTTGTTTCAGTCTTAAGCTGTTTCTTTTCCTCTTTGCCATTAATTAAATAATCAAGACTAACACCAAAAAGCTCAGCCATGCCTTTTAATTTATCAAGCTCAGGTACAGCCAGATTTGCCTCCCATTTATAGACTGTCTGCCTTGATACATTAAAAAGCTCTCCTAACTTCTCCTGAGATAAACCACTTTCTTTTCTTTTTATGCCTATTCTTTCACCTAATGTCATGACTCTATTATCTAATCATTGCCTATTATTTACTACCAACTGGCTGTTTAATTTCTGTTAACCTCTGGTTTGCATCAGCCATTTTTTTAAAGTCCCTTCCCTTAGTCTTTCACAAAGAAAAGAAGTATAGTATAGAGGTATAGTTAATAACCTCTTCGTCGCATCATAGCCAAAGCTTTGTGCTGATATTTTAATTGCGCAGTCATATTTATTATGATTAGAGAATTTTTCTAGAGAATTGAGCATACCTTTTCCTTTTTTCACATCAATAGGATATAAACAATTATCAGATTCCACGATAAACTCCAGTTCATTATTATCCTTGCCTTTCCAGTAAAATAGTTTCTGGTCGTGAGCTACTAACTCGTTGGCAACATAGTTCTCGAAAAATACGCCACTTAAAGTATTCTCTCTGTCCTTTGCGATAAATGAAGCCGCATTAATTCCGCTCTGATACGAGAACATGCCAATATCCCCTAGATATAGACGATAACTATTATCATCCTTGTTTATAAGAGGCGTTGTAACACGCTCCTTTAGTTCGTAGGAAAGATTAACAATATGAGCCATCCTGAGCCAGTTAACAGGTGTATCGTAGTCTCTTGTCTTAGAACCCTCTTTGATCAGCCCTGGCTTAAAGTTCTTAGACTCCTTATTCAGCTGAGCATAAATATTTTCAAATACACTTCTGCTTTTTAGAATTGATTCCCTTGATACCTGATATAGTTCCATATCAGATAGATAGTTATTATAAAGTTCCTTGAGCAGCTTTCTCGACTTTAACAAATCCTTTTCTTCGATAAATACACTTAAAGCCTCAGGCATGCCTCCTACCAGCAGATATTTATAAAGATAATCCATCGCCATTTCGTGAACCTGAACACTTAGATGCTTCATATTATCAAACGATTCAGCTAAATTATCATAGAGCATTTTATTTGCGTTTATCAGAAACTCTTCAAAAGTCATAGGATAAATAGTCAGCTCATTAATCTTTCCCGTAGGAAAAAGAAAACCACCTTCATTTTTTGGGCCTCTGCTGTTTCTATAGCGCTGTATTCTGATTCGCACCATTGAACCCGTGGCAATAACAGGTATCTCTGGATAGTCCTGACAAAAATACTTTAACGAAGAAACGGCATTCAAACATTCCTGTATTTCATCAAAAATAAGCAGCGTGTTTTTATCGATCCTTTTTTCCTTAAAAAGTGAAATAAACTCAATTATCTTGGCTGCACTAGCTGTAGAATTACAAAAATCACGTATCTCATCTTCAACCTTAAAATCAACATAAATATAATTATCAGGAAAATATCTTCTCGCAAATATATCCCTAATCAGATATGTCTTCCCAGTCTGACGTCCACCCCATACCATCAATGGTTTCCTGTATTTATCATCTTTCCATTTAATGAGTTCTTCAAGTGCTTTTCTTTCCATAATATCCTCTTTATAGGACCATTATATAATTTATTGCACCTTTTAGGATATTTTTTAGATAATTTATTGCACC
>DBOW01000115.1:0-3064 GCA_002299675.1 Solobacterium sp. UBA636
GATGTTAACTGTTTTTTCTTCTTTTTCATAATACCCTAAAATATCCCTTAATTTAATTATTTATCTGGTAATTACTGTACCGGTATTGCCCTTAAGTGCTTCCTTAGCTTTCTGTAAAGAAGTAATTAGAGCTTCACCATTTTCAGTATTTTCAACATACTCAATGCAAGATTCTACCTTTGGAAGCATTGAACCCTTGGCAAACTGGTTTTCACCAATATAGCCTCTAGCTTCTTCAATAGTTAATCTTGAAAGATTCTTCTGATCAGGCTTATTGAAGTTGATTGCGACCTGTTCAACAGCAGTAAGAATAACCAGCTTATCTGCCTTTAAGTCTAAGGCCAGCTTAGCTGAAGCTCTATCCTTATCGATAACAGCTGCAACACCCTTATAGTATCCATCTTCCTTGATTACTGGAATACCACCGCCACCAACAGTGATAACTACGCTGCCGCTTCTTACTAAAGAATCAACAACATCCAGTTCAACAATAGATACAGGTTTAGGTGAAGGAACAACTCTTCTGTATCCTCTTCCAGCATCTTCAACAAAGGTATAGCCAGTTTCAGCTACAATCTTGTCAGCTTCTTCCTTAGAGTAGAAAGAACCGATAGGCTTTGTAGGATTCTTGAAAGCTGAATCTTCAGGATCTACTTCCACCTGTGTAACTACAGTAGCCACATTCTTCTTAATACCACGCTTAGCCAGTTCATTCATGATAGACTGCTGCAGGTGGTAACCGATGTAGCCTTGAGTCATTGCGCCACATTCAGGGAATGGCATAGTTGGTGTGCCACCTACCTTGTTGTGTGAATTCTCAAAAGCCAGATTGACCATTCCGACCTGTGGACCATTTCCATGTCCTACTATTACATCATAACCCTCTTCAACCAGGTCAACGATTGTAGAAGCAGTTGTCTTTACAAGTTCCAGCTGCTCCTCAGGGTTATTGCCCAGGGCGTTTCCGCCCAGGGCAATTACTAATCTTTCAGCCATATTACTTTAATGTAGCATACATAACGGCCTTGATTGTATGCATTCTGTTTTCAGCTTCGTCAAATACTCTTGACTGAGGACCTTCAAATACCTCATCAGCAACTTCCATTTCAGTAACACCGAACTGCTTGGCGATATCAGCACCGATAGTTGTGTTTGTGTCATGGAATGAAGGCAGACAGTGCATGAAGATTGCTTCAGGATCTGCATTAGCCATAACTTCCTTAGTTACTCTGTATGGTTCTAACAGCTTAATTCTTTCAGCCCATAATTCAGCAGGTTCACCCATAGATACCCAGATATCAGTATAGATTACATGAGCACCCTTAGTACCTTCTTTAACGTCTTCAGTGATTTCAACTGTTGAACCGTTTTCAGCAGCAATCTTGCGGCAAGTTTCGATTAATTCAGCACTTGGCATCTGCTTAGCAGGACCACAGGCTACGAAGTTGATACCTAACTTGGCACAAACTACCATTAATGAGTTACCAACGTTGTTTCCAGCATCGCCCATGAATACCAGCTTCTTGCCTTTCATGTTGCCAAAGTTTTCTTCAGCAGTCATGATATCAGCCAGCATCTGAGTTGGATGGAATTCAGTAGTTAAACCATTCCATACAGGTACACCAGCATTGGCAGCCAGATCTTCAACGATAGACTGAGCAAATCCTCTATATTCGATACCATCATACATTCTTCCCAGAACTCTGGCAGTATCTTCGATAGATTCCTTCTTACCCATCTGAGATGATCCTGGATCAAGATAAGTTACTCCCATACCTAAATCTCTGCCAGCAACTTCAAATGAGCAGCGTGTTCTTGTAGAAGTCTTTTCGAATAACAGAACGATGTTCTTTCCTCTTAAATAGTCATGAGGAACACCATTTCTCTTCATATCCTTAAAGCCCTTTGCAAGGTCTAATAAGTATCTGATTTCAGCAGGTGTGAAATCAAGCAGCTTTAAAAAATTTCTTCCTGATAAATTAACTCCCATGTTTTTTCTCCTTTTATTCTTTTATTAGTCTTCTCTGATCAGAGGCATAGACATACATCTAGGGCCGCCTCTTCCTCTTGAAAGTTCACATGAAGGAACTTCGATTACTGTTAAGCCCTTTTCTCTTAAGTATGCATTAGTTACATTGTTTCTTTCATATACAACGATAACACCTGGGGCAATACATAAGGTATTTGAACCATCGTTCCACTGTTCTCTTGCAGCAGCGATATTATCGCCAGCTCCACAAAGCAGCAGTTCAACCTTTGGTAAACCTAATGCTTCAGCCAGAACGTGCTCTAATGTATCATTGATTTCAACAATATTAACTGAATCTACAGTTGTACCTGGAGTAAGCTTGAATACCTGAAGAGGTCCTAAGATATGTGGATGGATTGTGAACTTGTCATAATCAATCTGTGTAAATACTGTATCAAGGTGCATGAAGGCTCTTGACTTAGGAATAACGAAACCGTAGATAGTATCGATCTTGCAGTCAGGATCTCTGAAGCATCTTCTGGCAACCTTTTCAACTGCATCAGGGTTAGTACGCTGAGAAATACCGATAGCCAGTGTGTGCTCATTTAAGTTAAGAACGTCACCACCTTCGATGTGGTCAACATCATAACGGTTGAAGTATTTCTTTACTAAGCCCTTGTAGTCTGGATGATAATCAAAGATATATTCAGCGAAGATTGTTTCTCTGCTTCTTGTCTTTGAATACATCTTGTGCAGAGTGATACCATCGCCAACTGATGCGAATGGGTCTCTCTGGAAGTAAAGATTTGGTAATGGAGGCAGCAGCATTTCATCTCTGTCATTGTTTACTAAGTCGATTAAAGTTGTAGTCTTAGATCTTGGCAGTTCAGAAATTCTCATACCTTCGATACACTTAAGTACCAGCTGCAGATTATCTGGAAAGTTTTCATTCAGATATTCTGTAATCAGATTAACATAGTAATCTGTAGTAATGTTTGCCTCATTTAAGAACTGGCGAATAAACTTGTTTCTTAAGATTGGTTCATCATCTAAAACCTCAGCCATTAAGTTCTCTAAATAGACAACCTCACAACC
>DBOW01000115.1:3174-3414 GCA_002299675.1 Solobacterium sp. UBA636
AGATTTAGAAGCTCATTTCCTGGTCTGTGAAGTAAAACCTTCTTTAAAGGCTTTATTTCGCTTGTAACGTGAATTCCTTTCATATAGTTCCTTTCTAGACGTGGACCTTATATTATTTCATCGGTCCTTCTGTCTTATTACGCTTTAATAATATGTTTTTGGAAGCGTTTACATCGGACACTTGCAAGGGACAAAATTGGAAAATTTTGATTTGATTTTTTAGCTGATTATTATTTAAAC
>DBOW01000115.1:3493-7871 GCA_002299675.1 Solobacterium sp. UBA636
TTTTTACGCTGTTTTATAAAGAACAATTTTAAAAGTGAGTACGCAGCTAGCGTACTCACTATGTAAAAGAGATATGCCTAATACTCGGAAAGTTTCTTGGAAAGAATCGGAACCAGCTGCTGCTTGCGGGAAATAATCTTTTTGTCAAAACCCGAATTAAAATCAAAGGTTTCCTCGATTATTTCACCCATTATTTCCGACTTTGGGCCATAGAACATAAACATAGTTCCATCGCCCTTTACACTTGTAAACATCATAATCAGCAGATCATATTTATTGTTTATCTGATAATCAGAAATCTTTTTCTTATAGTCATCTATATGAATCTGAATCTGAGAAATATCCATATAGTTGGTCTGCCCTACCGCTACTTTATAATTGTTGAAAACATAGTTCTTCAGATCGCTTTCCATCAGCTTCTGGAAATCCTCAGTTTTAAGATTAACCGAAGCTGATAAAAGCTTCATGGCATATTCTTCAAGGTTTACACCGGCAATATCAGCCAGTTCTCTGGCAGCTTTGATATCTTTTCTGGTTGTTGTTTTGGACTTGAAGTTTAAAGTATCACTGATTATGGCCGAAAGCATCATACCGGCAATTTTAGGTTCAACCGCTGTATCATTTTCCTTATAAAGTTCATAGATGATTGTACAGGTACAGCCAACAATCTGATTACGGTAATAGATAGGCTTGTTGGTAGATATACCGCCAATATGGTGATGATCTATCACTTCCACAATTTCCGCAAATTCAATATTATCAATTGTCTGAGTTCTGGAAGAATGATCAACCAGTACAAATTCCTTCTTCTGGTAGTTGCTGCAGTGCCAGCGGGAAATCATGCCGACGAGCTTTTTCTCGTCATTTACCACCGGATAGCTTCTGTATCTTGTCTGCAGAAGTCTGCGCGATACATCTTCCATATATTCATTTTCATTAATTGAAACAATATTTCTGCTCATCAATAAAGATACAGGAATGGATTCATGAATCAGCTCCAGAACATCTTCGATTGAAATCTTGGTCTTAATTAAAGAAATATCCTTCTGTTTAACTATCATGGACAGAACATCATCTATCTCATTGGATGCATAAATTATTAGAGCTGGATTTTCGTGAATACAGTCCAGAACCATCATTTCAGAATTTACCAGCACAATGGCGTTTTCATATTCATTTTTAAAATGCTGCTGATTGTAGACAAAAACCTTGCCATTGGATATTCTGTCAGACTTATTTACGATGATACCCCCACAGTCTCTGGCAAAGGCATTTATGTCCGATGCTGTCAGAAGTTCTTCTTTGGAGGCTTTATTCATCATCCTTATCGAAAGCATGTCGCTGGATGAGATAATACCTGTCAGTCTTTCTTCATCATCGACAACGCAAAGGGTTCGGGAATTGTTGCACATGGCTTTATTGATAGCCTCATTGCAGGTAGTATTTTCTTTTACTGTTACCGCCTTATCCAGAACAATTTCCTTTACCCGGCTTCGGGCATCATCAATATACATTGGTGCTTCAATATCAAAATACTTGGTCGCAAACTTGGTTTCCTCGCTTAAAGGGCCCAGCCTGCAGGCTACAGCTTCTTCACCAAGTGCCTTTTTTAAAGCTGCATAGGACAAAGCGGAAGAAATTGAATCAGTATCTGGATTTTTATGGCCTACTATATACTGCATATTAACCCCATATATATCTTTAAAACTGTTTCCGCTATGTCATCTGGAAACTCAAATTCTGATGTATGAAGCTGAGGGTAGTCTTCTCCATCGCCTACACCAAAGAAAGCACCCTTGCACACTCTTAAATAATAGCCAAAATCCTCACTCCATCTGAAAGGTTCAGAAGGTCTTATTACTTCAATATTATTTTTAACGGCAATATCTTCAATACCATCTACCAAATTTGGATCATTGATGGTAGCTGAGAATACATCATGAGCCCTGTATTCAAACTCAATGCCAGCCTTTTCACTTAAGCTTTTGGCCCTGTCCAGTATTGATTCAATCAGTTTATTGAAACTGTCCTGCCTTTCGGCTCTGGCTGTAAGATACAGTTTTCCTTCTCCCGCACTTACCCCAAAGGACATTGAACCAATGCTGGCCCCTACAACTGTCACAAAATGAAGATTGCCCAGTTCAAAACACTTTAAAGTGTTTACATACTCAATCATTTCCGCAATTACTGTATCAGGATTGTTTCCTGCTTCTGGATAGGCCGCATGTGATTGAGAACCTTTAAAGCTTAAAGAAAGACCCTGCGATGCACAGGCAAAGGTACCGTTTCTCAAGATTACTGAACCCTTTTTAAATTTAGGAATTGAATGAAAACCATAGATTTCTTCAATATCCTCTTCAATCAGAAGTTCCCTCACCATCAGTGCTCCCTTGCCGGTTTCCTCGGCTGGCTGAAAGATAAAGTAAATATCCCTGTCTGGCTTTGTTTCATTTACATAAAACGCAAAAGCCAGTAAAGTAGCTGTGTGTCCATCGTGTCCACAATAATGATGGGCAAGGCCATCCTCACCTCTTACTGCATCCATATCAGCCCTGAAAGCTATCCTGCCGGATGAATTTGGGGACTTATATAAAGCGTAAAACCAGTCTCCCTTATAGATAACTCTTATTGAATGGAGATTATTCAGATATGATGTAATTATTCTTTTGGTTTTAACTTCGCATCCTGAAAGCTCAGGAACCTCGTGAAGCAGTTTCCTGATCTTTTTTTCTTCATTAAGAACTGTACTTATTTCCATAAAATTATTCCTCAATTTTATTAAGCAATTAATCCACCATAAAATCAAGAAAAAAAATAATTAATACAAAAGAAACAACTTTGTCTTACCAAATTGTCCAAATCTTAAATGATGTCTTCAATCACAAAAGAAATACAGCCATTTCGATAAGAATCCCTTCTTAAAGTACCTATGAAATATCTTCCATCTGCATTTTTCATCTCTTCATGGAAACAGATAGCTGAAACCCTGGACGAAACTGTGAATTTTGGATACCTGTTAGAAACTATAAACTTCCTGTATCCCCTGTTCTCAATTGCCATCAGAGGCATTTTGAATCCATTTCCATAAGGCTCAAAGCTTTCTATAAGTTCAATGCTTGAATCATTAAGCAGATCATCATCGAGTATAAGCACATCTTTTTGAACATTATCTTCAAACTGCAGATTATCTGTATAGTCTTTAAGAGCTTTTAATTTATCCAGTTTAACACTCAAACCAACCGCTGAATAATGACCGCCAAAAGCCTCAAAGTCTTCAAAGCCCTTCAGCTGTTCATACATATTAAAACCCTCAGGCGATCTGCCTGACCCCTTGCATAAA
This sequence comes from Solobacterium sp. UBA636, assembly GCA_002299675.1. GTDB lineage: Bacteria > Bacillota_I > Bacilli_A > Erysipelotrichales > Erysipelotrichaceae > Colivicinus. Next base: position 6,834 of record DBOW01000115.1, read on the forward strand.
CCATTTTCAATATTCAGAACAATAAATGGATGAGCGAAATTTCCCAGAAGTTTATTCGCAATCAGTCCACAAAGTCCTTCTCTGAAACTGCTGGAGGCAATAATTGATATACTTGAACCATCCGTTATTCTTAAAGCCTCTTCATACATCAGCTTTGTTTCCTGTTTACGTTTATTGTTCAGATAGTTTATTTTTTCAATATATTCTCTGGCATATTCTGCATCATTAAAAAACCTTATGAGCAGATTGGGATTTCCTTCCGGTTCCATGCGGGATACGGCATTAATCTTTGGAATAATGTTGAAAGACAGATCCTGAAAACTGATATTTTTACCATCATTCAACAGTCTCATGCTTTCCTGACTGTTAACAGCTTTAATCATCTTATTTAACAGATAGCGGTTAAAGCCCAGCACTTTCATCATATCCGAAAGAACAGCCACAGCTCCAAGCACCAGCGAAAGCTCATCTTCATATACCGTCAGGGACAGTATGAAACAAAGACCGGCAGCTGAAAGCTCACTGTATTTTTTATCAACCAGTCTATCATGAATAATCAGACTGGCATCTGGCAGCTCACTGTATTCATGATGATCAATAATCAGAACATCAATATTGTTTAATCTGGCCTTATTAATGCAGTCTGAAGCTACTATGCCATTATCCAGAAGAATAATAGTATCAAAGTGATAATTGATGGCCTTGTCTATAATACTTTCATTAACGCCATAGCCTTCTTTTATACGGCTGGGAATATAGTGATTACTTGCGATGCCCAGATGATTTAATAACCTTTTCATAATCACTGTAGCTGCAATGCCATCAAAATCATAGTCGCCAACCAATAGATATCTTCTGTCTTTATGCTCCAGAAGATAATCTCTGAAATTAAGAAAAACCTCATCTTTAACGACAAGGTCATAGTCACAATTTAAATCTTCAATATTTAAACCATTATAATCAAGAATAGCCTGTTTAAGGTCGCTGCATTTCTTAAAATCGTATTTCATTAAAATAATCCAATAATTAAACCAACAA
>DBOW01000115.1:7942-11619 GCA_002299675.1 Solobacterium sp. UBA636
CCCTTTAAAGTAAAGGCATAATGAATTGGTGTATAGGAAAATACTCTTTTATGAAACAGACGGACAGAAATCTGCTGCACACAGACACAGAACATCTCAACCACAAACACACCGCCAACAACAAATAAGGCCACTTCACATTTAAGTATTATGGCTGAAGCTGTAAACAGAGCTCCCAGGGCCAGGGAACCAGAATCTCCCATAAAAATCTTGGCCGGATGATGATTGAACACCAGATAGCCAATTAGTCCGCCAAGAACACAGACAATAAGCAGAACCAGTGAATAATAGCCCTTAACAAACGCAATTACTGCCAGAGGAATTAAGGCAATAAAGCTTACTCCTGCACACAGACCATCCATACCATCGGTAAAATTGACCGCATTGGCTTCTGCCATATACAGAAGAATCATAAACGGCAGAAAGATAAACCATGGCAGATTTATATCGATACCGGTAAATGGAATATGAATATCAAGTGGAATATATTTTCTGAAAACTGCGTAAATCAGTATCACAAACACAAATTCCATTATCAGTCTTGTCCTTGGTGATAAACCCTCATTGTTTCCTCTTAGAATAATCAGAATATCATCCAGAAAACCAACCAGACAGAATAACATGTAGGAACAGATAACCATAAGGACACTCATATTGAAACGGTATGGACCATTAACAATCAGGTAAATCACAACCGGTACAAGTACAAAAATAAGCCCACCCATGATTGGGGTTTTCTGCTTATTCTTATATTCATCAAGCGCATATTCACTTACTGACTGCGCAATGTGATGATTCTTTAACATCTGAATATAAAACGGCATCACAAGACAGGTCAAAGCCAGTGACAGTGCAAAGCCAATTAGCGCAACAAAATAAAAATCTTTCATAATTCCCTCTAATTAATTACTAAAAAATAATACCAAATTATTTACTCTATTTAAAGTTTTTCTGTCTATTTAAAAGCCAGACCATGATAAAAATGATGCATAACGGAAATATTCCAGCTGCCAGAATTCCAGCTTTCAGATTATCATTAAATAACCCTGACACAAAACCAGTTAAAGTCGGACCAAGCGTACAGCCAACATCTCCTGCCAGAGCCATAAAGGCAAAAGAAGCTGTATTGACGCTCAGATATTTGCAAGCCAGTGAATAAGTTCCAGGCCATAACACCCCCACCGCAAAACCACACAGCATAAAACCAGCCAGAGAAAGATAGGCATTTGAAGAAAATACAGCCAGCCCATAGGAAATAAGACAGAGAATACCACTTAAGGTCATAAAATATTCAAGCTTTAACTTAGATGCGTATTTAGAGTGCAGAAATCTTGATAAAGCCATAAACAGGGCAAAACCGCCCGGACCCAGCAGGTCGCCAACAGTTTTAGATACATGGAGCTGATCTTCCAGAAAGAAAGAAGCCCACTGACTCATCGCCATTTCGCTGCAGCCTGAGGCCATCATCAGTACCATAAACACGATCAAAAGCTTTGTGCTTTGACTTTTTACTTTGTCATCGTTTTCCTCATCAAGCTGATAAACAGGTACCACCATATAATAAAAGGCATTGATAAATGGAATTAAGGCAAACAGCAAAGCCAGTAAACGCCATGATCCTGTACCGGAAATATTAAAAAACACTGTCGTGATCACAATTACTCCGATATGACCAAAACAATAGAAAGAATGAAGACGGCTCATCCTGGCTTCTTTGTTATCAAGGGGCAAAGCCTCTACAATCGGAGAAACCAGCACCTCAATAAGACCGCCACCGGCTGCATAGGTCATAACTGAAATAAGTATTGCCAGATAGCTGTCTATAATCTGCGGCAGTACCGTCAGCATTACAAGGCCCATGGCTGATAAAAGATGAGCTATTACTATTACTTTACGGTATCCTATTTTATCTATAAACAGGGTTGAAAAATAATCCAGGGCAAGCTGTATCAGAAAGTTGGCGGTAATAATAAAAGTCAGCTGGCTTAAACTTAAACCAAATTCTTTTTCAAAAATCACAAAACATAAAGGGGCAAAGTTATTCACAATGCCCTGAGTGATATATCCCAAGTATGATGCATAAAGCGTATGTTTAACATTCTTTAAAGCCATGTATGCTATTCTAGCAAGTCTTTACTCAAAAGGCAAATATGGCTACATCTCAAGCATTTCTATTACTCTTCTTTGAAGCTGTTTTTCAATTATTCTTAAACGTTTTGCAGGAAGATTGTAGTTTCTGTCTCTTTCGAATCTGAAACCAATCATTTTTCTTAGCTGTTCCTTATGTCTTGGCGCAATAAATTCCTTAATGATGTTTTCAAAAGGCACACCATAGGCGGAACTTCTGGTTTTTGCGTATTCTTCTATATTCTCCAGTTTTTCATCTGTCGCATAATTAAAAAGCGATAAACCATTATCAAATAATGGTGCAAATGAACATGGCATATTGGTTTTGTTGTCTACAATCAGTCCAAAATTGCCAAAATGACGATCTTCATTATAGATGAGCGCGTCGAATATAAGCATATCTACAAATTTATCATAATAATCTTTCCCAAGACTTCTTATATAATCGGAAACAGTTCTGAGAGAATAGTCTTTCACAAAACGATAAATCGGAACATATGAATGGTCTATATCGGTAAACAGTTCACACACTGAGCAGATGCACCCCTTCCATTTGGCCAGAGAATAATCAACATGATTCAATTCCATTTTTCTGGCTATCTGACTGGCATAATACTCTGAATATGGTTCATTGCCGGCATTTGAGGCACCACTTGTTCCGCCTTTGTAAAGCAGAATCTTCCCATTAAGTCTTCGCCATCCTTTTCTAAGCATACCAGAAGTAGTGAATTCAGGAGATGATGTAAATCCTTTTGCTGGTGAACTTCCATATCCGGTGTACGCAAGCAAAGATAAAGCTTTTAAAAAATCGTGTTCATAAAGATTATAGTCTTCAAATCTTTCATTATCATCTTCTACAATCCAGTAACTGTCGTTTAATGATAGCCCTTTGGATATTTGTAATATCCCTTTTATATCATTGTGAGATAAACCATTCTTTTCAAGAAAACTATATACAAATTCGCGGTTTTTAGGAATAATTCGACTTTTCAGCCATTTCATAACACTTTCGGGATTTGCATTGACACCAATAGGCATTTTTCTCTCATCAAACCCATCGGCAGTGGTTAATGACAATATTTTCTGTCCATCAAGATTGTCAGTACCAATATCAAATTTCAGTAATGTATTATTGTACTGTTTTAGATAAAACATTTCATCAACCTCCTCATATTGTAAAATATTGTGCTTTCGTTCATTGAAAATATTGCTTTTAAAAATATAACCAAATGTTATATTTAAAAAATAATATTTTCAAACCATTCACAATCATAGCTTAAAGATATAAATCAAAAAAACATCTTCTATTCTTTAATATTATATCAGATACGCTTTATTTAATTTCGGTAATCTCATCATTGCTTTACTTACTATATCTTCATCCCCTGATAAAATTTCTGTCTCTTTCATGTATCTTTCTCTTAGTCCTATTATCTTGGGCATCATTGAAGAATGGCGATGTAAATCAATATCAGACCGAGACTTTCAGAGTCAATAAGAAGTAGTCTTTGGATTATTTAATGAGATGAAGTAATCATATTTGAGATTTC
>DBOW01000115.1:11683-12295 GCA_002299675.1 Solobacterium sp. UBA636
ATTTTTTTACACTTCCATTTTGACCTGATGCCTCTTTGCATACAAGAGTTATTTCAAAAAGAAAACAGCTTTTTAAGCCGTCTTACTTTACTTCTTTTGTTTTCTTAAATGCCAGGAATAAAAGCACAATGGATACCCCCATCATGATATGTGAGATACCCGCAATACCTGATATTGCCGCATTTGGTCCTTTGGCAAGTTCTACGCCTAAAACCTGTACAACACCCCTTACAATAAACATGATTACCATAAATGGCAGCGCCAGATTGTAAAGTCTCCAGAATGTTTTGAACTGTTTCTGACTTTCCAGGTCAGTCTTTGAACAGTACAGACCCAGCACCAGGATTAATATAGTACCCAGTACAAACAGATGCACATGGGCAACGCCCAGTGAAGTCTTTCCGACAAAACCATTGTATTTGGTAAATTCACGATAGAAGACACCGGCAATCATTGCCAGAACCGCATATGAGAATGCATAATTTGTATATTTCTTCATAAACCCTCCTTCTTGTTCATCTATATTGATTTCCTGAATGAAATAATACATAAAATTAATACCAGCCAGAAGCAGTCCTGCTTTAAGCCCTGTATAGAATACCGCAATAAATC
>DBOW01000115.1:12474-13025 GCA_002299675.1 Solobacterium sp. UBA636
AAAGTTTATTAAACTAAGATAGTTTTTTATTCCGTAACACCAATAAACCTGCAGTCATCCAGACAATTGAAGCAATCAACAACAGATATTTCTTTCTAATCTTCATACAGCAGTTTTTCTATTATCTTTAAAAGATAATCCTTCCCTTCATTTCTAAGCAGCAGTGTCATCATATTTTCAAATATGAAGTTCACAAAATCAACTTCTTTGAAATCACTGTTGAAAACATGTCTAACGTTCTTATCTTCAGCCAGCACAGTTAACAGAGACTGTTTTATATTTTCAATTATTTCTTCCATTGTCTTTCTAGGCAGACTGATGTCAGTAAAAGAAGTAAAATGAATTTTTATAAAATCAGGATATATTCTGTTTCCTTTTTCGATAGAATCAAATAAAGAGGAAACCGCTTTCTGGAAACTTTCAGTTTCAATATTCATATCTAAGGTTATATTCAGCCATATTGACTTTACAATAGCCAGCAGAAGTTCATCCTTGTCTTTATAGTAATTGTAGATAGAACCCAGTGAAACATTAGAAAAACGGGCAATGGA
>DBOW01000115.1:13129-18155 GCA_002299675.1 Solobacterium sp. UBA636
TGAACAATGTTCATTTTAAAATAATATCAACACTTCAGTCAATACAAAAGCACCATTTAAGGTGCTTAATCAACTGGAAGCTGTATTTCAGTGAGATATTCATTAACATCTGTTTTGTTCCAGATTCCATCAATATAGCATTCTCTTGGAAGACCCTTTATCTGATATTTGTTTTCCTTTGCGTATTTTATAATATAGGCATAAGCCTCACCCAGCATATCATAGGAACCCTTGTGCAGTATCGAAATAACTCTGGTGCCATCAAGCTTTTTAAAGCTGATCTGACTGCTTTCTTTTCCAAACCTGTCTACTGCCTGGCAATATCTGACTTTTATGTCTGATTCCTTATACTCGCCATCCAGATATTCACAGAAACAATAATCTGGCTCGATACATTTCAGATCAGGATTGAGCCTTGCACACTCTTCACCCAGCGCTGGAATAAAGTTCATCATATCCCCATAAGTGTCAAGCTTTGTTTCTCCATAATAGACAACGCATTCTTCAATATCTTTAATTACAGGCTGATACTTCATGTTCTCCTCCTTCAGAAGACAGTTGAGTATGCTGATTTTTGATTCAATAAGTTCCTTTTCTTTGATAAGCTCATCTGATTTGTGTTTCAGTATTTCCTTTAAGTCTTCACCCTGTTTAATTCTTTTTATCTCCTCAATGGAGAGGCCAAGCTGCCTGAAAGCTTTTATTCTGCAGGCCTCTTCAAGTGAAGAAGTCGAATAGTAGCGATATGAAGAAAGACTGTCTACTTTATCCGGAATGAGCAGACCTTCTTTTTCATAAAACCTCAGGGTTTTAACAGTGAGATGACTTAATCTGGAAAATTCACCTATTTTAAACAGCATAATTCCTGCCTTTCGTCTATACTATAAACGTTTCATCAGGGGGAGAGTCAAGGCTTTTTATCACAGAAATGCAGAAAAATACAATAGTATTGAAAGACAAAGTACATTTAAATTTAATATAATAAATTCAGGGAGAAAAGCGTATCTTTCGCTTTAAATAAGTTTATGACTAAAAACGCTCAATGCATACTGCAAATTATCAATGAAACCTGTGAACATCTTTCAGCGGAAGATATCTTCAGGATTCTTAAGGAAAGAGGAAATAAAATGGTGCTGGCCACCGTCTACAATAATCTGAATGCCCTGCTTAAACAGGGTTATATAGGGGTCATCTGTGTTGAAGGACAGCCTGACCGCTATGACAGGGTCAAGAAACACGATCACCTGGTATGCCGCAAATGCGGAAATATACTGGATGTTAATCTGAAAGACTATACCAGATCTATTGAGAAATGTCTGGGTTTTGAAATAAACTCCTATGATTTAAGAATCAACTATGTCTGTGATGACTGCAAAAAACTGAACAGAAGAATAAGATATTAAAAGATGGGCCACCCCATCTTTTTTATATGATTTCACCTATCATGTCGTAATCTACATAATCTGTAAGCTTTACCTTATAGAACTCACCTTCTTTGAGTTCTTTATCTGATTTAACCAGAATATAGGAATCCACTCCATCCGGTGCAGACATATAGCCTCTTAAATAATAGAAGTTTCTGTCTTTTTTCTCCATCAGAGCCTCATGTACTTCTCCAATTCTGTTTTGAAGTTTATCAGAAACAATCTCTTTCTGTTTCTTCATGAGAATATCAAGTCTTTCATTCATCACTTCTTCAGGAACTTCTTCATCCATATCATAGGCTGCAGTATCTTCTTCTTTTGAATATGTAAAGGCGCCAAGAGAATCAAACCTGATATCTTCAATAAATTTCAGAGTATCATCAAATGTCTTTTCATTCTCATGCGGAAAACCGACAATCATGGTTGTACGGATATAGGCATCAGGAAACATTTCTCTGATTTTGCGGATTCTTTCTTTAATATGAGCTGTACTTCCCCTTCTGTTCATCAGTTTCAGAATATAGTCATTTCCATACTGTACCGGTATATCAAAATATGGGAGTACATGCTTAGATTCTTTAATTACATCCAGAAGTTCATCTTCAATTTCATCAGGATACATATAGAGTATCCTGATCCATTTAAAATCCAGCCTGTCAAGTTCTCTTATCAGGTCTTTGAGTCTGAATTCGTTGTACAGGTCATAGCCATAGAAAGTAGTATCCTGAGCTACAATATTCAATTCCTTAACACCCTGATCATGCAGTCTTTTAGCCTCCTCAATTATCTTTTCCATTGGAACAGATACGCAGTTTCCTCTGATAAGAGGAATTGCACAATAGGCACAGCGGTTGGTACAGCCATCAGCTATACGCAGATAGGCAGTATAGTTTTTAGATATCAGTGTTCTGTTTCTGCCATAGGAGTTGTCAATCCTGAAACCAAACAGTTCACTGAGGAGTTCGTTAGCCTTAGGATAGTCTTTGATTGTAATAAACAGATCAACTTCCGGCAGTTCATTTTTAAGTTCATTAATATATCTTTGAACCAGACAGCCGGTACAGATCAGATATTTCAGATTCTGTTTTTTCAGTTCAGCCATCTCCAGTATTGTGTTTATGGCCTCTTCCTTGGCGCTTTCAATGAAACCGCAGGTATTAATCAGAATGACATCACATTTATATGGATCTGTTTCGAGTTCAAAATGAGGATCCTCGAACATCCCCATCAGATATTCAGAATCCACCTGATTCTTGGCACAGCCTAATGAAATAAAACCTATTTTCATATTTTAACCCTCTTTAATACTTCAGACGCAATTATTCCAGTCAGTATACCAGTGCCTACTGCCGAAATAATATAAAGCGGAAAGGCAGTAAACATCATTAAGGTTCCATAGATAAATGAAACCACCAGCATCTGTCCTGCCATGTGACAAAGTGCGGAAATAATCGAAGAAAACAGTATAGTACATTTAAGCTTCTTAGTGATAATCAGGGAAACAGATGATAGTATTACCCCGCCTATCGCAATAAAGAACTTTGTACCAAAAATCGTGCCAGTCAGAAGATTGGCCAGTATAACACGCATAATATTAACAGTAACCATTTCACCATTATCAAATAGATTAATTGTGATAAGGGCAATAATATTGGCCAGACCAAAACGAATGCCTAAAGGAAGCGATGGCAGAAAGGCATTTTCTGCCACGTTTATCACAATAGCCAGAGCTGTAAGCATGGTTACATATGTCAGTTTCTTAGTCTTATTCATCGATCACCACTATCAGATTATTAGGCAGACAGACAATAGGCATTGGAAAATCTCTTGACACCCAGCCCATAGCCTCGCAGTCATGGTTTGGACATTCTACATCTATCGCTCTCATTTTAGAATCCTTTACTTCCAGATGAAATGTCCCGTAATCACCAGTTACTTCATAATAGCCATCTTCATCAAGATTGAAATCCAGAAGATGATCACCTGCGGCATTGGCAATATAACAGTTATTTTTAGCTGAATTAATATATTGCATAAGACCAAATACGCCTAAAGCCAGTATAAGCAGTGCGCAGACAATAATAATTTCTTTTTTACGCATTCTGATTCTTCTCTCTCTGCAGTTTTTTGTATCTTTCAATTCTTTCTTCTTTTATTTTGCCTCTGATATATTCTCTTTTAGCCCTGCGTTTAATTTTTTCAACTGCCATCTTTTTCTTTTTCTTATAGCCGGGTTTTACTTTTTCATTTTTCTTATAGAGAGTTTTGGCAATCTGTTTTTCCAGTTCTTCATCCATCCTGTTGACTCTTGTACGTTTTACAACATCTTTCAGTCTGTCGCCCTTGATACTCTGTTCCAGGAAGACAACACCCTGTTTCTTTAAGCTGTTTATAGCGTTTTGGTCTGTTTCTTTATAAAGGGCAAAAACCGTACCTGTCTGCGTGTTTCTTCCAGTACGTCCGGCACGGTGAATATAGAATTCCAGTTCTTTAGGAAAGCCTAAAGATATTACATGGCTGACCGCATCGATGTCTATACCTCTTGAAGCCACATCAGAAGCTACTACATAGGTATATTTTTTGGAATAGAGGGCATTTAAAGCCTGTTTACGTTCCCTTGTTTCCAGACCACCATGGATAAGCAGAGTCTTATAGCCATTTTCATTTAAGTATTCATAGGCCGCATCAGCTTCATCTTTTGAGTTGGCAAATATCAGACACATATAGGGATTTATGCATTTTAAAAGTTCCAGCAGTTTTTCATTATAGCTTTTATGTTTACAGTTGATCAGTATATGCTTGATTTTAGGATCTCTTTTTTTATCATGAACCTCAATACGTTTTGGATTTTCAAGATATTTCCTTACAAAGATATCCAGTTCCTGAGGAAAAGTAGCTGAGAAACAGAGAGTTTCAACATGCCTTACCATTCTGGAGAACACTACATCCAGATCCTCCAGGAAACCATATTCCAGAGTCATATCAGCCTCATCAACCACAAACATCTGAATGGTATCGACTCTAAGCTGACCATCTTCAAACAGAGCTCTTATTCTGCCAGGAGTACCAATCACAATATGCGGAGGAAGCTCAGGGTTGATTTTCTTTTTGGAATCAGAGCCGCCTGCTGCCTGGAAAATTCTCAGATCGGGATAAACTTCCTTCAATACAAGAGCGGACTGATATACCTGATATGACAGCTCTCTTGTAGGCAGAGAAACCAGTACCTGAGTTTTGTTGGATACCGGATTAATCATTTCCGCAATCGGTATAAGATAGGCATGGGTTTTACCGGTACCGGTTTTAGATAAAGCCACAATATCTTTGCGGCTGATAGTATAGTTCAGGACTTCCTTCTGAACTTCTGTAAGCTCTTTGAAGCCATTTAATTCAATAAATCTAAGTGTTTCGCTTTTTAAATTTCTGTTCATACCCATCATTTTAACATATAATACTCATATGAATGTAAAAAGAGTCGTACCATCGGGATTTTGTAAAGGCGTAGTAAGCGCTGTAAACCTTGCAAAGAAGACCAGAATTTCCAATCCCGATACCCCAATCTATATTCTGGGAAACATTGTCCATAACAGTTATGTAACTGA
>DBOW01000115.1:18271-36676 GCA_002299675.1 Solobacterium sp. UBA636
ATTTTAACCGCTCATGGAACTGCGGATGCCGTTAAAAATAAAGCTCTAAAAAAGGGTCTTACGGTAGTAGATGGAACCTGTAAAGATGTATTAAAGACTAAAGATATTATTGTTCAGTATCTGGATTCTGGCTATGATGTTATCTATTTTGGCAAAAAGAATCATCCCGAAGCCAATGCCATATTATCTCTTAGCACAAGAATACATCTTGTATCCGGCAAAGAAGATATAGAACAGCTTAACATCACCAATCAGAAAATAATTATCACCAACCAGACCACCATGTCCTTTCTGGAACTGGAGAAAATGATTGAATTAATAAAAGTCAGATATCCTAATGCTGAAGCTGTTAAAGAAATATGTACAGCTACCTCCATGCGCCAGAAAGCCATACTGGAGCTTAAAGACTGCGAAGTGCTGTATGTTGTCGGGGACATAAAATCAAACAACACAACCCGCCTTTTTGAAATAGCCCGAAACAGAGGCATAAAAAAGGTCTACATGATTAACGATGTAAAAGACATAAAAAAAGAAGATGTAAAGGGCCATGACTGTGTTCATGTAACAGCTGGAGCCTCTACACCTCCTGAATTAATTAATGAGATAATTGATTACTTAAAGACTTTATGAATCAGACGCTTAATGTCTGATTTTTTAAAACCAAACAGAGCCTGCGGCAGATAACAGAAATAGGAACAGACAATATATACTATAACCATGACAATGCCACATAACATCATAATGAGAATATCAATTACTCTGGAATCATAGCCAAATCCAAAGAGATTATGAATCAGTATACCTGGTACTATCATAATGAATGAACAGATAATCACCAGCAGAGCTACTTTAAAGGTCTGTTTAAAACTGATTCCAAATCTTCTGTTGAGCATAACCAGATAAACAGTAATCGAAATAACTGAGGCAAAACAGGTTGAAGTCACCATACCATAGGCCCATAGGTATTTAACCATCGGAAAAAATGATATCAGTTTCAGTAAAAAACACATTAACAGCGTCAGTATAGCCTCTTTCTTAAGTCTTAAGGTGATCATAATACTCGATAATATAGGCAGCACCGTTTCCGTAAAGGCATAATAGTTTGAAGCCTTAAAAAGTGAGGTTCCCAGATCAAGATTGGAATTGCCATACATAATATAGTAAACATCACGGGCAAAGAAGTTGAAAATAAACAGCACCGGAATCAGAATATACAGAACAGTATTCAATATCTGCATTATCTGTTTATTCATCTGTCTATAATCCTGTTTAACCAGTGATTCTGTCAGATATGGCACAAGACCGGCACAGAAACCGGATGTCAGAACCTGTGGAATGGCATTGAGCTTTGAACAGTTGGCCTGCAGAATTCCAAGGGAGAGTACCGCTTCAGCCTGTGGCATGCCGCCTGATGCGGTTACATGGGAAAGGAAAAAGCTGGTATTGACAAGGGGTCCGGAAGAACCCAGAAAAGAGATAAGCAGATATGGTACACCAAGATCAACTATTTCTTTAAAGATATATCTGGTATCCGCCGCTTCCCCTTCCTGGTTTTTAATCAATTCATCAATTCTTCTGTCATCTTCTTTTGTGCTCTTTTTAAAGAATAGAATAGCTACAAATGCCGCTATGCCAGCTGCCATAATGGCGGTATAGATTGCATATATAGAATCAAATTTTAAAATTTTAACTACTACAAAACCGGCTATCAGAATAAAGAATACTCTGACAAACTGTTCCAGTACCTGGCTTGATGCATAAAGATCCAGTCTTTTTAGTCCCTGATAATAGGAACGGATGACACTGAGATAAGGCACAAGTATTACCGCCAGTATCAGTATCATAAAGAGATTCTTCAGATTGGCAATATCAGCATCACTTGCCAGATTTCCAAGCGACTGTCTGGCAATAGATCCGGAACAGAAGATAAAGATAAAGGCGGAGAATACAGAAATCGCCATTACCAGCGATGTTCCAAGTTTTCTTACAACCATTGCTGTCTTATAGTCTTCATGAGCAACATATTTGGCTACAATTGCCGCAATCGCAAAAGGTATGCCGGCACTGGATATCTTTAGAAGAAGATCGTAATAGGTATAAGTAATAGAATAAAAGGCCATGTTGCCCTCGCCTGCCAGAGATGACAGAGGCGAATAGTACAACAGGCCCAGCATTTTTGATACAAAGACACCAAAAGACGAAGCCAGAGCTCCGATCAAGAGCGATTGTTTAGGATTTGCCTTTTGTCTTTTTGTCATAACTCAATTTTAAAATATTCACGAGACACAATAGTCAGTTCTTTATTGTGCCATTGAACCAGTACATAGAGCACTGGGTGTTCATTGTTCGTTTCACCAGAGATATTTATTCCCGAGATATAGCCTTTAGATATATCTGACTGATTGGGAATCAGATTATATATATCATCAAGCAGCACACCGGCATTGGCAGCTACTTCATTTATATATTCCTTGCCTTCCTCTATTGCCAGTATCTCAACTTCATACATGGCAAGCTTGGGCTTATCCAGCGTTACAAAATAACGGTAGCGTCCCTCAGATATTGGCGATATTTCTGCCGAAATAGTGAAATTATCGCTGGAAGTGGAATACTCCTCTCTTTGTGAAATGAGCTTGAGCATATCATAATATTTGGTTTCAGCTGCCGTATTTTTTTCACTGCAGCCAAACAGGCCAATTATCAGAATCAGAGATAAAAATATTTTTTTCATTTTAGTTAAATTTTACAGCGTAATAAAATTTTTTGCCTTTTTTAATAATTGTCAGCTGCGAATTAAAGGCAGCATCTTTCTTAAGAACGAAAGACATGTCATTTACTTTTTCGCCATTAACCATAATGGAATTGCCTTTAATCAGGTCTCTGGCCTCGCGGTTAGACTTGCAGGCACCCACAGTTACCAGGGCATTAATAAGCGGTGTATTGTCTTCAATAACATGTTTTTCCAGATCAGCTGTACCATCCTGCAGTTCATCATAGCTTAAATCACGGATATCACCCTTGAAGAATGTTTCCGCAATTTTAACAGCTGAATTATAGGCTTCCTCTCCATGAATAAAGCTGATCACCTCATGTGCAAGTGCTTTATGAGCTTTTCTTAAATGTGGTTCTTCTCTGTTGGATTTTTCCAGTTCTTCAATTTCTTCTTTAGACAGGAAAGTTAAAAACTTAAGATAATCAATAACCTTGTCATCTTCGGAGTTCACAAAGAACTGATACATCTCATATGGAGATGTTTTCTTTGCGTCCAGCCAGATAGCCTTGCCGTTTGTCTTGCCGAATTTCTGACCATCAGATTTGGTTAAAAGAGGCATTGTGAAACCATATACTTCTTCATTCTGTTTCTTTCTTACCAGTTCAATACCAGCAGTAATGTTTCCCCACTGGTCCTGACCGGCTACCTGCAGGTCAACACCTTTTGTATTGTGCAGATGCATAAAATCATAGGCCTGCATTGTCATATAAGAAAATTCAGTGTAGGTAATTCCTTCTTCCAGTCTTCTTCTGACAATATCTTTATTAAGCATGTAGCCAATATTGAAGTATTTGCCGACATCTCTTAACCAGTCAATGATTGTAAAGTTATTCAGCCAGTCATAGTTGTTTACTACTTCAAAGCCAAAAATATCTTCAGCCTGCTTCTTCAGACAGCTGAAATTATGATCGACTTCTTCTTTAGTAATCATGGGTCTTTCAGCATCTGGCTTTGGATCGCCGATAAGTCCGGTTCCTCCACCTACCAGCAGGATTGGGTGGTGACCGGCTCTTTTCAGTCTGGTCGAAATCAGAAACGAAGAAAAGTGACCTATATGCAATGAGTCACCTGTTGGATCTGTTCCGATATAGAAGGTCATGCCTCCGTTGTTAAGTTTTTCTCTTAAATCAGGAGAGGATACATCCTTGATTAATCCTCTCCATTCTAGTTCTTCATAAATTCCCATTTATTCTCCCTATTTCTTTGTAGATTCCCTTTCTCTAAACAGATAGCCTAAAACTTTCTGTTTTTCTTCAACCACTTCATCTTTAAGCATCTTGGTCATAACACGCATGGCAACAGCTCCCAGATCATAGGTAGGCACTACAAAACCTGAAATCTTCGGTCTGACCATCGAACAGTATTTGGTATCATTCAGACATATCAGTTCCATATCATCAGGTATGGAGATATTGTTTTCTCTGGCTGCATTCACAACCGCCAGAGCCTGTGAGTCACGGGAAACTATCATCAGTTTGCAGTCACGATGAATCTTGAAGTAGCTTCTAAGATACTTATAGGTAGATCTTTCATCGTTGGAATATTCCAGATAGTTATCAAATTCCAGTCCATGTTTAAGGAAAGCATGCTGACCGCCAATAATCATGTCATTTGTTATGTTTCTGTTTCGTCTGTCCTCTAAAACAATTATGTCTTTAATTCCTTTGTCCAGATATTCAGAAACCTTTTCTTCAACAGCTGATGCATAGTCAATATAGGCAGTACATAGCTGATTGGTTGAAAAACGGTTTCCGATAACTACAAGCGGAATATTGTATTCAGCTAAAAGCTCTGTTGAATCATCCAGATTTTTATTCGAATAGATTATGACGCCATCAACTCTTGATTTGATTACGCCATCAATTACTTCCTGAATATTGGTGATACCTTCAGAAACGGTATGTAATGAAATGTTGTAGTTATAGATTTTCGCAACATCACACAGGCCATTTAATAACTGACCGGTTAAATTAATTGCTTCAGGGAATATAAGACCAATTGTTGTAGTTCTCTGTAAAGCCAGTCCCTGGGCCAGGGCATTTGGCCTGTATCCAAGACGGGCGATTGCCTCTTCAACTTTTACTCTAGTTGCTTCTTTAACAACACTTGAGCCATTCATTACCCTTGATACAGTCGCAAGCGAAACGTTAGCCTCCTTGGCAACATCATAGACGGTAATTTTTTTCATAGCTAGCTACTTTCCTTAATTTACTCTTTATTTATCTTCTGGTTTTAACCAGTCTTTTAAAGCCTGTACAGCTTTTTCTGCCAGATCAATTGTAGTATCCTTGGCCTTATCAATAGCTTCCTTGGTTTCTGGCTTGTTCATGAAGTCTTCAACGCCCTTTCTGGCATCAGTAAGAACTTCACCAGTCTTGTCAGCGAATTTCTTGACATCTTCATTTTCCATGGCCTTATCATAAACTTCTTTTGCCATATCACCAGTTTTCCTGGCTACATCTTTTACAAAATCGCCGGCTTCACTTAAGCCCCTCTTAACATCTTCGTTAGCCTTGAGTTCATCAATCTTCTTAATAGAGAAATCATAAACCTGCTTAGATTTTTCTTTTACAAAATCAGTTGCCTTCTTGATTTCCTCAGGATCCTTGATTGTGTCTAAAATTTCTTCCAGCTTTGCGGTTGCTTTTTTCAGAATATCAACAGCTTTTTCCTTAAGTTCCTGAGCTTTTTCAGCAGATTCGCCAGTAACCTTATCTGCTTCTTTTGAAATTTCATCAATCTTGGATTTCATTTCTTCTACAGTTTCATTAACTTCATTTTTTACTTCTTCGTTTAAGTCTGTCATTTTATTCTCCTCCTATTATATCTTCAGGACCAGGTTCCTTGACCTCCTCTTCCTTTTCTTTCTTTGTCAAAACTTCGTTGAGCTTTTCTTTTACAGCTTCAGTATTCTTTACGACAAATTCCCTGGCATCTTTGGCAGCTTTAACAGTTGCATCATGAGCCTTATCGACAGTACCGGAAATTTTCACGGCTGTATCTAAAGGACTCTGCACCTTTGTAAGTGAGTCATCAACCAGATCGATGGTCAGATGAGCCTTATCAAGTGTGGTATTAACTCTTTTTACAATTTTAATTACTTCATACAGCAGTACCATCAGCAGTATCAGTACCACTACGCCCAGTACCGGTAAAAGCTGAGCACATATCACAATAATATTTTCCATTTTTAACCCTCTGATATTATAATAACACCTAAAACAGAAAAATGAAAATATTTTCAGTTCAGAAAACTCTTTACCATATTGGCTATGTTATATATATCTTTGCTGGACATGAAGACATATACCGAACCATGGTGAGCTGCCAGTATTCGGGCACCTTCTTCATTTTCTGGAAGTACTGCAGATCCTTCAATCATATTGGCCAGATAGTCAATATTGACATCTGTTCCATCCTGTTTATCATCGATCGAAGTAAATTCAAGCAGATAGATATTATCAGCCAGTTTAAGCGCATCCCTGAACTGCTCGGCAAAATATTTAACCCGGGATGCACGATGTGGCTTAAATATTGCCACAATATTGCGGTCGGGATATCTTTTCCTGGTAGCTTCCAGAGTAACCTTCACTTCGGTTGGATGATGAGCATAGTCATCAATAAAGACGGAATCTTTATATTCCTCCACCACATACCTTCTCTTTGGCCCATGATAGCTGTTAAATGCTTCATTTACTTCCTTTAGGTCAAAACCATGAATATAGCTCATGACTATTACACCTAAGGCGTCCATTAAAAGATGATTGCCGACAAATGGTATATCAAAGATTCCTAATGTTTTATCCTCATGTTTTAATTCAAAGACAGTGTGTCTTTCATCACTTTCAATATTAGCCGGATAAAAATCATTATTGCTTCTTAAACCATATGAATAATGATCAAGATTTCCAAATTCAAGCTTCTGACACCACAGATCATCGCCATTATAGACTACAGCTTTCTTAATCTGTCTTACAAGCTCCTGGTAGGCATTGAAGTAATCAGTTTCATCCTTAAAATAATCCACATGATCTATCTCAATATTGGTAATAATGGCATAATCAAGTTTATAGGCCAGAAAATGCCTTCTGAATTCACAGGCTTCTATACAGATATATTCACTTGTTTTATCCAAAAAACCCTCGCCATCGCCAATTAAATAGCCCGTATTCTTAAATCTGGAGAAAACAGTTTCACACATAGTAGTGGTGGTTGTTTTGCCATGGGAACCGCATATTCCAATGGAAACATAGTCTTCAATCAGCTTTCCCAGAAATTCATGGTAGCGGTAACAGGTACAGCTCGGATTGTTTCTGGCAGCTTTGACTTCCGCAAAATCTTCCAGAAAGGCATTGCCGATAATAACGGTATAGCCATCTTTTATATTGTCTGGATTAAAATCATAAATTGGTATATTACGTTTAACAAGCTCATCTTCCGTAAAAAAATGCTTAGACAGGTCACTGCCGCAAACATCCTTGCCCAGATCATGAAGCATTACCGCTAAAGCAGCCATGCCAGTTCCCTTGATGCCAATAAAATAGTACATATCAGTCCTTCTTCTTTTTATCTAAAGTATCAAATTCGAATGTATCGTCAATCAGATCTTCAATATCTTCGCTTTCCTTTTTCACAGTCTTTGTATTTTCGTATTCGGAAAGAGGTTCAACTTCCTCGTTAAAAACTGTTTCGTCAACATAAGGTTCCTCAAAATCTTCCTCAAACAGAGAAATAGGCTCATCATAAAGATCGATATCATCTACTACATCTTCAGAATCTTCTTTTTCGTCCTTATCTTTATTTACTTCAAAGATTTCTCTGGCCTTATCTGCTTCCTTGGAATCATAGCCAAAAATAGGTGAAATAACTCCACCGGTAAATTCCTTTGTTGAATAGATAGAAGGATTCATGCGGGCTGCCTTATCGCTTTTGACAACCTTTTTCTCCTTTTTCGGTTCCTCTATCTCACCAAAAATAGGTGAAACATTGCCCTTGATAACATAATCCTTATCATCATCTTTAACCACTGGCTGAACAGCCTTTTTTACAGGTGCTGCTTCCTTTTTCACTTCTTCTGTTTTCTTTTTTGGTGTTTCTTCATAATCAATAAAACTTGACTGTTTCTTATCCTGATAAAGAACTTCCCTGGCACTTGGTACCGTTTTGTTTTCTTTTACAGTTTCCTTTTTTTCTTCTTTTATCTGTTTTGGTTCTGAATACTCTTCGTCTTCAGGATCCTGTTCAAATAAAATGTCTAAAAATTTCTTTTTTAAATCACCTTTCATCTTTAATTTCCTTCCTCATATCCTTTTAAAAGCTCCTGAACATAGCCGGAACTTGGAATAACATAGTTAAACAGATTAACCTGCTTCTTTTCATAATCGATGACATCTTTAGCTGAAAATGAATCTATGACATTGTCGCTCATAACCTCGGTATTTTTGGCGATAATCATCATATGTCTTACTGTTTCAATCAGATCTCCCTTAAAGGAATAGCCATACATCTGCAGTTCCCTGGTCTGAAGGTGAATAAGATATTCACTGTCAAGGGAATATACAAATAAATCATATCGCAGCTTTTCATCCTCACTCTTCAGCATTTCAGAACTCTTAGAGTAGACAAGTCTGTTTTCACTGTATAGTCCATCGTTATTAAGCATGTTTTCATAATAGTAGCGATCCGCAATAATATCTTTGATATTCAGATTAAGTACTATATGACCTGCCATGAAATCAATCACAGAGCTCAGATTGTCAGATTCTCTTCGATAACAGTCAGCTGGCAGATAATAAGAAAAATAGTCACCAACAGTATTAATGCGGGCCTTATAGACAGTATTTTCCTCTTTAATTACAGTTTCCTCAATTCTATTTTCTATATTTTCAGCTGAGGAACAGCCAGTTAAACCAATAAGCAGACATAAAGCTAAAATAAATTTTGCCATACTTCAATTTTAACATAGAAAAAAAATGCAGTCAGACTTTTCTGACTACACTTTACAGTACTCCATTTTCTCTAAAGGAATAATAGCTGTCTTTTCCGACAATAATATGATCAAGAAGCGGTATTGACATTACTGAACAGGCCCTCTTAAGATTGCTGGTCAGCTGAAGATCAGCCTGTGATGGCTCTACCCTGTCAGAAGGATGATTATGACAGACAACAATGGCGGCAGCCTTGTAGAGTATTGCCTTGCGAAGTATTTCATCAGGCGAAACAACTGAACAGTTTTTTGAGCCCTTAAAGAGTACCTCATGTTTGATGATTTTTCCTGAATTTGCCAGGAAAATAACCACAAATTCCTCCTGCGAAGAAAAGGCTATCTCAAATCTCAGCCAGTCAGCTATCTTGTCTGGAGTATCAAGCTGTCTTTCAGATATGGTATCCATACTCGAGAGTCTGCGGGCAATTTCCAGAATAGCCAGCAGTTCAAGTGATTTAGCCTTGCCTATTCCCTTGATAGATGTCAGTTCTTCATAGGTAAGCGTCAGAAGATTTTTAAAGCCATTGGCTTTTTCAATAATCTCTTCAACCAGTTTGAATACATTGGAACCCTTTGGCCCAGTCTTGATAACCAGGGCCAGCAGTTCTTCGTTTGTCAGATAATTAATTCCGTACTTTAAAGTTTTTTCTCTTGGCAGCATAAACTGTAATAAGATGAATTAAAACTATGCCTGTTAATGCCCCGCACGAATCAATAAAAATATCCATTAACGCAAATGATCTTTCAGATACAAACAGCTGATGGAGTTCATCAGATGCAGCATAGCCTGCGCTTAATATAAACGAAATAAGCAGATAGCGGTACTTAATATATTCCTTCAGATTTATATACACAAGAAAGCCCAGAACAGCATATTCACTGAAGTGAGCTGTTTTACGAATAAGGAAAGAATAATTTCTTATAAATGAATCAATATCACTGATGCCAATAAACTGGGCTATCGTCTTAAGCAGACCTGATGACATTGCCGAAGATGCCTCGCCATTACAGGAAGACATATAGAATATAAGTCCCATCCAGCCAATAAGTAAAATAAGTTTAAGTATTTTTTTCATGCCTTCTATTTTATATTCAAGAAAGATATTTGAGAATGGTTTCATTTAAATTAATCACAGTTTCTTTATCACCATAGGGATTATAGCCCACTGTAAGCTTGATTCTGCCCAGTTCCAGTGCTTTGTTCAGATAGGGAACCATCTCACTTTTAAGAGCCAGGGAAACAGTATTTAAGGCGGATCTGTCATCAACAAGCGGTTTATTGGCCATATCATATAAACCAATTATTCGGGCATTTTCAATGAGCAGATCAGAAACTACATCTTTGCCTGACAATGTGAAATACAGCGAACAGTTCATGCCCTTAATAAGAGTTGCCGGATTTACATCAATATCTCTTACAGAAAGATCGTAGCAGATTTCTCCTTCTTTTAAAGACATAATTGATGCATCATTCATATCATCAGCACTCTCCAGAAAGCTCTTGTAGATAAGAGAACCCCTGGGTATAAATGATGATACCCTGGTATATTTGCCTTCTATATCTTCTTTAAGAGTATAGACATCATCACTTATATAGGCCCTAGGTACCTTAATCTTTCTGAGATAGCTTTCTTCCATCAGTGTTCTTTCTTCAATATCATAGGCTGATACATAAACATCCCTTAGTCCAAGCTTTAAATCAGCCAGCATAAAGGAAACAAATGTCACTGCAAGAATATCGATTATGACAGTAAGCAGGATAATTAACAGGTTAGTTTTTTTCTTCATCTTTTTTTCCTCCTATATTGTTATTGTCAAAAAAATCGAAAATTCCTCACTTTATTTTCAGAAAAATACATTTTTTAACTAAAAAATGTTCATTTATGAAAAATTATGTCATTTTTGCTTAAAAAAGGCCGTTACACTGTAACAGCCTTTACATTTTTAAGCCTTAACTTTCAGACATTCACCATCAGGACCTGGTGTTGAATTCAGATAGTCAACAATTTCCTTTTTACGGTCAGCCTTGCATGGTTTGCAGGAAACAGTATCGGTTTCCTTGCCAATCAGGGCAGCAGCCAGACCTGAGCAGCCAGGATAGCCACAGCCGCCACAGTTATAGCCTGGCAGCATTTCTGTAACCTTGGCTTCTCTTTCATCCAGTTCAACATGAAATACCTTAGAGGCAACGCCCAGCATTACGCCCAGCAATGCACCGATTACCAGCATTGTTAATGCAGCAGGAATCATTTCTTTACTTCCTCCTTTAATTTAGGATTCTTCAGACATGAAGTAATTGAACAGTTCTCACATACTTCATCAATATTCTCACATCCCTCGGGTTTTGGTGTCCGGCTGTTTAAGATATAGCCAACGACTGCGATACAGCCCAAAACCACAAAGAGGATGACAGCAGCGATTTTCATTAAGCAATACCAGCCAGACCAGATAATGCCAGAGCCATCAGACCGGCAACAACCAGGGCTACCGGATTGCCCTTCCAGGCAGCTGGGGTTTCAGCTGAATCAAGTCTTTCTCTAATGCACGAGAAGATAAACAGCACCAGCATAAAGCCTAAAGGTACGGCAATGGAATTAACTACAGTCTGAAGCAGATTATAGCCTTCAGAGATATTAGCCTGAGTTACATATAATACAGTACAGTTGGTAGTAATTAATGGAAGATATACACCAAGTGACTTATAAAGAGCAGGTGAAGACTTCTTTAAGAACATTTCAACAAACTGCACAAAGGCTGCGATAACCAGAATGAAAGAAATAAGCTGCATATATTCAATATTTAGTGGTACCAGTACCAGATATTGCAGTGCATAGGTAATCATGCTGGAACAGAAAATTACAAATGTTACAGCCAGACCCATACCTACAGCTGACTTTGAGTTCTTTGATACACCAAGGAATGGACATACGCCCAGAAACTTAGCCAGTACGATATTATTGATCAGTACTGCAGAGATAATCATTGAGAAAATATTCATAATTATTTACTCTCCTTCTTTTCTGCGTTTCTTCTTAATACTGTAAATAAAGCTGCAAAGCAGGCAAATGCCAGGAAGGCACCTACAGATGTTGAGAAGAATGAAATACTGTAGCTGGCTAAAGCCTCAGAACCGATTGAGAAAACAGTCTGTGCGGCATTGAATGGATTGTGGAACGTCAGATAGCCGGTTGATAAGAATTCTCTAACAACTGCCAGCATTACAATCGCAAAAGTATAGCCAAGACCCATGCCAAGTCCATCTACTGCGGAAGCTACTACACCATTTTTATTCGCAAAGGCTTCGGCTCTTCCCAGAATTATACAGTTAACAACTATTAATGAAAGGAAGGCACCAAGTGCTGAATATAATTCAGGCATATAGGCCTGTACAACCATCTGCACAATAGTAACTAAAGATGCAATAATTACGATATAAACCGGAATACGAATCTCATCAGGAATGATTTTACGCATAGCTGAAATAATTACATTTGAACAGATAAGGACAACAATTACACACATGCTCATACCAACGGCTGAATCAAGCGAGCTGGAAATAGCCAGAGTTGAACACATACCTAAATATAAGCCAAATACAGGGTTTTCTTTAATAAAACCATTTTTAAAGTTTTTCCACATATTATACCCCCTTATTTGATAGATTTATAAGCTTCCTTGCAGGCATTAGTCATAGTTACCATAGCTTTGGAAGTGAGTGTAGCACCAGCTCTAGAATCAACTTCCTGATCTAAAGTCTTGCCAACATATAATGACGCAATGGCATCATCTTTGAACAGTTCTGCACCAAAACCAGATGTCTCCTGATGTTCAAGCGGAATTACAGAAATGATAGTTCCATCATAGTCTAGACCAATCAGGATAGTCATTTCATGATAACCCTTTCCTGTACACTTAAAGGCATAACCCTGGCCTTTAGCTTCATAGGCACCGGCAATTACATCATTAGTAATATCCAGTTTTTCATATTCAGCACCTGGATACATAACTTCCAGAGTGGCATATTCAGCCGCATTGGCGTTCTTTTCAATAATTGGAGCTGTAAGATCGTTTACAAATCCTAATAAAAGACCGGAAACAGCTGATACAATACCCAGGAATAATACAAGTTTAACAATCTTATTCATAATTAATTACCTGCACTTTCTAATGCACATCTGGCAGCAGCCAAAGCTGAACCTGATGAATAGGTAGCGCCTGAACAGATATCTACTTCATCAGCCAGACCCTTGCCGGCAAAGGAAGAAGTAAAGCTTTCATCACAGATCGCATCACCAATTCCCTTAGTGTCATTAAAGGCACTGACTGTAAGGCTTACAATTTTGCCATCTGCAACTTCAATGGTAAATTCATTGTCGCCATCAAAGCCAGCAGCTTTAACTACATAGGTATTTCCATCATTTGATACTATTTCAGCCTTGCCTGAAGCAGAGCCCAGGGCATTTTCGCTATAGGCTGAGCTTTCTTCTTCGCCTGTTCCAGAACTTAATGCAGTCTTGGCAGCCGCAATCGCTGACTTTGAAGAATAGGTTGCGCCTGATAAGGTATCAACTGAATCTTCTAGGCCTTTACCAACAAATGAAGAAGTAAAGCTTTCTTCTTCAATGGCATCGCCAATACCGGCAGTATCACCAAATGAAGTTACCGCAAAGCTTACAATTTTGCCGTCAGCTACTTCAATTGTAAATTCGTTATCTCCGGCAAAGCCTGCAGCTTTAACTACATAGGTATTTCCTTCAGAAGAAATTATTTCAGCCTTGTCGCCATCAGCAATCTTGATTCCGTTTGATACTGGTTCTTTTGTTTCAGATGAAGAACCTGAACCGCCGCTTAAGGCAGTCTTAACAGCCGCAAAAGCAGACTTGGAAGTGAATGTAGCACCTGAGTAAGCGTCAACTTCATCATTCAGAGTCTTGCCTGCAAACTGGGCAAAGAATTCAGGAACATCAAGCATATCGCCAATACCGGCAGTATCACCAAATGAAGTCATTTCAACCGATTTAACGGCATCACCATCTACAACAATCTTGAATTCATTGTTTCCGGCAAAGCCCTTGGCAGAAACTACATAAGTATTTCCATCGTTTGATACAACGCTTGCATCATCTGCATCGCTTAATTTAACAGTAGGTCCAACAGGGAAAGTGGCACCTGGAGCATTTGGAGACTTATAGTCATTAATGCTTAAACCAAAGCCGCAGCAGACAACACAGACAACTACAGCCAGCACAAATACAGGCAGGCCAATGTTGTATTTCTTTTCATTGTCTGTCTGTTTGCAGGCAAAGAACTTGTCGATTACTGGTGTTAACATATTTACCAGCAGGATTGAGAAACATACACCTTCTGGCAGATTGGCAAACAGTCTGATCAAAACAGTGAAGATTGCGGCCAGTCCGGCAAAGACAATCTTTCCTGCACGAGTGGTTGGATTAGTAACCGGATCTGTCAGCATGAAGACAGCGCCAAAGAAAATACCACCAGTCATGATGAAGTTAAGCGCAAAGCTTACACCGCAGCCGTTTACTAAACCGATAATTAAAGTTCCTAAGAATATAGTGCCTACATAAACTGCAGGTACTCTCCAGTCGATAACTTCCTTAACTGACAGGAAAATACCACATAATACAAGAATCAGTACTGAAGTTTCACCCAGGGCACCACCATAGTTTCCTAAAAACAGAGAAGCTAAAGAGAAATCACCGGCAAATGATGCAGCAGCTTCGTTTGATAAAAGCCAGCCAGCTGATGATAATGTTGCGGTTGGTGTAGCACCAGCCATCGCATCAGCAATTTTGCTGCCGGCAAATGAAGAGATGATTACAGCTCTGCCGACTGCAGCCGGGTTGAAGATATTCTGTCCGAAACCGCCAAATACCAGTTTGCCAAAGAAGATGGCAATGAATGTCGCAACACCAATGGCATATGGTGAGGTATCAGCCTTAACACATAATACAAGGATTACAGCTGTAATCCAGCCAAATGAATTTGTGATATATTTTTTAATATCCTGTTTTAAAACCTTTGCCCATACAGCTTCAGTTACAAGCGTAACAGCTACGGCAACTGCCATTAATAATACAGCGTTGCCCAAAAGAGCCATACCGCCCAGGTTATAGGCATTGAATAAACCAAAGGCATATACAACTAACAGTGCAACCAGCAGATAGGCCATGATTTTCGCAGTAGTTAATGGTCTGCGATAATTAGGATTTGACTTATATTTAATTTCCATATCTAAACCCCCTTATTTCTTGGCCCTGGCCATCATTGTGCGCTTTGCACGGCGTACATTTTCAGTTACTTCAATCTTTGAAGGACAAACATATGTACACATGCCGCATTCAACACAGTCAACTGCCTTCAGCTTGGCCAGACGGTCAAAGTCATTTGCCTTGGCTGCATTGGCAATATTTACAGGCTGCAGACCGCTAGGACAGTGGTCAACACAGGCTCCACATCTAAGACATTTGATAGCTTCAAATTCCTCATACTTATTTACCAGTACACAGTTAGAAATTGATGATGTACATACTTCGTCCTTGACAATAGATGAACCCATCATTGGACCGCCGGCAATAAGTGAAATCTTGTCAACACCTTCAACATAGCCGCCACAGACATCAATCAGTTCCTTAAATGAAGTACCTACACGGCACTTAACATTATGAGGTTCTTTAACAGCGTTTCCGCTTACTGTAACAAACTTTTCGTAAATAGGTGTTCCAAGCTTGCTGGATTTGGCAATTTCAATTAAAGAAGTAACATTTGATACTACGCAGTTAACTTCAATTGGAAGCTTCTCATATCTCTTCTTGGTTACCTCATATACCAGTGTTCTTTCCCAGCCCATTGGATAAACATCTGGAACTGGTTTAACTTCTACATCCTTTACATCTTTCAGAAGTTCTATACACTTGGAAATAACTTCTTTCTTGTATTCTTTGATACAAAGATAGCCCTTCTTGGCACCTGATGCCTTCATACCTAAAACTACACCGGTTCTCAGGTATTCCATGTTTTCTTCCATGTTTCTGGCATCGGCAGTAATATAAGGCTCGCATTCAACGGCATTGATAATCAGTGATTCACATTTATCTGTGTTGAACTTGATGAATGATGGGAAACCAGCGCCGCCCTGACCAAGCAGTCCCATCTCTTTCATATAATTGATAATTTCTTCTTTAGACGCATCTTCAGCCAAATATTTTGGTTCGGCTTTTGTGTCTTTGTGATCATTTTCGATTACGACATGATCGGCTGGTTTTAAATTAGCGGCCATTTTCTTGACAATACCTGTAACTGTACCAGATACTGAAGCGAAAATAGGAACACCAAAACGATCATTCATTGCGATTTTATCGCCAATCTTTACTTTATCGCCCTCTTTAACAAGGCAGCTGATAGGTGCAGCGCCCTGTACTAAAGGAATTGATACCGTATCAGCCACATAAGTTTTGATTTCATTATGGGCAGTAAGATCTTTATGACCATCTAAATGTTGCCTCATAGGCCCAATAAAAAATGACATAAGCATTCCTCCCTTACTTTCAATATTTTAACACAAGATTTTATGTATAACTGTTTAAGGCAAATTAAAAGTAGACTTTTTAAAATTGTCTACTTTTTCACAAATTAACAGCCCTTAACTATTCCTTGCCGAGAAGCTTGAACATTTCTTTTTTGTATACTTCAACACCTGGCTGATTAAATGGGTTTATACCCAGCAGGTAACAGCTCATGCCACAGGCTCTCATGAAGAAATAAATCATATAGCCAAAACTGTAGGCCGAGTTATCCTTTAAATGTATTTCAATGTTTGGAACATTGCCGTTATCTGAATGAGCCTTTAATGTGCCCTTCTGAGCCTGTTCATTTACCCATGAAATTGATTTGCCGGCCAGATAGTTCATATTGTCCAGATTTTCCTCGTCTTCAGGGAAAAGCATATCGCCAGGCATTTCATCCACCAGCAGTAATGTTTCATACAGGCACTTTCTTCCTTCCTGCACAAACTGTCCAAGTGAGTGAAGGTCTGTTGAGAAACAGCCGGATGTAGGAAGTATGCCCTTGCCATCCTTGCCTTCAGATTCACCAAAGAGCTGTTTCCACCATTCAGCTACCATCTGAAGCTGCAGGTTGTAGGTTACAAACATTTCAGCACTGTAGCCCTTGTCATCCAGAATTCTTCTGGCAACCGCATATTTATAGGCATCATTTTCTTCAATCGATTCCTTAGAATAATCTTCCATAGCTTTCTTAGAACCTTCCATTAATGCCTTAATGTCAATTCCAGCTAAAGCCAGAGGTACTAAACCTACAGCCGTAAATACTGAGAAACGTCCGCCAATGTCATCAGGAACTACAAATTCAGCATAGCCTTCCTTATCAGCCAGAGCCTTTAAAGTACCTTTGTGAGCATCTGTGGTTGCGATAATTCTTCTGGCAGCTTCCTTTTTACCGTATTTCTTCTCAATATACTGCTTAAAGATCCTGAACGAAATAGAAGTTTCAGTTGTAGTTCCTGACTTTGAAATAACATTCAGAACTACATCCTTGCCTTCAATATGCTTTAAAACCTGTGAAATATAAGTGTTCGAGAAAGTGTTGCCCACAAAAATTACTTCTGGGCCATTTTCTGGATACAGACCTCTGATCATTTCTACAGCTGCTCTGGCACCTAAATAAGAACCGCCAATGCCGCATACCAGAAGTACATCATACTGACCTTTTAAGTCCTCTGCCAGTTTCAGAATTCTGGCAAACTCTTCCTTATCGTAGTTTACAGGCCACTTTACCCAGCCGACAAAATCATTACCGGCACCAGTTTTTTCTTCCAGCCATCTGTGTGCTTCAGATACCTTTTCCTGATAAGAACTTAATTCCTTATCAAGCTTGGCATTTTCAAGATTGAGTGTTAACATTCTTCCTTCTCCTTTATCCACTTAGGCATCTGGTCCCTTAAAGAACCAAAACCCTTAATACTTTTTGGCATACCTTCAAATTTAACCTTCTTGATATGCTTGCGCGTATTCTGACTTAAAGCCTTAAAAGACAGCCTGAGCTGCTTATGCTCCTTGTCAATATCAATTACCTTTAACATAACATAATCATTGATATTCACATAATTGGCTATATCTCTGACAAAACCATTGGACAGTTCGGAAATATGAATTAATCCATTGACATCATTGTCAAAACCTACGAATGCTCCATAAGGCTTAATACCAGTGATACGTCCATAGACAGTCATTCCAACTTTGTAGTCATTTATCGTACTCATGTCACCATTATATACCAGGTTAAGATTAATTTTCACATCACAAAACAAATAGAGGTGTATAATATTCAAAGTACAAAGAGGAAAAATTATGGATATAAACAATAAAGAAGATAAAATCAAACTAGTTAAACAGACAATAGAAAAAATAAGACCCTATCTGCAAAGAGATGGTGGTGACGTTGAATTTGTTTCCCTGGAAGATGATGTAGTCTATGTAAAAGTATTTGGTGCCTGCGTTGGCTGTCTGTCTTTAAATGAAACCCTTAAAGATGGGGTTATGGCTCTAATACTTGATGAAGTACCGGGAATCAAAGATGTAAGACTGGCAGATATTGAACAGTACTA
>DBOW01000129.1:0-1893 GCA_002299675.1 Solobacterium sp. UBA636
TCACTTTGAGTAACAAACTGTTCATTCTGTTTAATATAATGCCTCATCTCCTTGAAAGCACGCATAATGAAGATACTCTGCTGAGTTGCCAGTTCTCCTCTTAAAACAGTAGCCAGCATATAGATACCCTGCTCAGTGAAGGCGTAGGGATTAGTTCTTGACTTAGAACTTATGTTTGCGGTGCAAAAATTGCACCGCAAATTTTCTCTCTCTTCATCAGTCAGCTGAAACATAAAATCTTCGGGGAACCGATTGATGTTGTTTTTAACCTGTCTATTTAAATACTTTGCTTCATAGCCATATATTTCAGCCAGATCACTATCCAGCATTACCTGCATACCACGAATCATATATACACGATTCCTTATACCTTCAACTGTGATAATTTCATTTCTTTCTTCCATTCTTTTCTCCTTCTATCTTCTTGAAGTCGCATTTTGCGACTTCAAGATATCTCTTTTTTCTTTCGTGAAGTCACAATTTGTGACTTCACCACTTATGCTTACTGTTTAAAGTCTTGTTAATACTTACATTAAGCTGATTAAACATCTATGTAACTAGTTTTAACTTTGATGCCTGAATTTGCAGTCACAATTCGTGACCACAAATCACGCTTAGTGACTGCATTTATATTCCTCCTTTACAACAAATACATTCAGCTTCCTTATTCTTCTGAAAACCCGCTAAATGCCAGATTAAAAATTTCTCCCTAATATTGTTATTGCGAAAAATTCGGCAAATTCCTCACTAAATTTTAAAAAAGTAGTAAAAAGTGCTGAAAAAGCGAAAGAAAGCTTTGTTTTTGACTATAAAGCAGAAGAAAAAATAATATTTCAAAACAGACAGATTTAATAAAAAAGCCAGAAACAGTTGATGTTTCTGGCATATAACTTTAATGTTTTAACTTCTGATGGTGCTCAGTATTTTATTAGCCGCACCTTTTGCACCCGTGCAGTTATGGAAACTTCTGGATATTTTCAGGGCATTTTCTTTATAGGAAGAGTTAATTAATAATTCGTTTGCTTTCTGTGTGATATTTTCTATGGAAATATCTTCAAGTATTATTCCGGCATTGAGCTGTGTTACTCTGGTGGCTACAGCTTTCTGTTCAGCGGTAATTGGCAACAGTATCAGTGGTACACCAAAATAGAGGCTTTCACTTACACTGTTCATGCCGGCATGAG
The DNA here is from genome assembly GCA_002299675.1 of Solobacterium sp. UBA636. Lineage (GTDB taxonomy): Bacteria > Bacillota_I > Bacilli_A > Erysipelotrichales > Erysipelotrichaceae > Colivicinus. Next base: position 1,185 of record DBOW01000129.1, read on the forward strand.
ATATGAAGAGATCTGCCTTTTCCAGGACAGCTATCTGGTCAACGCTGTTATATATTTCAATGTTTTCTGGTACTGGTTCAAGTGCTTTTCTGTCGGTACTGTTGCCGATAGAGATAAGTACCTGATAATCGGTATCAGAGAAGGCTTCTATCATTTTTCGGTAGAGCTTTATCATATTGTTGTTCACAGTGCCCATTGATATATAGATGAGTTTTTCTTTTTTCTTTATGAAGTCAGAAGTTTTAGGGCGTATTGATGGTCCAACAAAAGCAAAGCTGTCATTGAAGGTTTCAGAATATGGCTGAAACAGGCTTGAAGTATAGACTACTGTTGGGGTATTTTCATCGTTGCTTATAAGATCAAGTACGTTCTTTATTGGATAGCCTTTATCCTTAAGGCGTTTTATCTGTCTGCCTGTTTCAGGCATAGAGAAGAGAAAATTAAATATTTCTGCTGGTTTCTGTTTCATAGTTTTTGCGGAGTATCTGTTAAACGCAAAGGTAGTGGTTGAGCATACATAAGGTATATTGAGTTTCATAGCAACAGCTTTTCCCCAGTATGCCATAGAGTCATAGACTATGCAGTCTGGTTTGATTTTCTGCATGTCGTTCAGTACTCTGTCATTTAAGGACAGGGTTGTGTCAACGATTATTCTTGTTGAGAAGGCTATGTCTTTGCCAATTCTGGCTGCATCTTCTGGTTTAAGCTT
>DBOW01000129.1:1954-2548 GCA_002299675.1 Solobacterium sp. UBA636
ATTATTTGTCTGAAACTGTTGTAGGAATAGTAAAAGACTCTATGTCCTCTATTGACAAGTTCACGGACAACATTTAATGTCGGGTTGGTATGTCCATAGGCGGGTATGCAGAAGAAGACTATGGTTTTCATAGCTTATTCTCCTTAAAGATATGGTCTATATATTCCTGCTGAAGTTTTTTGGGGAGTATGGCAATTCCTTTTTCTCTGTCTCCCAGTACCAGTATTTCTTCACCTGGCTGAAGGTCAAAGATATCTCTTGCTTCTTTGGGTATTACAAACTGTCCTTTTTCACCTATTTTTACTATCCAGGCGTATTTGTCGTTATTGAAATGCATAATGTTTCTCCTTAAGTATGATTAGTCATACTAATCATACCATTATTGTATCAAAAATACCCACATAGTGTGGTGGGTACAAAAGAGCTTTAGCGATGAATCCTATTGTGCTGGACTGTTTGTGAGCCTGCCAGCTTACAAGAGAATAACACAATAGGAGGATAGTATTGAATGACTAATAAACAAGACAACACCACAAATAGTCTAGCACATACAAAGTGGAATTGTAAGTATCATGTGGTGTTTGCACCAAAGTA
>DBOW01000129.1:2579-2718 GCA_002299675.1 Solobacterium sp. UBA636
TTCTACAACGAGAAAAGAGAAGATATAAGAGAAATAATAAAGACTCTCTGCACATGGAAAGGAGTGGACATAATTGAAGGAGAAGTATGTCCCGATCATATTCATCTGCTTCTGTCTATTCCACCAAAACTATCTGTTT
>DBOW01000129.1:2728-3559 GCA_002299675.1 Solobacterium sp. UBA636
AAGTTTTATGGGATATCTAAAAGGGAAAAGTTCTCTGATGATTTTTCAGAAGTATGGCAATATGAAATATGCATACAGAAACACAAGAGTTTTGGTGTAGAGGATATTACGTTGATACTGTCGGCAAGAACACCAAAGCAATTACGCAATATATAAAGAATCAATTAGAAAACGATAGAATGACTGATCAGTTGGCTCTTTTTGATCCAAAGGACCCCTTTTCTAAGGGGTAGCTGGTAACAGACGCAACGCTGGCAGGCACTCATATGCACATTTATGTGCGGCTAATTGTATTAGGGCTATGCCCGAAAATGAAATACCACCAGCCAGGCTGGTGGATAGTTATTAGTGGAAGAACGAGCTTATGCCGGCAATACCTATGTGGTTGCCATTCATATCGAGTTCTTCGTTTTTGATGAATCTTTTGATGTTTATGTTGTGTTTATATACCACCACCAGTGCTGCGATAAGTACTATTGTGAACTTTAAGAGGATGCCATGGGCATTAATGAAGCTTAATACCGGCATGGTGATGGTTAAGCCAAAGGTAGCTACCAGGATATAGCGGGCAAGGTATGATAGTATAAGCAGTACTATGAGTGCTATAAGGGTATACAGAGGTTCTATAAGGAAGCATAGTCCAATATAGGTGGCAAAGCCTTTGCCGCCCTTAAAGCCCAGATAGAAAGGGAAGCAGTGTCCTATTACGGCGGATAGAGCTGCCGCAAATGACAGAAGTTCTATATTGTCTGAGAGTGGGAATATTAGTTTAATCAGATAGTAGGCAATGATTGATTTAAGGATATCGACAATGGCCACTAAGAAGAAGTA
>DBOW01000140.1:0-135 GCA_002299675.1 Solobacterium sp. UBA636
TTTTAGTATTGATCGACAGAATATGCTAAATTCTGTTTTAAGGCAATAAAAAAGCTGAGATTAAATTCTCAGCTTTTAGTTTATGAATTCTCCATTACTTTTATAATTGGAAAATTACCTTTTTAATTACAAATT
>DBOW01000140.1:234-1676 GCA_002299675.1 Solobacterium sp. UBA636
CATACTCTTCTTGCCACATTCATCTTGTGGGAATCGGTGTTGCCACAGTTTGGACACTGGTAGTGAAGTTTTCCGCCTTCGTCAATAATCTTGATTTCACCATCATAGCCACATACCTGGCAATAGTCAGACTTAGTATTAAGTTCAGCATACATGATGTGGTCATAGATAAACTGCATAACCTGCTCTACAGCTTCAATATTGTGAGTCAGATCAGCTGTCTCGATATAGGAAATGGCACCGCCTGGTGAAAGCTTCTGGAATTCAGCTTCTTTCTCCAGCTTGTCAAATGGAGTAATTTCCTCAAATACTGGTACATGGTAGGAATTGGTAATATAGTTACGGTCCTTGCCATCAAGTTCAGTAAATATATCAGTACCAAATCTCTTCTTCAGACACTTGGCAAATTTATAGGTAGTTGATTCGATTGGTGTGCCATATAAGCTGTAGCCAATATTCTCTTCATTCTTCCACTGAGCACATTTGTCATTTAAAGCCTGCATAACCTTAAGACCGAATTCTCTGCCTTCTGGTTCAGTATGTGAATGACCAGTCATATATTTAACGCACTCATAAAGTGCTGCATAGCCTAATGATACAGTTGAATATCCACCATAGATTAAAGGCTTGATAGATTCACCCTTCTCCAGTCTGGCCAGGCCGCCATGCTGCCATAAGATTGGCGCAACATCACTTGGGGCATTTTCTATTCTCTTTACCCTTGTTCTAAGGGCAAGATGACATAATTCAGTTCGTTCCTGGAAGATCTTCCAGAAAGCGTCATAGTCTCCCTTAGAAGAGAAGGCAATATCAGCCAGATTTACTGTACATACACCACAGTTGAATCGGCCATAATACTTTGGCTTGTCTGGTTCATAATCCAGGGCATTGGCTGGATTTCCTTCGATATTGTCTGGAGTCAGGAAAGAACGGCAGCCCATACAAGGATAACAGTCACCTGTACCAAACTTATTAATCTTAAGCTGCTTCATGATCTTTTCTGAAATATAGTCAGGAACCAGTCTCTTGGCAGTACACTTGGCAGCCAGTTCAGTCAGATACCAGTATTTGGTACCAGGCCTGATATTATCTTCTTCAAGTACATAAAGAAGCTTAGGGAAAGCCATGGTTACCCAGACACCCTGTTCATTCTTCATGCCCTGAATGCGCTGATTCAGAAATTCTTCAATAATGAGCGCCAGCTCATCTTTATATTCCTCAGTTTCATTAAGATACATATTAACTGAAGAGAATGGAGACTGACCATTGGCTGAAGCCATGGAATTAATCTGATAGTTAAAAGTCTGTACACCATCTTTTACTTCCCTTCTGGTGTCTTCCATCGCAAACTTCTTAACTTCCTCATCAGAAAGGCCTCTATCCTGATACTTCTTAACATATTCATTGTAAGAATCTCTGACAAATGGTGCCAGATGAGTTAA
>DBOW01000140.1:1773-1949 GCA_002299675.1 Solobacterium sp. UBA636
TTTTCAATCTTTACACCATTTAAAACCGTGCCATTCTGCAGCATATCATTCAGATTAGCCAGGCAGCAGTTGGTTCTGACATAGTCAGCTGCATAGTCAATATCATGCAGATGGATGATACCGGCATCATGTGCCTCGATTACTTCCTTAGGGAAGATAAATCTTCTGGCAATATC
>DBOW01000140.1:2019-2379 GCA_002299675.1 Solobacterium sp. UBA636
TTGTTGGAATTTTCGTTGTTCCAGTAATCTGAATCACCTCTGATGAGTTCAAAAATCTGTTCATCAGTTGTGTTGAAGTCTCTGATTACCTTCCTCTGATAACGATATGTAATATAGGCTTTGGCAACTTCATATTTGCCAGAACGCATAAGTGTATTTTCAACAAGATCCTGAATATGTTCAATATCTATTGTTTCAATATTGTAGTCGTTAAGATAATTTTCAATCTTATCTGCAGCCTTGGCCGCAATATTATCAGTATCTTCCTGTTCCAGACTCTTAAAGGCAGCCTGAACAGCTTTTTCTATCTTATCGCGATTAAATTCCTGATACGTATTGTCTCTTTTTCTTACTCTCATT
>DBOW01000140.1:2473-14104 GCA_002299675.1 Solobacterium sp. UBA636
AAAAAATAAAAATTTAGTTGAAATTTCAACTAAATTAGAAAATATTTTCATGACGAAGTTTTTCAATTGCCTCACTGATACCCATAATCTTATATCTGTACCCCTTCAGCATCCTAATAAAAATCCCATCACCCTGGATCAGATTCTTTGAGAATGAACCATCATAAATATAAGCCTTTCCACAGCTTGGACTTCTATCCATGGTAATAATATAGTCAGGATCAAATTCAAGCACTTTATCTAAGGATTTTCTGGCTCCAGCTTCAAAATAAAAGGTTACATCTTCTCCCCTGGAATTAAGAACTCTGTCCCCTTTTATTTCACTGGGATAACGTGGTGTAGATAAACCACCCAGAACTTCCGGACAGACAGTAATTACTTCCTGTCCTTTTAAGAGTTCAATCAGTTCTTCATTTCTGTTGTTTAAACCGTTATATTTAGTATTTTCACCTAAAAGACAGGCTGATACGACAAACTTCACTACTAACTTATATCATTTAAAAAATATTAATATAAGACTTGAATTTTAAAACTTATCTGTTCCCTAAAAAAACAGAGAGTGTCAGCTCTCTGTTTTAATACTTTTAGATAGATTAATAAGCTCAATAAGCAGTTTTGATACCTGCGTACGGCTTAAATTCTTAACACCACAGGCATTTTTGTGCCCACCGCCATTATATCTTGAAGCGATTTCGTTGATGACATATTCTCTTTTTGATCTTAAAGAACCATTATACTTATGATTTAAAGAATCATAGGCAAATATTGCCCAGATATTCAGTTCCCTGATATTTCCAAATTCCGCAATCTGGTTCTTGGCTTCATCCATTGACAGATGCATCTTATCAAGATCTGACTGATTCAGAATAAGATAGCCAACATTGTCTTTCACCTTTAAGTGTTTTCTTAAAGAAGTAACCTTCTCAAACTCATCCAGAGACTTGTTGAAAACCAGATTTGATAACTCCGAAGGCTTTAAATTGCCGATCTCTACGAGCTTTGAGGCTGTAAGAAGCGTTTTGGCACTGGTGTTGGTAGTCTTAAAATTCAAAGTATCAGTTAAAAGACCGCAATAGAGATATTCAGCTACATCTTTTTCAATTACGCAGTCTTTAAATGGGTCGGACATCAGGATTTCAGCTACAATCTGACAGGTAGCTGAGGCACTTTCATCAACGTAGTTGATATCACCAAAAGGATCAATATTTGGATGATGATCAATTTTAATTACTTTGGCAGCCAGCTTATATGTATCGTTATCAATACGGGCTGTATTGGCAGTATCTAAAACTATTGCGAGCGACTTGGATATGGTATCTGTATCAACGGAATTTTTAAATGGCATTAAATCATAGACTTCAGTACCATACATCTGAATATTTTTACCCTTGAAATTGGTTTTCAGGAAAGTAAAAAGCGCAAAAGAAGAAAATACTGCATCCCCATCCGGCCTTTGATGACGATATATTACTATATCATCATATTTTTTAATCTCTTCAAGAATTTCTGAAAACATTTATAAACCTAATAATCTTACTGTATCTCTGGCAATAACCAGTTCCTCATTAGTTGGCACAACCCAAACCTGAACCTTAGAATCATCAGTTGAAATCTTAGCTTCAGAATGAGTCTTTGAATTTAATTCATAGTCAATCTTTACGCCCATGCCCTCTTCCAGTCTCTTTAGAACTCTTTCACGCATTTCAACTGCATGTTCACCAAGACCGGCAGTAAACGCAATGGCATCAACATGACCAAGTTCCATATAGTATGAACCAATAAAATCAATTACACGCTGAGCATAGAGCTTAGAAGTTAAAACAGCACGAGGGTTGCCGTCTTTTACGCCCTGCTCTACATCTCTTGAATCAGATGAAATGCCAGAAATACCCAGCATACCTGATTTCTTATTCAGCTGAACATCCATTTCTTCAGGAGATAATCCCAGTTTTTCTTCAACATAGTAAACAACAGTAGGATCAATATCACCACATCTTGAACCCATCATAATACCGCCTAATGGAGAAAGACCCATTGAAGTATTATAAACCTCACCATTCTTGATGGCTGTAATAGATGCACCATTGCCTAAATGACAGGTAATCATATTCATATCATGATAATCTCTGCCCATTAATTCAGCAGTACGCTTCATAACATACTGGTGGCTTGTACCATGAGCGCCATATTTTCTTACCTTCAGATCTGTATACCACTCATATGGAACTGGATAAATAAATGATTCCTCAGGCATAGTCTGATGGAAAGCTGTATCAAAGACAAAGACATGGCCAATAGAAGGTAAAGCCTTCACAAAAGCCTTATAACAAACCAGATGAGCAGGATTGTGAAGAGGTGCCAGAGCACATAATTCATCAACCTTGTTTACTACATCTTCATCTACTTTTACTGATTCCTTAAAATAAGGACCGCCCTGCACAATTCTATGGCCGGCACCTTCGATTTCATTTAAATCCTTAACAATTCCGTGCTTTACCAAAGATTCCAGCAGCATATCTACAGCTGCCTGATGATCAGGAATTGGAGTGTTGGTTACTACTTTTTCACCATTTACGTTAATTGTAAAAATACCCATTTCCAGACCGATTCTTTCAGCCTGACCTGATGTCAGCACTTTCTCTTCCGGCATCTGGAATAACTGGAACTTTAAAGAAGAACTTCCAGAATTTACTGCGATTACTTTTGACATTTCTTACCCCCTGTATATTTCTAATAATCTTGTGGCTATCTTTTTTGCGTAATCATCGCCATTATTTAACTCATTTATTATAATATCTAATTCATTATCCTGCTTAATCAGATTTAACTTTGCTTCATATGACTCCAGCTGCTTAACGCTTCGATTAATGATGTCTGAAACAGCTGCCTTTGAAATATTCATTTCATCAGCTATCTCATTCATTGAAAGATCCTCAACGAAATAATCATTAAGCACACTCAGCTGATGTTCAGTCAGAAGGCTTCCATAGAAATCTAACAGCAGATTACCCTCTTCCTTACTTAACATTCTCAGTCACATCCGAAAGAATTGAATACAGATACATATCAAAATCAAAATCCTCAATATCCTCGATTGTTTCACCAAGAGTAATATATCTGACTGGCACATTAATCAGGTTCTTGATCGCAATGACAATGCCACCCTTGGCTGTACCATCCATCTTGGTTAAAATAACACCTGTAAGGTCGGTTACCTCATTAAACAGAGTAGCCTGGGAGATACCATTCTGACCGGTATTGGAGTCCAGTACCAGCCATACATTGTGAGGTGCTCCAGGTATTTCTCTTTCAATCACTCTGCGCATCTTGGCCAGTTCAGCCATAAGCGGAATCTTAGACTGCAGACGGCCAGCTGTATCGCATAAAAGTATATCGAAATTCTTTTCTCTGGCATAGCGGCAGGCATCAACCATTACTGAAGAAGGGTCCTGATTATCCTTGCCTGTAACTATATCAACACCAAGTCTTTCAGCCCAGACCTTAAGCTGATCTGTGGCACCGGCTCGGAAAGTATCACCTGCGGCAAGGCATACACTCTTGCCCTGCTTCTTGTACATATTGGCCAGTTTGGCAACTGTCGAAGTCTTGCCCGAACCATTAACACCTACCATCAGTATCACGGTTGGACCATTATCGTTATAGACAACTGGTTTATCATCCTGTGCATGATAGATATCCCTGAAAGTCTCCATCAGAATATCGATGACATCATCCTGTCTCAGATAAAGATAATCCTGAGTTTCCTTAAAGAAGCGGTCACAGATATCATTGGCTGTCTTATAGCCCAGGTCGGCTTCAATTAAAGTAACCATCAGTTTTTCAACGAAGTCTTCTTTATTCTTAACATCTTCGTTGGTGATAAACCTCAGCTTCTTGCCCAGGGCATTATTGGTTTTCGCAAAACCGGAAAGATACTTATCCTTATCCTTCTTGCCCATTATTGAATCTTTTAAATTAGAGAAAAAACCCATTATTCACTCTCCTTTGAACTGTCTGCCATTTCTATCGCATCCACAAGCTTTACCTTAAGCAGCTGGGAAACTCCACGGTGCTGCATGGTAATACCATATAGAATATCACACTGTTCCATCGTACCTGGTCGGTGGGTTATGATAATAAACTGCGATTTTTCCGCAAACGACTTAACATATTTCGCAAATCTCTCAACATTGGCCTGATCCAGTGCAGCCTCCACTTCATCAAAAATAACCAGTGGTGTTGGATTAACCTTCATGATGGTAAACAGAACACACATGGCTATCAGTGTCTTTTCACCGCCTGAAAATAATCTTATGGACTTTACCGACTTGCCTGGAGGCTGTACATCTATATCAATACCGGTATTCAGGATATCATTTTCATCTTCCAGCACCAGCTTTGCCTTGCCGCCGCCAAAAAGTACTTTAAAAGTATTGTTCAGTTCCTTGTTTATCGCATCGAAAGTATTTTTGAACTGCTCCTTCATGATCTTGTCCATCTCATCAATGGCATCAAGTATCTTATCTCTTGACTTCACAAGATCTTCATAGTTCTTCTTTACAAATTCATATCTTTCCTTTAAACGCTCATATTCTTCAGGTGCTGACATATTCACATTGCCCAGAGAAAGAATCTGGTTTCTCAAGGAAACAACCTCTTCCTTTTCGCCGCCGCTTAATTCAATTCTCAGATTTTCATAGGCGTATTCATAGGTTACACCATAGGCACTGGAAAGACGCTCAAGATGATTCTTCAGATTTGCTTCAACTGTAGCCTTTTTAGATGTCAGATTCAAAATAGCCCGGTTATCTTCATCTGTCTGCATGCGCATCTGTCTTAGCTGCGTATCTTTTCTGTCAATTTCATTAGAAAGCTTCAGCCTGTCATCCTTTAAAAGCTTTAAAGAAGTAGTAAGTTCATCCTTGTCGCTGTAACATTTAGAAAGCTGTTTAACCAGATCATCAGAGAAGTTTTCTTCACTTTCACTCTCACTAGGCGCAATTGTTTCATAATTAGCCTTCAAAGACTCATATTTAGCTCTTTTAACATCTACAACCGGTTCAATCTGGGCTATATTGATTCTTTTCTCAGTCAGTTTGGCTTCAAGAGAACTCTTAAGACTAATCAGCTCATTATAGGCCTTAAGGTCCAGCTCAGACTGAGCCTTAGCTGACATATAGCTTTCTTTACATCTTTCCAGTTCGGACTTGGCGGTGACAATTGATATTTCATTTTTCACTCGGCCACCAGTCATACTGCCGCCCTTATTGACCACATCACCATCCAGTGTAACTACCTTATAGTTAAACTTCATGGCAGAAGCTATATCGTTGGCATTTTCCAGGGTATCGGCGATTATAATATTATTCAATAAAGAATCGGCTACCCTGTCATATTCCTGCTTGCAGTTTATAAAATCACCCGCAATACCCAGATAACCCTTCAGCTGTTTACAGATTTCTTCATCCTGATAGCGAATTTCATGTTCCCTTAAAACTGTAAGCGGCAGAAAAGTTGCACGTCCTGACTGATTTCGCTTTAAAAAAGAGATACAGTCGCGGGCACTTTTTTCATCTTTGCAGACTATATTGTAGATCGATGAGCCAAGGGCACTGGAAATGGCATATTCATAGCCCTTTTCGGGAATAAGTTCCTGACCGACAACACCCATTACACCATTGAAATTAGCCTTGTTGTTCATAACGGAACGAACACCAGACTGTGCACCGGAATTGAAAGGATCTTTAAGAATATCCTCCAGCACTGAGATACGCTTTTCAAGATTATAAGTCAGATTCTTTGACTCCTCTTTCTTTTGAGAAGCCTCCAGAAGTCTTATGGCAACTTCATCAAGATTGGTATCCAGCAGTTCCTTGGCCTTATTGAGATCATTTAAACGCTTAAGACGGTCCTCGTATTCAAATCTGGCATTATCAAGCTGAGCCTTGAGTTCCTTCAGTTTATTTTCACTAGAACCCATCTCAATAATATATTTACGCTTTTCATCGATTTCTACCTTGCGGGTTTCCAGAACCTTGATTTCATTCAGTGTTGAAACCAGCCTGTCCTGCAGCTTTGAAATCTGACGGTCCATATCCCTTAGATTCAGCTTAGAATCACTGTTGGCACTCTCAGAAACCTCAATAACTGTTCTGTGCATTGAAAGCGCATTATTAAGATCAAACAGCTGTTTATCAAACTCATCTTTCTGAAGATTGCACTTATCAATTTCATCAACCAGTACAGCTACTTCAATCTTCTCCAGTCTTTCCTTTTTCTCACGGTATATTAAAGCTTTTTCGGCCTGACGCTTTAAAGGCAAAACCTGTCTTTCCTGTTCAATCAGTGAATCTTTTACTCTATCCAGATTATCCTTGGTTCTTTCCAGCCTGTTTAAAGACTCGGTTTTTCTCTTTTTATATTTGGCAACACCAGCTGCCTCTTCAAATATAGCACGACGGTCATAGGGCTTGGCCTCCGCGAAAGAAGAAATATTGCCCTGCGATACCATGGAAAGCGAATCCTTTCCTATACCCGAATCAAGTATCAGTTCCTGAATATCCTTTAAACGTACACGCTGTTTATTAATCAGATATTCACTTTCAACCTCTTCCTGGTTCTCATAGATACGTCTTGTGACCTCGATATTATCCATATCGGCATTAAGCTTGCGTGAACTGTTGTCAAAAACCAGTGTAACTTCAGCTACACTGCAGGCTTTGTGTGATTCAGATCCCGCAAAAATAATATCGGTGCTCTTTTCAGCTCTTAATGATTTATTGGACTGTTCACCCAGAACCCATTTAATCGCGTCAGATATATTTGACTTGCCACAGCCATTGGGTCCTACAACACCGGTAACCGGATTTTCAAATTCAATCACCGTTCTGTCCGCAAAGGACTTAAAGCCGTTCATTTCAATTCTTTTTAAAAACATATATTTCCTAAACCTAAAATATTATATCAGTAAACTCTCTATTTCTGAAGTTCATCCGGATAATTATACTTGATGAATCTGGAATACTTATCAATATTACTCTGATATATATCGTATTCTATTATGTCTGTAAAACCATCTCTTTTAATAATACGGTATCTGTTTGTACCATCGCTTAAAAGCGCATGATCATAATTCTTAACATAGTCTTTGAACGGATCCCTTAAAATATGCATGAGCTCCCTTCGCCCATAAAAGAAAATATAAGGACTGATACTAATGCCATTTCTTTCCTCAAAAGATCTGACCAGTTCATCTGTCATCTCTTCATTAAGTTCAAGAGAAAGTATCACATTTCTAAAACCGTGTCTTAATAAAAACTCATAGGCATAGCTGTTGGTAACATTCAATGAATAATAGCCTATTTTTTCACCATTCAGAAAAAGACCGCCCAGATCAGCTACTACATTATAGTTATCGCTGTACTTAGACTCATTATTCACAACCGGTGAAAAATGCCAGCTGTTTCTGGAATAGACGTATTCTTCCAGTATTTCTTGTTCTTTATCGTATACTGTAATTGCACCCTTTTCATAAGGAACAGCTGTTCTTTTAAACAGAGAAAGACGATATCTGTCCAGTTCATTATAGAAATTTCTTCTGAACTCATTTAGTCTGCTCCTGGGTATAAAGAAATTATCTATATCATACTCGGCTGATTCAAGATAATAGGGATGTTCATCAGTACTTGAAAAACACTTACACAGCCCCTCCTTAGTGAATGGCTGTTTAAGTGCTTCATCAAGCACAAAATCGCTTTCATAGACAAAATCTTTATAGCTTACCCTGAGCTTTTCGTTTGCGTGGGCTCTTATTTTAAGCCTTACCGGAAGCTTAAGATCTTCTTTTTCACATATTTCTTTTTCTAAAGCCATATCCTGAGTTTTATATACTTCATCATTGACTTTAACTTCGCTCTTAAAGCTCACTTCAATTATTTCACCCCTGTAGGCTTTATTAACCATTCTGTCCTTAACCTTGAGTACATTAAGTATTAAGCCAGAATCTTCTTTTGAACTTATTGCCCTGATGGCATCAAACTGTTTAATATCTTCAGACAGCAGAACAAAGGCCCTGTTTCCCTTTACTTTTACCACTTTGCCAATTCTGATTCCCATATGGTTTGGACGAACATTATGAAAAAGAGGACTTGTGTCATTTTTAAGATATGTATCAGTAAAACCGCGATTAAACAGAAGCTTCAGTTTCATCATCGTTTCATCATCAATGCTGAAATCTTCATTTTTGTAACAGGCATCAATAGCTTCACGATAAAGTCTTGTTACATAGCCTACATAGGCAGGTGACTTCATTCGGCCTTCAATCTTTAAGGATGAAACCCCAGCTCTTATTAAATCAGGTATATCGTTAAGCAGAAACATATCCTTTGGCGAGAGAAGATAATCGGTATCAGTCTGAATTCTTCTATCGTCTTCATAAAGCTCATATCTTAAACGGCAGCACTGGGCACACATGCCCTTATTTGCGGAACGTTTCTTGGTTAAAGAAGACATCAGACATTCACCAGAATAGGAAACACAGATGGCCCCATGCACAAAACATTCTATTTCAATATCCTCTTTACAGGCTTCCTGAATGAAATCCAGACTCGATTCCCTGGCAACTACCGCCCTTTTGATACCCAGTTTTCTGCAGCTTCTTAAACCTGCAATATTGTGGATATGCATTTGCGTTGAAGCATGAACTTCCAGATCGGGAAGTTTTTCTCTTATAAGACTTAATAGACCAAGATCCTGTATAAGCAGAGCATCAACATTCAGGTCATAATAGGCTCTGGCCAAATCAAAAGCTTTGAGAATTTCGTATTCATTCAGCAAAGTGTTGATTGTGATATAGACCTTAACATTTCTGAGGTGGGCATATTCTATAGCCTTTTTAACCTCTTCCAGATCAAAATTATCCGCAAAAGCCCGGGCAGAAAACAAAGAACCGCCCAGATATACCGCATTTGCGCCATTATTTACAGCCTGTTTAAGACACTCAAAATTGCCGGCAGGCGCTAAAAGTTCTATTTTCTTCATAAAAGCTCCATAAGAAACAGTTCCAGTTTCAGTTTTTCATCAATCTGACTGTCTACCTTAAAACGATAGTCCAGGTCGCAAAGCTTATCAAGAAGCTGCATTATTTCCCTCAGATTAAAGTTTTCCAGTGCCTCGTAGGCTTTCTTTAGGCGGAATGAACTTCTTGTACCGACAATATCCATAATATCGCTGTCTTTATAGCCGGCTGAGTGATAATAGCCAACAGTATAAAGAAATCTCAGCTGGGCTGAAAGCAGCGCAATAATACCGATAGGACTTTCGCCCTGTTTAAGCATTTTTTCAATATGAATCATGGAAGAATTCAGATTACGTGAGGTTATCGCATTAATCAGCTTAAAAATATCCTCTTCATCCTTGATTGTAATCAAAGACTTAAGCGCATAGATATCTAATTCCTCTGGATAAAGCTTTAATATTTCAATATTGCGGTTTAAAAGATCCATATCACCCATTGAATTATTAAAAAGATAGGAACTGCACTCATAGTCCAGCTTAAGGCCGGCTTCCTTAACTGCTTTCTTACCATAATTATAGAAGTCCTGGCCTTTTAAATGTTCCATCCTCAAAACATTGGCATTAGAAGCTATATCTTTAAAAAGCTTTAGCTTCTCATTGTACTTATTTTCAAAAGTATAGAAAATCAGATCACATTCATAGATAGGATTATGAACATATTCAAGAAGATCATCTATATCTTTCTTGTCATATTTAGAAATCAGAAAAGGTGCATCCTTTACAAGCACAATAGAAAAACTGTGAAACAGATCAATCTGCCGGCAGGCATTAAGCATTTTCCCAACAGTAAAATCAGGCATGGCGCCATCAATTTTAACAACTGTAGCTTCTTCATTCGAGCTTAATTCTTTGAGCTTTTCCCTGATGAGATGGGTTTCTTCACCTTTAATAATATAAATCATACCTAAATATTATATTAGAATACTCTTTTTCCTCCAACATAAGTTTCAAGAACTTTAATATCACTGATATGTGAAACAGAACAATCCTCTATTTTTTTATCAAGAACCACAAAATCAGCCAGGAAGCCGGTTTTGATACATCCTTTAATATTTTCTTCAAAAGAGGCGTAGGCAGCATTGACAGTATAAGAGTCAACAGCTTCCCTGACACTAAGTGCCTGATCTTTAAGATAAGGCCCGGTACCATCAAAAGAAGTTCTTGTAACGGCAAGCTGTATTCCTTTCAGCACATCAGGCATTTCTACCGGACAGTCTGATCCGTTTGAAGCCTTACAGTTATCAAATAAATATTTGAAATTATAAGATGACAAAGCCAGATCTTTACCAACTCTTTCTACAACTATATGGTTATCATAGTCCAGAAATATTGACTGAATATAGGCGTGAAGACCATATTCTCTGAATTTATCCAGCTGGTCTTTTCTGGTAATCTGGCAATGCACAATACCGTGCCTTTTCTCTTTACAGTTCATTTCTCTGTACTTATCAAGAATTACATCCAGTATACCATCGCCAATGGCGTGTATGGCAATCTGCATACCGTGATTATCACCATAGTCCATAAAGTCATAAAGAGTCTTCTTATCAAGTACAGCCAGACCTCTTACTCCCTTGGCATCGCTGTAGTCTCTTGAAAGAAGTGCAGTTCGAGCACCCAGGGAACCATCACTGATAATTTTAAGAGGTCCAATTTTAAAGTATTCATTTCCTACGCCTGTATGATAGCCGTTATTTACAAATTCCTTTAGATCATCAAGACTTAAAAACTGTGACTGTTCATATATACGTACAGTTAATTTACCCTCATTCCTTAGTTCTTCAAGTGCCTTCAGAGCGTCGTGATAATCATCATTGGCACTTAGAAAGTCATCTGAATGAACTGATGTTATGCCATAGCTGTTTACCTTCTGCTGAGCTTTAAGAATATATTCCTTAATATCATCCTTTGTACATCTTGGAAGACAGTTATATAAAGGATATACTGAATTCTCTTTAAAAATGCCATTGTCTATATCTACATCTGAAGAAGATTCCCTGATAGGGCATAACTCAAGTGCCCTGCTGTTGGCTACCGCAATATGACCACAGGCTCTGGTTATGACTATGGGTATATCCTTGCTTACTGTGTCAAGATCAGCTTTAGTCGGAAATCTTTTTACATCGCTGAAGTAATCATGATTCCAGCCTCTGGCAATAATAACTTTTCTGTCTTTATACTTACTTAATTCATGAAGCATTTCCTTTAAAGAAGAAGTATGTTCATATAATGATACATTGGCCAGAAACTTTCCATAGTTTACAAGATGCATATGTGAATCAATAAAACCAGGATATACTGCCTTACCCCTTAGATCAGTAAGCTCACCCTCATATTTCAAAGCTTCGTCTTTTTCACCTATATATACAAATTTATCATCATCCACCACAAAGGCATCAGCCTTTGTGCCATAGATATCAGCGTTATAAAATATTTTCATATTCCCTCCATATTTAAACCTATTTTACAAAAATAAAAACTTTATTCCTAGATGTTATGAAACAATAGTTCTTAATGCTGTAAACACTGACAGTTCCATTTTCTTTAGTTGAAAAG
>DBOW01000140.1:14200-14997 GCA_002299675.1 Solobacterium sp. UBA636
AGTGAGCCAATAAAATAAGGATCACTTGAAGTACCTGAACCATGATGCCCGGTAAGAAGTATGTCTATATCCTTTAGTTCATATTCTTCAATCAGTACATCTTCAACTTTTTTTGAAGCATCCCCGGGAAGCAGTACACTAAGGCCTGCATAATCATACAGATAAATAAGAGAATTGTCATTATCATTATCATATTCCCCAGCATACAGATAGCTGAGATGATAATCATCAAGACTGATTCCTTCTGTAATAATGTTTTTAACTCTAAAATCTTTCAGAAGATTATTAAGATTGCCAGAGTGGTCTTCATCTTCATGCGAAATTATTACATAGTCAAGATTATATATGCCTCTTTTAAAAAGCTCTTTTTTCAGTTTGTGATAGTTATATCCTGAACCGGTATCAATAAGTATATGACCTGTGTCAAGCGGATAATTAATATATGTCGCATTGCCCTGCCCCACATCAAAAAATGAAATATAGGGAAACAGAGTATTTACAGGTAATATTAGAAGTATTAATACTGTCATTATTCGAATATTAATGTTAGTATTTAAATAATTAAATACAGTATAGATAATAATTAAAATAAATATCGGAATATAACCTCTGATCGAAAATGTAATTTTAGAATAGATAAAGCTGAATATATTAATAATATTTAAATATATATTTTCATCTATTCTGAATAAAAATGTAGATAATGAAATAATAAATAAAATGATTCTCAGTTTAATTAAATATTTATAAATAAAAATACTTAGAACATTTGTTTCATAAAAGAAAAATGACTGTAT
>DBOW01000140.1:15070-17329 GCA_002299675.1 Solobacterium sp. UBA636
TTGTTTAACAGAAGATGATAATTAATAATTAAGATAATAATTATTTTAATGCATAATTTATCTGTTCCCTTTATTTTATTATTTAAAATAATATCAGTAATAATTAAATAGAATTTAATATCAAAACCATAAAATAAATAATAGATAATCAAGAATAAAATACAGATATATTTATTTTTTCGGTTTATTGTCAATAATATATAATAAAACGCAAAACCATAGCCCAGATATTCAAGTTCAGCATTTTCGCTGTAAGTATTAAACAGTATTCTTTTAAGGAAGGCTCTTGAATCTTCAGAAAAAGAATCAAGTCTTTCGTGAGTAAACTTTCTTGTGCTTAAACTGAATATAATTTCGATATTATCCCCATTATATTCTTTATAGCGATAATTATATTTAAGTAATGATTTTTCTTCGACTTTATTCTGTGATCTGACAATTATTACATCACCAATATTTAAATCGGCATAGATCATTTCCTTATAGAATAATTTATCAATTATTACATAATTATCTGTCTTTTCTTCTACTATACCAAGTGGTATTAAATCGATATTCAATATATTGGAAAATATAATTAAAACCATTAATATAATAAAGATAAATATATCTTTTTTGCTGGTTAATAAAATAAACAATAGAGAAAGTAAAAACATTAATATATTCTGAAAATAAATATTCAGAATTAAAAATATGGCAATTTTAAACAGAGATAAGTTCTTTAAGTATTTCATACTTCTTTTCTCCTATCCCGTTTATTTTGAGCAGATCCTCTTTACAGTGAAAAGGTATTTTGTTTCTGTATTCTATTATTTTCTCAGCTGTTTTCTCACCAATACCCGGCAGTTTTATAAGTTCAGCTTTATCGGCTGTGTTGATATTTATGAGGCTGCTGTCTTTCTTTTTAAATTCAATGATCTGTCCATCATAAAGTGGATAATCAAAAGAAAAAAGAGAAAGATCACAGTCTTCATATAACTGTGCTTCGTTTATAAGGTCCTGATAGCTGCTTCCTTTTTGCAGTTTAACTGTCTGATCATAAGGCAGATAGCCTTTAAGTTCAACACTGATGCAGGCCCTTGTGTATAAGCTCAGATCTGTTTCTTTTATCTTAAGTGCTGTCCCTACGATGATCAACAATATAAAAAGGATTCTTCCTGAAATATTCCGCATAATATATTATTGCCGAATTTTGGGAAAAATCCTCACTTTTTTTGAAAAAATTATTTGATTTCGACGATTTTTACATCATATGGCTCATCTACTTCAACAGTAACAACAGTGCCAACCTTCTTCTCCAGGATTGCCTCAGCCAATGGAGTAGCGTTAGATACCTTGCCATTGAGCGGGTCAGCCTCGACTGTACCGACAATAGTGAAAGTAATCTTTTCATGGGTATCCATAGGTTCAACTGTCACGGTAGAACCAAGACGTACATAGCTGGTACCACGGTTTTCAGAAATAACTTCGGCATTTCTGATCATGTGTTCCAGTTCTTTAATTCTGGCTTCTACCTGAGCCTGTTTATCTCTGGCAGCATCATAATCGGCGTTTTCACTTAAGTCACCCTGAGCACGGGCAGCTTTTAAGTCTTCGATTACTTCGTTTCTAACGACATGTACCAGGTTTTCATATTCTTCTTTTAGTTCTTTAAGTCCTTCTTCAGTGACGTAGAATTTTTCGTCTAACATGTTTTATATCTCCTGTTTTTTAATTTCACTACGCTATTATACTATTGATTTTGGTAATCAACAAATCAATTGCGACATTATTTGCCTTGCCTTCAGGTATTATAATGTCTGCATATTTCTTGGATGGCTCCACAAAATCATCGTGCATCACTCTGACGGTAGTAGTATACTGTTCAACAACGTTATCCAGATCTCTTCCTCTTTCTTTGACATCTCTTATAAGACGTCTTATGAAACGGATATCGGCAGCCGTGTCGACAAATACCTTTATATCAAGCTTGTCGCGGATTTCTTTTTCTTCCAGTACAAATAAGCCTTCAATAATAATTACATCCGATGGTTCTATTCTTTCCGTTATATCAGAACGATTATGCATTGTGTAGTCATAAGTCGGTTTGGATATAGAATAGCCGGCAATAAGCTCATCCAGCTGTCTTGTCATAAGCATATGATCAAACGCAAAGGGATGATCATAGTTGGTCTTTTTTCTTTCTTCAAAAGTCAGATGAGACTGGTCCTTGTAGTAGTCATCTTCTCTTATAATAGTTACTGAATTTGTTGGCTTAAA
>DBOW01000140.1:17383-18019 GCA_002299675.1 Solobacterium sp. UBA636
GCCAGACCAATCAGAATAGGTTTTCTATTTGCACGCAACATATTTATTCGCAATATATTCGTTGCCTTCTTCAACAGTAGAGAAATGAGTCTTGCCGTCTATGCCACAGATATCGCCGACAAAATAGAAATAGTCAGTATCGTTTGGATGCAGAGCTGCATATATAGCCTTTTCGCCAGCTGAGGCAATAGGACCAATAGGCAGACCAAACTTGGTATAGGTATTATAGGTTTCACCATCTTCGGTATAGGCCAGATTGAGATCTTTGTCAACCAGCAGACAGGAATCCTTGTCTAATCCCAGAGAGTAACAGGCCGTTACTGAAGATCTCAGCATATCTGGATATTCAAAACGGTTATAGAAAACTGAGGCAATATCGAGCATATCTTCATCATTGCCTGATTCCCATTCCAGAATTGAAGCGAGTGTGAATATTTCGTGAATCGTAGCCTTTTTATATGACTTTGTCTCAATGTGGTATATTTCTGGTGCATTTTCAAAATCAGCTGCATATTCATTGTAGACGCTTAAAGTCTTATCCAGGAACTTTCTGGTGATTTCATCAAAAGTAGAATCATCATAGAACTCATAAGTGCTTGGGAAAAGATAACCTTCCAGAGGATGCCTGATTTCACT
>DBOW01000140.1:18056-24471 GCA_002299675.1 Solobacterium sp. UBA636
TTCATCGGTAAGGAATGGATATTCATTCATATACATCTTTACATTATCGATGTCATCCCAATAGGCAACAAGTTCATCCTTAGATGAACCAAGGGCATTCGCCACTGTTTTGGCGATATCTTCAAGGAACGAACCTTCTGTAATTGTGACCGTATCGGTTGGCCTGTAAAACTTGGAATCATCACTTAAAGTAGTAATTATTTCATCAAGACTTAAGCCTGACTCCAGAACATGGGTACCGGCTTTAAAATTAATGACTGAAGGCGAAAGAAAACGGGCGTAGAGATAACAGATAGAACTGTTGCGGATAATGCCGGCTTCCTCAAGATCTTCAAATACCTGTTTACCATAGGCACCCTTCTCTACCACGAATTCAGTGTTGTTCTCATAGCGCTTAGGTGTAATCTGAATCTTTACAAAAAATACTGAGCCAATAATCAGAAGGATTACAGTCAGAAAAGTTAGAATGACAATCTTGACGGATTTATTCATTTTCATCATCCTCATCAAAGGCCGCAACTACTTCATCAATCATTGAAAGTTCTTCTTCATCCTCTACAACTTCGAGATTTCCTTCCTCATCATAGCGGAATGGATAAATTTCATCTTCCTTTCCATCGAGATAACAGATAACATAGTTATTCTCATTCGCATCAAATGTAAAGAGAATATTCATCTCCATTGACTTTCCTTCTTCGTCAGTGATAGTAATTTTATTATAGTCTTCCATATTTCCTCCTGTTTAAAAAGTAGCCTTTTTGAGGCTACTTAGATTCTAAATAAAATCTTACAAGCTCTTCGATAATCTCATATCTTTCAACCTGCTGTATTTCATTACGTGCATTATTATGACTTGAAATATATGCTGGATCATTCGAAATCAAATAACCTGCAATTTGATTAACCGGATTGTAGCCTCTTTCCTCCAAAGATCTGGAAACGGAAGATAAAAGCTGCTTAAGATTCTCTCTTCTGATTTCCTCAGATGTAAACAGCATTGTGCTTGAAAAATTCATTTTATCTGCCATTAGAAGTACCTCCTACTTAATCAATTATAAGCTATTTTGCCTGCTTTTTGAAATGATTTTAACTAATTAAGAACAGTTTGCTCAATATGTGACACAATGGAATCAATCTGACCATTATTCACACCGCCTGCCTGGGCCAGGTCTGGTTTGCCGCCACCCTTGCCATTAGCCATAGCTGCACCTTCATTTACCAGCTTTGAAGCGTTAAAGCCTGCATCAAGAGCTTTCTTGCCCACGCCGGCTACAAAGGCATATTTATCAGCTGTCTCATTAATGATATAGACAAGACCGCCATCCAGTTTATTTCTGATTAAAGAGGCAAAGTCCTTAAGATTATAGTCCAGATTTGCGGCTTTAATAATCACATACTTAAAGCCCCTGGTTTCTTTTGCGTTAGACACATAAGCATCGGCATCCAGATTCATGACTCTTTCCTTAAGTTTATTATTTAAAGACTGCATAGCTGAGAGCTCGTTCTTTAAGCCGACAACCTTGTCAAATACCTGATCAACATTCTTCAGCTTTAATTCTGTTTTAATGCTGTTAAGTTTATTTTCATAGTCCATAGCCTGCTCATAGGCCTTAAGCTTAGTCTTAACTTCGATACGGCGTATGCCAGAACCTACTGATTCCTCAGAAACAATTTTGAATGAACCAAGCTTACTTGTATTGTCTACATGAGTACCGCCACAGAATTCCTTAGATACAGAACCCATAGAAACTACACGGACATAATCACCATATTTCTCATCAAAGAGAGCTATGGCATCAGTCTTTTTGGCATCTTCAACACTTAACACCTCAGTAACTACCGGCAGCTCTTCACAGATCCATTCATTGACCAGGGCTTCAACTTTATGCAGATCCTCATCAGAAATCTTTTCAAAATGTGAGAAGTCGAAACGGGCGTAGTCTTTGCAGACATAAGAACCGGCCTGTGCGATATGATTGCCCAGTACCTTCTTTAAAGCCGCCTGCAGCAGGTGTAAAGAAGAGTGATTAGCCTTAATCATCAGTCTTTCAACTTCGTTAATCTCCAGTTTGAATGTGTCGCCTTCTCTGATAACACCTTCGTTTACTTTTACATGATGCATAAACTCACCATTTGGTGCCTTATTTACATCGCTTACATCAGCCTTCACATTATCGTTATATAGAATACCGGTATCGGCAATCTGGCCACCGCTTGTAGCGTAGAAGCAGGAATGCTCAAGAACTACATCGCCCTCATCAGTTATTTCTTCTACCCTGACACCATTCTTAAATAAGGCAACAGCCTTTGATTCATCTTTTGTCTGAGTATAGCCGGTGAATTCAAAAGGAGTATTAAGCTCTAAGAGGTCACTTGACTGGGCATGCATTGACTGTTCATCATCTCTGGCATTTCTGGCCATCTGTTTCTGTTTCTCCATGCAGGCATTAAAGCCATCCATATCACATCTGATGCCTCTTTCTTCTGCCGATTCGATAGTCATTTCCTTAGGGAAACCATATGTATCATACAGCTTGAATATTACTTCGCCCTTTAATACGCCATCCTTAACATTATCCAGTTCCTGATTGAGCAGTTTTTCACCATTGGCCAGAGTCTGAATAAATGACTCCTCTTCTCTTTTGATCAGCTTCTTGACAAATTCCTTCTTTTCCATCAGATATGGATAGAAACCCTTCATATTTTCACATACTTCATCAACCAGCTCATAAAGGAATGGCTTCTCTATACCGATTACACGGGCATAGCGCATGGCACGTCTTAATACTCTTCTTAAAACATAGCCTCTGCCCTCATTAGAGAATGTTGCACCATCTGAAATCGCAAAAGTGCAGGTTCTGATATGATCGGCAATAACTCTGAAAGCCATTTTGTTTTCTTCATACTTAACACTGGTATACTTTTCAGTTGCGTGAATATATGGCAGAAACAGGTCTGTATCAAAATTGGTTTCGCCATCCTGAATAAGAGAAACCAGTCTTTCCAGTCCCATGCCGGTATCAATATTTTTCTGAGGCAGTTCTTTGAAATCCCTACGGTCAACACCTTCCTTGGCATCATATTGAGAGAATACATTGTTCCACAGTTCAATATATCTGTCATTTTCCATTTCCTCAAAGAAAAGTCTTTCGCCAAGACCCTCAGGATCATATTTTTCACCACGGTCATAATAAATCTCTGAATCTGGTCCACATGGTCCTTCACCTATCTGCCAGAAATTATCATAAGACTTCAGAATGTGACTTGGATTTAAACCAATCTTCTTAGTCCAGATATCATAAGACTCTGTATCATCTGGATATACAGTTACATAGATTCTTTCTGGATCAAAACCTATCCATTCAGGAGAAGTCAGAAACTCCCAGGACATCATTAAAGACTCTTCCTTGAAATAATCGCCAATTGACCAGTTGCCCAGCATTTCAAAGAAAGTATGGTGTCTTGAAGTTTTACCGACGTTTTCTATATCGTTGGTTCTAATACACTTTTGCGCATTCGCAATACGGTTGCAGGCTGGTTTTTCACGGCCATCAAGATACTTTTTTAAAGCCGCAACACCTGAATTTATCCATAACAGGGTTGGATCGTTGACCGGTACTAAAGATGCACCTGGTTCAATCATATGTCCCTTTGATCTGAAGAAATCAAGGAACATCTGTCTTACTTCATTGCCAGTTAGATTTTTCATTTAACATTTCCTCCTTAAAATAAAAACGTCCTCATCTAAGGACGCTTTAACGTGGTACCACCTTAGTTCATATATCCACAGACATATGCACTTAATATCTTTAACGCAGAAATACGCTTACTGTTAATAAGTATACCGACTATAGCTTCACTTACTTAACATCTTGGGTTTTCACCAGACACCCGCTCTCTTTAAACTTTACATAAGCTACTTATTAGTCCTAGATAATCTTAACACATTTAAGTTTGAAGTGACAAATATTAATACTCTCTTTTTGGAATTATAATAGCTGCAAAAAGATATACAAAGAAGCCACCGCCATAGATGAAGCAGAGAATCATAAACAGCAGACGCACAACAGCAGGATCAATATTGAAGTATTCCCCTATTCCTGCACAAACACCCATGAACATACGGTTATTATCTGATCTGTAAAGTTTTTTATCCATAAAATATCTTTATACATCTTAATTTTAGATAAATTACCGATGACTAAATACTTATTAAAACAGGCTTATTGTGTCAATATTCTAGAGATCATCTTTTCATCAATCTGATTGGTTTCAACCAATCTACCATTATAAAATACGGCAAAATTATTAAACGGGCCAGGCAATTTTTTTGCCTTCTCTACAGTGTCTATCAAAATGAATTCACATTCTATATTATTCAAACTGCAGTACTGTTTAAGCTTTTCAATTCGCTTATGGATAAAGGGACACTGATAAGAATAATAGATTCTTAAACCATTATAATCAAGAACTTCTTTTCTGGCCATGTCTGTAAACTCTGGATAAGTCCCATTAAAACTGAGGCATAAAAGCTCATAGCCACTTAAAGTTTCATCACATTTTACAAAACCAGAGTGCTTTACAAAATTCTGATCTGAGAGCCAGTTTTTCTGTTTCCTAAACCCCAGCATACAGACACCATCAAAGCCATTATTCTTTGAATAATTAATACATTCATTTAATAATTCTTTACCATAGCCCTGATGTTTAAAAGGATTATCCACCCATAGACAGTGGATATAGATAAAATTGCCGGTAACTGGAACTAAGGCATATTCTAATGGAACATATTCAATGAAGACTCTCCCATCTACATCCTCTTTGACAAAACGGTAATAATCAAGCCTCTCTTGGATATATTCCCTCTTAAGTTCAACACCTGTATCCTTTATCTTCTTTTTTATGATGCAGCATAAATGTTCGGATTCTATATTGTCATGATTAATTGTTATCACTTAAAAACTCCTTGCGGTACTGACTTGGACTTACACCTACATGTTTCTTAAAAACCTTGGTAAAGACCCGATAATCGTTATAGCCAACTGATTCAGAAACTTCAACTATGGTTTTAGCCGAGCTCAATAAAAGACTCTTGGCTTTCTGCATACGGATAGAGGTCAGATAGGAAAGAAAATTCACTCCGATCTGATTTTTGAAAAGCTGTGAAATGTATTGCGCATTAAGGGCAAACCTGTCTGAAAGAAGATTGAGCGAAATATCTTCATTAAGATGTTCACGAATATACTGGGCAATCTTATTTATCAGATGATCATCAACATCCTCTTCTATTTTCTTTTCATAAAGAGAGATACGCAGATTATCTATAACCGCACCAAACTCCTCGTAATCGACCGGTTTTAACAGATAGTCGGCTATCTGCAGCTTAAGGGCCTGTTTACAGTAATTGAAGTCATCATAGCCACTCACAATAATAAAGGCGGTATTAGGATGTCTGAGCTTAGACATTTCAATCACCTTCAGGCCGTTCATGATAGGTATATTGATATCCATGACTACAATATTTGGTTTATATTCATCAATCCTTGATAAAGCCTCAAGACCATCAGATGCCTCACCTATAACTTCCAGATCATGAGACTCCCAGTCAAAAAGTCTTTTAAAGCCTTCTCTTATTTTTACTTCATCATCTACCAGAAGTACCTTCAGTTTATTCATATTCCCTTATCGGCAAAGTAAGCGTTGCCGTTAAACCCCCTTTATCGTTGTTAAAATAGCTTAGACCATATTGCCTGCCACAGAGCATTTTGACTCTTTTCTGTACATTAAGTATGCCGATTGATTTGTTGTTCATATCAAACTTTTTATAGTCACACAGCATGTTTTCAACTCTGTTCATGGTTTTTTCATCCATACCGGTTCCATCATCTTCAATAATAATATTGAATGACTTCTCGCCGGCTTTAACTATGTCGACATTGACAGATCCTGAATAGGCTTTATTCTTAAGACCATATTTAAGCGAATTTTCCAGAAGCGGCTGAATAATAAAATTTGGTACCTTTACACTTAACAGATTTGGATCACAGTTTACATTAAACTTCAGACTGGGATACCTGTAGCACATCAGTTCCATATAGTTTTCAATCAGCTCAACCTCATTTTCTACATCTACCAGCGATGCATTTTCTTTAACCGAAAGTCTGAAGAACGTTACCAGTTTCATTAATAGCTTCGCGGTCTTGGGATCATTATTGAGCTCAGCTTCAATTCTGATTGAATCAAGTGTATTATATAAAAAATGCGGATTAATCTGGCTTTTAAGATACAGCAGAGACATACGGCTTTCAACAAGCTCGGCCTTATAAATATCTGGATTTTCAAGTACCAGATAAAAAGCCAGAATGATGAGTGTCATACCCATACTTGAAATAAGCCAGGTAGGATTAAAAGCCTG
>DBOW01000140.1:24544-38533 GCA_002299675.1 Solobacterium sp. UBA636
TTGTTGTTCTGAATTGAAGAATAATACTTAAACAGATTGTAACAGCACATGAACAAATAGACACCCACACTGATATAACAGACTGAGGCATGAATACCATCACTGTAGTTTCCTGAAGCTGTAATGGCATAATGTACCGGCAGTATCAGTACCGCAATCTCAAAAATAATCAGCGATATTAAAGCCTTGTTGCCGGTCTTAAGTTTTATGCCGCTGTCCTCTTCAATCAGCTTCTCGATATACTGATAAAAAAGATAGGTCTCCAGAACCATCGTGCCGATAAAGAAACGGTGAAAAATATCGTTAAGTATTATCGGAACGCTGTCAAGATGATTAACCGTATAGATAGTAATCATATCAAAAATCAGGTGTACAAACATCACTGCCAGAATATAGGAAAAAACCTTATGCAGCGGGCTGCTGTTGTCGGCTGATGAAATATAAAGATAGGATATAAAACAGATTATTATCAGTAAACAGAATTCAAGTCTAAACATTATTGTCCCCTATATTATTATCCTATATATAAATCTCAATAAATTCAGAACAATGTGTCATTTCTTAGACAGAAAGTCTTTCTTTCAGGTAAGTCTTTCTTTTCCTTGAAGCCTTATGCAGTGCCTGATTAAAAACCAGTTCATCACCAATGATATAAAGCTTCTTTTTAGCTCTTGAACAGGCTGTATAGATCAGTTTCTTATCAAGCATATGGAAATGTTCCCTTGAGACAAAAAGAAATACATAAGGATATTCAGAGCCCTGTGCCTTATGAATAGACATGGCATAGGCCAGAGAAATCATATTTAGTTCATCATAGTTCAGATAAAGAAAAATATCACCATACTTAATCAGAAAATTATGCTCAAGTGTATCAATCTCCTCCAGAAAACCTATATCACCATTATAGACATCATCATCCGGCCGGTTTTTAAGCTGAAGAATCTTATCCTTTTCTCTGAATATTATCTTTCCATACTGTTTCTCTTTTTTTGATTTAGAAGCAGGATTGAATGATCTTTGAAGCGTACTGTTTAAATTATCGATACCATACTGTCCTCTGTACATTGGACTTAATATTTCAATATCCTCCAGGGCTGTACCATCACGCAGAAGATTATCAACCATATTAACCAGCATATCATGATTAAAATCATTGATATTGATAAAATCAACATCCGAAGAATAATTATTAAAATTAACCTGTTCATTATTTATTGCGGCTGAAAGATCAATAATCTCATTGCCGTTTGACTGACGGTGGATAGTTTCCAGTCTTGTCAAAGGAAACTTATTACAGCTTATAAGATCATAGAGCAGATCTCCCTGCCTGATTGAAGGAAGCTGATTATCATCGCCTATAAGACAGAGCTTAGAAACATTTTTTGCGGCTTTCAGAAAACTCGCAAAAAGAAAACTGTCCACCATAGAAGACTCATCAATTATAACTGCATCATAGGTAAGGGGATTTTCCTCATTAAAGACAAAAGTGTTGTCTTCCTTATTCCATCTTAAGAGTGAATGGATAGTCTTGGAATCAACATCACAGATTTCATTGATTCTTTTGGCGGCCCTGCCGGTAGGTGCGGCTACCATAATGGTATTAAAAGGATACTTAGATCGGTATATCTCTACAAGAGCTTTGATTAAAGTGGTCTTGCCGGTACCTGGTCCACCTACTATCAATGAAAAAGAACTGTTAAAGAAATTGCTGATAGCCTTTTTCTGATATTCATCATATTCAATTGAAGAAGCACTTGAATTGTCTAAAATCAGTGATTCTATTTCTTCTTCAGGGATTAATTCACAATCTCTTTGGCAATTAAGATAGTCAGCTATCAGCTTTTCATCATAATATTCCGAAGATAAATAATATCTGTCTTCATCAAGAATCAGATATCTTTCATCAAGACATCTTTTTAAAGCTTCATCAAAATTTGAATTATATTTAAGGAAAGTACTCTTAAAATCATCAAGATAGAGAAAAGTATCACCGAGATTAAAGGAAATATTCTTAAATATATCAATCAGCAAAGCCTGAGCATACTTCTCACTTTTATATTCAAATTCCAGATTTGAAGTACATTCAACCACCTTTTTAAAGGATACTCCATAGACATCCAGATAAAATCTTAAGGGATTCTCTTTCAGAACATCCAGGGTATCTTCCTTAAAATGATTGCGTATCAGAAAGGATTCATTATTGCTGAAGCCAAGAGTAAGAAGTTCAAACATACCATCTGTTTCTTCATCGCTCATATTTTTAAAGCCCTCACGCAGCCCTTCTCTGGCCTTTTCAGAAATATCCAGAGTCTGAACTGTGGAGATATCTTTTTTAAGTATTTTAAGGGTATCATCACCCAGAATGTTATATATTTTTTCAGCTGTCTTTTTTCCGATATGGGTAAATAGTGGAGAAGAAAGAAAATCTATAATATCATCCTTTGTAGAAGGTATCTGCTTCTCAATGCCCAGCATCTTATACTGCAGACCATATTTTGGATGATGAGTGTATTCACCAGATATGATATATTTACTTTTTTCATCGACATCAAATGAAGGGCCGGTTACAGTAATTGAACCATCATCAGTCTTAAAGACAGCTACCATATAGCTGTCTGATTTATAGATAATACGGGTAAATGTACCCTTTAAAGTCTCATTTGATTCCATTAAGTACTCTTTCATCCAGATATTGAGAAAGTTCCCTTGTCTTATAGTAGGTATTTTCAATAATACCGCCACCAAGCATTTCGTCATCCAGATAGAAGACAGCCTGCTGACCAGGAGTTACTGCCTTAATGCCCTGAGGGTAGGTCAGCAGTGCTTCGTTTCTGTTTAAAAGCTTTATATGAACATCCTGATCACTTTGACGGTAGCGGAACTTACATTTAATATCCATATCATCTACATCCCTGTCGCTTATCCAGTTGATGTCCTTAATAAGTGCTGAATCAGAGTAGAGATAATGTTCATTCTTTATAGAAGTCAGATACAGGTAGTTGTGTTCAACATTCTTGCCCACACAGTAATATGGTCCTCTGTTGCCGCCAACACCAAAACCCTTTCTCTGTCCTATGGTATAGTAATAAACACCCTGATGTTCGCCAATTACTTCAAGGGTATCAATATCAATTATTTTGCCTGGTTTCATTGGTATATAGTTCTGCAGAAACTTTCTGAAATCTCTTTCGCCAATAAAACAGATGCCAGTTGAATCTTTTTTTCTGGCAATGCTTAAGTTCAGTTCCTCAGCGATTTTTCTTACTTCGGTTTTATCTATATCGCCTAAAGGAAACAGACATTTATCTAAAGCTGACTTGTCTACCTGAGCCAGAAAATAGGACTGGTCCTTGGACAGGTCATGAGCTTTATAATATTTATTATTTTCTGATTTAAAATAATGCCCGGTCGCAATCATATCATATCTTGAATCCATGGCATATTTCAGAAAGGAATCAAACTTAATATACTTGTTGCATAAGATATCGGGATTGGGTGTGCGCCCCTTTGAATACTCTTCAATGAAATTCTTAAAAACATGGTCCCAGTATTCCTTAATATAGTCGATTCTTTCAAGCTTTAAACCAAGCGACTCGGCGACACTTTTGGCATCATTGTAGTCAGCTTCCTGGGGACAGACCGCATCGTTCAGGGTATTGTTTCCCAGAACATCATCATTTAAAAAAGAATCCCAGTTGCGCATGAAGCAGCAGGTAACATCATAGCCCTGCTTCTTTAAAAGATAGGCGGCAACTGCTGAATCTACGCCGCCCGATAAGCCTACTAGTACTTTCATTCCTCTTCCCTGCACTTTCCGCAGTATCCATAGTGTGGACAGTCACTGTCACAGGCTGATGTCATCTTTCTTAGTTCTGGCGGTATGAAACTCTCTATTTCCTCCGCATCATAGCCAAACTGCAGTGTTCTATCATCAATAATAATTGGCCTTTTAAGTACACTTGGGTTCTGTACAACAAAATCATAAAGCTCATCCAGAGTCATTTCATCGATATTGACTCTGTTTTCCTGGATAATTTTTGATCTTTTGGATATCAGATCGTCTGTACCGTTTTCCGTACGTGACAAAAGATACTTAATCTCATCCTTATTAAGCAGTGTAGTAAAAATATTCTTCTCTTTAAACTTCAGGTTATGTTCCTTAAGCCAGGATTTAACCTTGCGGCATGAGGAACAGCCCGGGCTTGTATATACAACAATCATCTTTACAATTATACAATATTTGTACTAGAATGTTGTCAGTAGTTAATAGAGCATCATAAAAAAGAGAGACATATAAATGCTGAAATTATGTCATGACCTGTTAATGAACTGGATATGGTAAAGCGGCCTTAACGCATTAAGAAGTAAATTGGGTGGCACCACGGATAAATTCGTCCCATGGGTCACTTTTTTATTTTCAGGAGGAAGATAATGAAAAGAATGTTATCGGCTATCAAGCCTACCGGACAGCTCACACTGGGAAACTATATTGGAGCACTCAAAAACTTTGTAAAGTATCAGGACGAATATGAAGTAATCTTCTTTATCGCCAATCTGCACTGCATTACAGTGTATCAGGACCCAAAGGAACTCAGAAAAAACCTGAAGGATGCTGTAGCGCTGTATCTTGCCTGCGGACTTGACCCTCAAAAGGCAACAATCTTTCTGCAGACCGATGTTAAGGAACATGCCCAGCTGGGTTATGAACTGGCCTGCTACACCTATCTTGGTGAACTTAACCGAATGACACAGTTCAAGGACAAGATGGCTCATGGTGAAACCAATCTTTCAGCCGGCATGTATGTCTATCCCTGCCTGATGGCAGCTGATATCCTGCTGTATAATCCAGACTATGTACCGGTTGGTGAAGACCAGAAGCAGCATGTTGAACTTACAAGGGACATTGCCCTTCGTTTTAACAACAAATATTCACCTACCTTTACCCTGCCTGAGCCGCTGGTAGCCAAGGTTGGTGCCAGAATCATGTCTTTGCAGGATCCTTCAAGGAAAATGTCTAAATCAGAACATGACAATGGTGACAAGGGCTGTATCTATCTGCTTGATGATATAAATGCTGCCCGCAAAAAAATTATGTCAGCCGTAACTGATTCAGTTGGCAAAGTACAGCTTGACAAGGCTAATCAGCCAGGTATCTATAATCTCATTGAAATTGCTGCATCTTTATCAGGACGGAGCATGGAAGAAATTGCTGATGAATTTAAGGATTCGGGCTATGGCGATCTTAAGAAATATGTAGCTGATGTAGTATGCACTGAACTGGAAAAGATTCAAGGCCGTTATAACGAAATAATAGCTTCTGGCATGATTGAAGAAATATTAAAAGATGGTGCCATGAAGGCATCATCGATTGCGCGTAAAACATTAGCTAAAGTTGAAAGAAAAATAGGTCTGGAAATCCGCTAATCCAGCGGTTTCTGATAATAATTCCCATATATCTCTTTAGTATTCTGAACATTGATAAAGGCATGATTATCGACTGACAATATTAATCTGACAATTTCATGATACTGAAATGTATTAACCACGGACACCAGCATCGTGGTTTTTTCTTTGGAAAAATAGCCTGTCGCATTAACTTCGGTAATACCGTGTCTAAACTGTTTCAGTATTGCGTCGGCTACCTCATCAGGTTTCTTGGTGATGATGGTCAGCGTCTTAAAGGTATAGCGGTGATTGAGCAGTTTGATTACCTGAGTAGAACAGAACTGGAAGATAATGGAATAGAGTGCCCTTTCCCAGTCATAAATAAAACCAGCAATCATAATTATTGCCACATTTACCAGAAAGGTATAATTCCAGATATCCTTTTTAAACTTATTGGAGAAATAAACCGAAATAAAATCAAAACCACCAGTTGAAAAATTAAGCGTCAGCGCAATACCTATGGCCAGACCATTCACAATTCCACCAAATACCGCCAATAGGAGCATATCACTCACAAAGAAATTTCTTGGCAGATACATGGTAATAAAAGAAACCAGTGTAAACTGTATAATGGAATAAATAGTGAATTTGCGGCCTATTTTTTTAAAGACAAAAAGCGAAACAATGATATTGAAGCCCAGATAAAGAACTGAATATGAAATCGGAAAAGAGAAAAAGTCTCCGGAAATATCCGATATTAATCTGGATATACCAGAAAAACCAGCCGGATATAAAGAAGCCGGTATAGTAAAATTGATTATCGCAAATGACTGAATAAAGGCTGATACAGCCGAAAAGAACATCAGTCTAAGATCTATATTTTTAATCATCGATATCCCCCGAATTTATTTTACTGAATTTGTTTATTATCTTGTTCTGCGTTATATAAAGCTGTTCATTATCCTGAACCACTTTATCAAGATCCTTTTTGAGCTGTTCATTACGTTCTTTCAGGCGATTAAATTCTATACTCAGTTCGCTTAAAAGCTTTTCTATTTCCCTAGCCTTCTCATTCTTTTTCTGACCAAGATAGATAGATCTGACAGCCGTAAGATAAGCCATTAAAGTAGTAGGTGAAACAATATATACTTTCTTCAGATAAGAATAGTCAACAATTTCATTAAAAGAAGAATAAATCTCTGCATAAATAGCCTCTGAAGGCACAAACATAAAGGCCATATCGGCTGTTACACCATCAATAATATATTTATCATGGATATCATTAATGTGTTTCTGACAGTCTTTTCGAAACAGATTGCGGTTTTCACTGCAGGGATTTTCACTCAGACGGCGATAATCTTCCAGCGGAAACTTGGAATCTATGGAGATTAAACCATAGCTGTAGCCCTTTATTACTGCATCAGCGCGGGTATTGTTTGGAAACAGATACTGTCTTTCATAGATTTCATCATTTATGCCAAATACCGTTTCTAAAAGCGAATACAGTTCTATTTCGCCAAAGACACCACGGCTTTTCTTATCGTTGAGCACATTATGGAGTCTGGTAATGCTTTTTTGGAGCTCATCAATATTCTTGCTGGTATTATCCAGACTGATTATTTTTTCATTAAGTTTATTGAAAACGGCCAGGTTTTTATCAATATCGCCATTAATCTTGTTCTCCATATCATCAAGACGGTTGGCCATGTTATTCATATTGATATTCAGAAGCTTAGAAAAATTCATCAGATCATTATTAAACGCAGCTTTCAGTTCATTATTATTCCGGTTTGTCAGAAGAATAATAATAATCACAACAGAAAGCACAATCAGAAGAATAATCAGTATTATTAAAACTGTATCCATTACTCTTCCTCGTTATCAATATAGTTTCTAACCATCTTGATACGCTTGCGGGCTGGCGTATCATCATTGCGGTGTGATGTTAAAGTACCGATAAAGTAACGCAGAAAATAAAGAGTTACCAGTATCAGGACTATAAAAGATATTAAATCATTCAGGCTCTGTATCATTTTTGTTTTCTCTTAAGCTATTATATAACCTTTCTGCCACTTTTAAAGGAAGAACTGTACTTAATTCCTCCACTGACTGTCTGGAAATATTGGTGATAGTCTTATATTTCCTCAACAGTTTCAATCTTGACTTCTCACCCAGCCCTTCGATGCCGTCAAGCTTAGATCTGTACATATTCTTCTGTCTCAGTTTCTTGTGATAGTTTATCGCAAAGCGATGCACCTCATCCTGCATGGAGGCCAGAAAGAAGAACAGATTGGAATCGGGATCTATTTCAATTTTATTGAAATCAGCATCCATCAGGTAGGCAGTATTGTGATGATCATCCTTGCCAAGGCCACATAAAGTAATATCCAGATCAAGAGAAGTCAGTATTTCTTTAGCTGCTTCAATCTGAATTCTGGCACCATCGACAATAATCAGATCTGGTCTTTCCAGGTTTTCACTCAACACTCTAAAGTAGCGTCTGTACATTACTTCCTTCATCGATTTCAGATCATCAGCCCCTTCTTCCAGTTTAAATAGACGATAGTCTTTCTTGGAAGGCTTAAAGTCCTTATAGACCACCATGGCTGCCACTGTATTAACACCCCCGGTGTGTGAGTTATCAAAAAGTTCAATCCGCTTAATATCGCTTTTAAAAATACGTTTAAACTCCTCTTCAAGATTCCTTGAATAATCTTCTTTGCGGGTAACGATCTTTCTGTTCTGTTTCAGATATTCTTCACTGTTTAATCTGGCCTGTTTGAGCAGCTGATATTTTTTTCCTCTGCTTACAGTATTTACATTCAGATCTTCAATTGCTCCATCTAGATAGACAAGAATATCATTATCAACAAAAAGATTTTTTGGCTTAGGATTAATTTCATAATACTGATAGATATAGCTTGAAACAAAGTTAGGCGCATCGCAAATCAGATAGTCAATAAATCTATTAGAAGACAAAAGCTTGCCATTACGAATAAATAAACCGGTAATAGAAATATAGCCATCTTCCACCGCATAGGAAAAAACATCAAAGTCTTCTTTAGAATTAATCTGCACATCCTGTTTGGATGTAACGTTGTTGATATCATTAATCAGATCACGATATTTCAGGGCTTCTTCAAAGTTCAGATTCTCAGAAGCTTCATTCATCCTTGTTTTCAGGTCTTTTAATGTTTCAGCTGTTTCACCTTTAAGAAAACCTGTTATGCGGTTCTTGATGTTTTCGCATTCATTTTTGTCAGCTTCTATCTCACAATAGCCAAGGCAGCTTTTAATATGATAGTAAAGACACAAAGAATCCTGCATTCTTTCGCATTTGCGGGTTGGATAAAGCTTATTTAAAATATCCAGTGTATTTCTGGCAGCTCCAACATCGGGAAATGGTCCAAAAAGCCTTCCTTTAACCTTCTGATTCTTTTTTAAACGGATAATCGATACATAAGGTTCAGGTGAATCACTTAAAAGAATATAGGGATAAGACTTATCATCCTTGAAGACAATATTAAAATAGGGATCATACTGCTTAATCAGATTGTATTCAAGAATCAGGGCTTCTTTCTCACTCTTGGTTACAATATAGTCAAAATCAACTATGCTGGAAACCAGTTTTGTTGTTTTATAGTCATGTGCACCACGAAAATAAGAGTTTACCCGATTATAGAGATTGATAGCCTTGCCAACATAAATTATAGTTCCCTCTTTATCCTTCATCAGGTAACAGCCGGGTTTCTTGGGCAGGGTCAATAGTTTTTCTTTAATCATTTGAGATTTACCATAGTCACAGCTGAAGCTCCATCATAGTAGTCACCATCATTAAACGACTTTACAAACTTCAGCTTTTTCAGTCTGTTTCTGACCGCATTTCTAAGCTGACCGGTACCAATACCGTGAATAATTTTCACACTGTCATATCCCGCCATAAGAGCTTCATCCAGAAAAGATTCAAGCATGACCAGGGCATCATCCACTCTTTCACCCACGATATTGAGTTCTTTACGGGCTTTAATGTTACTGTTTATTCTGCTGATGTATACTTCTTTCTTTTTGATTTTTGGCATTTTGGTCAAGTGCTTAAGTTCGGTCTTGATAATCAGTCCATTGATATTTACCTCGACTCTTTTGCCGTTAATCTTGAGAATAGTACCAATCTGTTCACCATCTTTAATCCTGACATTGTCACCTTCTTCAAAATGGTCACTTTGTTTTGGTGCTTCTTTTCTCTGAGTTTTCTTCTGAAGTTTCTCGATTTCTTTTACAGTATCTTTCTGTTTAACATCCTGGATAGATTCAAGTTTTTCCAGAGCCTGCAGCTTTATTTCTTCGATTTCTTCATTCAGCTGTTCAAGATATTTATTTCTAAGCAGCTCTTTTTCTTTTTCAAAGTCCTTTATTTTCTGACTGTAGACTTCTTTAAGCTTGTTATTTTCCTCAATTTCAGAATTAAGTTCTTCCCTTAACTGTTCATTCTGCGCAATTTCTTCAGAAAGCTTCTTCATCAGTTCTTCAGTCTTTGTGTCTTTTTTTCTGATGATTTCTCTGGCATCCTGTACAAGTTCTGCATCACTTAAATATCTCTGGGCTATATCAATCGCATTGGACAGGCCAACAGAGTTTTCAATATATTTATAGGTTGGTCTAAGACTTTCATTATCAAAACCAACCGATGAAAGAAGAATATGTTCATTTTCATAGGAAAAGTTCTTGATATCATCATAATGCGTGGTAATCACAAAGGCAGAACCCAGCCGTAATATTTTCTTTAAAATAGCCAGCGATATAGCCTGCGCTTCTTTTGGATCAGTTCCTGAGATAAGTTCATCAATAAGAATCAGCGATCTTTCATCAGCACTGCTTAAAATAGTATCAATATTGGAAAGATGAGCCGAAAAAGTAGATAAAGAAGAAATAACCGACTGATTATCATCTATATCAACATAGACATTATTAAAAAATGGAATACTTGCTTCCTGGCATAACAGAGGTATGCCCAGATAGCTCATCAAAACAGAAAGGCCAATAACTTTTAAAGATACAGTTTTACCGCCGGTATTGGTTCCTGATATTACAATGCCCTGATAGGGTTTATTTAATGTATAAGTATTGGATACAACCTTTCTGGAATCGATTAAAGGATGAACAATATCCTTAAGATATAAAGAACTGTTGCCGATATTGGCACATACGCCAGAGCAGTTATAGCCATACTGAGCCTTGGCGTAGATGGCATCAAGCTTGATGATTGAGTCATAATTATTAATATAGGCTGAGGCATTTTCCCCAATCATTACAGAGAGTTCATGAAGCAGTCTGATAACTTCGCTTTCCCTGTCCTCCTCAAGGCTGATTTTTTCATTATTCAGGTTAATAAAAGATTCAGGCTCAACATAGGCGGCAAGGCCTGAAGCGGAGGTACCATAGGTATAGCCTTTGAACTTGTTCTTATCGGATATTTTGACCAGGAAAGTAAGTCGGCCATTACGATAATAAATAGAATTCTCCTGCAGAGAATTTGTGTTGCGGTTAATAAAGACTGTTGCCTGATTGAAAAGATTTTTATCGTTGATGCTTATCTTTCTGAAAATTTCACCAAGTCTTTTGGAAGCATCTTCCTTAATATTGCCGCTGTTGTCGACAACCCTGTTAATATTCTCATAGAGATTTTCATTAATCTCAATGGTATCTATATAGTCAAAGATATCCAGTTCATGATCATATTTTTTAAAGAGTTCCCTGATTCTTCGACAGTGGTTATGAAAATTGAGCACTTTGGAACACTCGATACTGCTTAAGTTTAAACCTTTTGAAGCTTTTTCCAGGATATCGTTTATATTCTCAATGCCATCAAAAGAAATTGAAAGTCCTTCTTTAATCAGTTTAAGCATCTGCGCTGTTTCGTTTATTTTTCTTTTGATATGCAGTGGATTGAATATTACTTCTTCATCCATTATGAAAGTCTTTGCATCTTCAATAAAGGCAAATTCAGCTACTTTTTCTTTTACTTTCAGAAGGTCAATTTCTTCATAGTTATTCATGGAATATTCCCTCTTCAATAAGCCATTTGTTCAGATCTTCTCTGGCTGTGGTAATATCAAAATCTTCTACAGTTCTGGCAAATTTTTCCAGGTCCATATTTTCAGTGGCATAGTTTATAGCTTTATCAGTAATGATATTTACATAACTTAAGATAGAGTCTTCTTTAATCTGTCTGCCATTTGATATAAATGGAAAACTGAGGAAAACAGATATAAGCAGAGCTATTACAGTGGCATTGACAAAACCAATCACCAGTCCCAGTATCCTGTTCATAAAACCAAGAAATGGAATGTCTGATACCGATTTAAAGAGATGTTTAACAATAAAACCGGCAATAGAAAGCACAACAGCCGCAATAAAAAACCACAGCACACAGTTTAATAGATAGTTAAGGTCAAATATTTCAGCTATAGGATAGGTACTGTAGTCTATATTGATTAGACTGAACTGTTTTGCAAGAAGCGGACTAATAAAATAGGCTGCGCCAAGTATAACAATATTGATAACCAGTCCAAGTGCTTCATAAAGGAAGCCGTTTTTATATGCGACAATAAGACAGATAATATAAATCGCCAGTACAGCGACATTGATAATCATATAGTTTATATCCATAGATTAGATTATAGTAGAAATGTTTTATTTTTGCCACTTATGTTAAACTTTAAATATGGGAAATTTTACACTTAAACTAAATGATGATCAGATAAACAGATTAAGAGAAACCTTTAAAGCTGACATCAAGCCAAACAAGAATCCATACATAAGCACCTTTATTCAAAGAGATGATCTCACTGTTTCAGTTTATACTTCAAATAAAGTGGTATTTCAGGGTGCTGATGCTGAATACTATGGAACTTCTTTTATTGAAACGAGATTTAAAAGACAGGCTGGTTCTGATGAAGTGGGTACCGGGGACTATTTTGGTCCGGTAGTAGTTGTAGCTTCAATAGTAGAAGAAAGTGATGAGGAACTGATTAATAAATATCATATCAATGATTCTAAGCAGATGAATGATGAAGATATTCTTAAATGTGCACCACTTTTAAGGGAAAAAATAAAGCATTCTTTATTAATACTGGAACCCGAGCAGTACAACAGAGTTCATGAAACCAATAACCTGAATATGATTAAGGCCAAAATGCACAATCAGGCATACCTTAATCTAAAAGCCAGAGGATATAAAATTCCTTCGGCTGCCTATGTAGACCAGTTCTGTGATCCTAATCTCTACTATAAATATCTTGTCCAGGAAAAAGAAGTCTATCATGAACTGATTTTTGAAACCAAAGCGGAATCAAAATACCCGGCAGTGGCTGTTTCTTCGGTTATAGCCCGCTATGTTTTTTTAAAGAAAATAGCAGAAATGGAAAAGAAATATGGCATGTTCTTTCATAAGGGTGCAGGAACAGATGTCGATATCTGTGCCAGAGACTTTGTAAAAAGGTATTCAAAAAAAGAACTTGGCAAAGTAGCCAAGCTCCATTTCAAGAATACGGAAAATATTTAATGATTTGAATTCATATTCTGATTCTTAACCAGTACGTCGTGAGCGCCGCCTTCTACAATACTTGTAGCAGATACGGTTGTAAGACGTACTTTTTCTCTGAATTCAGGCAGACTGTTACAGCCACAGTTAGACATTGTAGACTTAATCTTGGAAGTAGTAAGCTTTACATTGTCATGCAGAGTACCAGCATAAGGAACATAGGAATCTACGCCCTCTTCAAATGAAAGTCCCTTCTTGCCGCCCAGGTCATATCTTTGCCAGTTGCGGGCACGGTTAGACCCTTCACCCCAGTATTCTTTATAATAAGAACCATTGATTAGAATTTTATTAGTAGGAGATTCTTCAAATCTGGCAAAATATCTGCCCAGCATTACAAAGTCAGCACCCATAGCCAGTGCCAGAGAGATATGATGGTCATAGACAATACCGCCATCTGAACAGATTGGCACATAAATGCCGGTTTCCTCAAAGTATTCATCACGGGCTCTGGCAACATCAATTACCGCAGTAGCCTGGCCTCGTCCAATACCCTTGGTTTCTCTGGTGATACAGATTGAACCACCGCCGATACCAATCTTGATAAAATCAGCTCCAGCATCAGCCAGGAAACGGAAGCCTTCTGGGTCTACAATATTGCCGGCACCAACTTTAGCTTCAGGATAGTTTTCTTTAATCCAGGCAATGGTATCTTTCTGAAACTGAGTAAAGCCTTCGGATGAGTCGATACATAGAACATCTACACCAGCCTTGATCAGGGCAGGTACTCTTTCTTTATAGTCACGGGTATTAATACCGGCACCAACCATAAAACGTTTATCTGAGTCGAGCATTTCATTAGGGTTTTCTTTATGAGATTCATAGTCTTTTCTGAAAACCATATACATCAGAGCGCCTTCATCATCAATTACAGGCAGTGAATTGAGTTTGTGATCCCAGATCAGGTCATTACACTGACTAAGATCAAGTGATACATGACCAGTAATCATTTTCTCAATTGGTGTCATATACTTTTCAATCTTATCATCCATCGATACTTTAGACAG
>DBOW01000140.1:38613-39525 GCA_002299675.1 Solobacterium sp. UBA636
GTTGAATGCCCAGTTTTTTCAATAAGCTTTAACAGTTCACCGATAGTCTGATCTGGACGGATGTTGGAATCCGAAATGACAAAACCAGCCTTATATCTTTTTACATTGGCTACCATAGCTGCTTCATCTTCGATAGACTGTGATCCATAGATGAAAGACATGCCGCCTTCCTTAGCCAGCGCAACAGCCAGAGTATCATTGGATACTGACTGCATAATGGCTGAAATCATAGGAAGTTTTAACGAAATTGCGGGTGTTTCCCCTTTCTTATATCTGACCAGCGGTGTAGTCAGATCAACTTTATCAGGCGTATTTTCTGCGCTTGAATAACCCGGTACAATTAAGTATTCGTTAAAAGTGCGTGATTCTTCTTTAAAAAATGTTGCCATAAAATCTCCTTATATGTTTCTTGATATAATATCACAATTTCTGATAAAGTAAATATGCTAAAATTAATAAATGTGAAGGTGATTAAATTATGAAATTAAAAAATACTTATTTTTATACCTTAAGAGAAGATGCCAGAGATGAAGATTCTGTTTCCGGCAATCTTCTGGTGAAGGCTGGCTTTATCAAAAAGACCTCAGCCGGTGTCTATATGATGCTGCCTCTGGGCTTAAGAACAATGAATAAA
Organism: Solobacterium sp. UBA636; assembly: GCA_002299675.1. Taxonomy (GTDB): domain Bacteria; phylum Bacillota_I; class Bacilli_A; order Erysipelotrichales; family Erysipelotrichaceae; genus Colivicinus. The sequence goes on from DBOW01000140.1 coordinate 39,248, forward strand.
ATCGAAGAAATCATTCGTAAAAACATGAATGAAACTGGAGCTCAGGAAGTATCAATGCCTGCATTGATCGATTCTGAATATTATGAAGATTCAGGACGTCTAGCGAACTTTGGCCCTTCGGTGTTCCAGCTGAAAGATAGAAACGGCCGTCCATTTGTCTTAGGTCCTACACACGAAGAACTCTTTGCCTATGCAGCTTCTTCTAAAATCAGATCTTATAAAGATATGCCATTTAATCTCTATCAGTTCCAGACTAAATTCCGTGATGAACCACGTGC
>DBOW01000140.1:39757-41694 GCA_002299675.1 Solobacterium sp. UBA636
GAAGATAATATCTTCTATTGCGATGAATGCGGCTATTCTTCAAATGTAGAAATTACTCCAGTAGTACCTGCCGAAAAGCCACAGACTCTGGAATTAAAGTCTATTGAAAAAGTGGCAACACCAGGCAAAGAAAGCATTGAAGAAGTATGTGAGTTCTTAAATATGGACCCAGCTAATTCAGTTAAAGCTCTGCTTATGAATGTTGATGGCAAATTCACTGTCTTCTTTGTAAGAGGCGACAGAGAACTCAATGTCACAAAGGTGCAGAAACTTCTTGGTGCAGTTGAAGTAAATTTTGCGGATGATGCCCTGATTGCCTCGTCCAATGCCGTACCAGGCTTTACTGGTCCTGTTGGCCTAAACTGTGACTATGTAGTTGATAATGAAGTATTAACTATGCATAACTTTGTCTGTGGTGCCAATGAATTTGGCTATCACTATATAAATGCCAACATATCCGACTTTGAAGTTAAAAAATCTGGTGATATTGTCAACGCCAGAATAGGAGATCTCTGCCCAGTATGCGGCAAGCCATTAAACTTCACCAAGGGTATAGAGGTGGGCAATACTTTCAAGCTTGGCACCAAGTATTCTAAGGCTATGAACCTCAACTACCTGAACAAAGAAAATAAACAGGAACTTGTCTGGATGGGTTCCTATGGTATCGGTATTGGCCGTACGATGGCGGCTGTTGTGGAACAGTCTCATGATGATAACGGTATAATCTGGCCAGAGTCAATTGCCCCATATAAAGTAATTATCCTGATTATGGTCACAAAAGATGAAACTCAGGTTAAAGTAGCCAATGAACTTTATGACAGACTTAATTCTCTAGGCATTGAATGCATGCTTGATGATAGAGATGAAAGACCTGGCGTCAAGTTCAAAGATTCAGAACTTATCGGTATTCCATATCGTGTAAATGTCGGCAAGAAAGCAGCTGAGGGCATTGTAGAACTTAAGAACAGAAAAACCGGTGAACAGGCTGAACTTACAATCGATGAACTGATTGAAAAACTTAAATAAGTAATTAAGCTATTATCTGATGATGATAGCTTTTTTATTTATTTTATTAATATATTATCGTTTATCGATAAATATTTGTTATAATCAAATTAGGAGAAAGATATTATGAATATAGACAAAACTTTAAATATCGCCAAAAAAATTCTTAAGATTCTAAAAGTTCTCTTTATATTGAACATTATTGTCGCAGCAGCCATGTTTTTCTTTTCAATTAATTCTGGTTTTAGAGAAACTGCCTCACTTACTACTAGTCTTACTCTGGGAGTACTGAAGATCAGCTTTAAAAATGCAGTACCTGATGATTTCATCAGCTTTGATATGCTGACAGTTTCATGTGTGGTTGTACTGGCAATGGAAATATTATTCTATCTGACAGTCCGCAAACTTACAGTCATTGTCGATAACGCTATAAAGGGCGAAATATTTTCACCCTCTTCAACAAGAAGCCTGAATTTAATTTCAGTATATATAGTGATACAGGGTGTAATCGATCTTATAGCTTCCTTTATAGGAAACATTACGGTAAATGGGTATATACATAAGCTCGAGCTTTTCAATACAGACATTGTTGAATCAGTAAGTGTCAATACAAACTACGATATATCTTTTCTGATAATCGCCTTTGTGGTTTTTGTCCTGGCTAAAGTCTTTGCCTATGGTGAAAAGCTTCAGACATTATCTGATGAGACTTTATAGTTTTTTAAAAGAATATACAGGACTATACATGGCCTTTTTATAAGTAAATATCACCAGGGTATAGAAAAGTTCTGAGAGAACTTATTAATTATTTTGTGGGAGGAAGTAAAAAATGAACATTAATAAAACTTTAAAAATAGCACAAAAAATAATCAGGATTTTCAAGGTACTACTTGTATTGAGTATTGTCGTATATACGCTGCTCATTTTATATA
>DBOW01000001.1:0-122 GCA_002299675.1 Solobacterium sp. UBA636
GGCTGTTTCTGGGGCATGGAGAAGGTATTCAGGTCTTTACAGGGTGTTAAAGATGTAAGTGTTGGCTATGTGAATGGAAATACATTAAATCCAACATATGAAGATGTCTGCCGTAATAATAC
>DBOW01000001.1:202-399 GCA_002299675.1 Solobacterium sp. UBA636
CTGGAAGCTTATTTTATCTGCATAGATCCAACTGTTAAAAACAGGCAGGGCAACGATATTGGAAGTCAGTATCAGACCGGTATTTATTATGTTTCTGACTATGAGCTTATTAAAGAATATTATGATAATGAGAGAAAGAAATTTAATGAATTCTATGTTGAATTTGAGCCGTTTAGGGTATTCTATAGAGCTGAGGA
>DBOW01000001.1:484-7847 GCA_002299675.1 Solobacterium sp. UBA636
ACTGATTTCTTCTTTTTTTGTGCCAATATTTTGACTTATTTAATAATATATTTAACTTTTTTAATAACAGGTGAGGATATTTTGATTTTTTTGACAATAACAATATAGAGGAAAAATTATCCTCGATATACGAAAGGATATGTTGTAGAATGGATTTGTACAGAAAAAGATTTAAAAGCGCAAAAGAAGTCGTTGCGAAACTTAGGCCTATTGATGATCTGCTGTTCAGCATGATTGGTAAATATCATCCCGAGATACTAGAAGAGTTTCTGAAAGTTATATTGAACAATGACTCTTTGAAGTTCATCAGCTCCAGAATTCAGGATAGGTATCCAGTCTTGCCACCCTATAAGTCAGCGGCAATGGACTTTACCGTAAGGACGACAGATGGAATATTTATTGATTTTGAAGCTCAGGCAAGTCATCTGGATGATATTGAGAAAAAGGTGCGCCTGTATGAGTGTAAGAATGATTCCAGTTATATACTCAGCGGTTTTGATTATAAGATGTTTCCTGATGGCATTACGGTCATTTTAGCCGATAAGGATATGTTTGGTGATAATGAGGCTGTGTATGAAGTTTATAGAGCTGTCAGAAACTCCACGAAGGACTGGATAGATGGCCGTAAGGTATTTGTGGTTAATGGCGAATATAAGGGCGATGATCTGATTGGTGACTATATTCATGATTTTGTAAGTTATGACGTTGAAGATATGAGGTTAGATTCTATCAGGAATTGTGTTAAATATTTTAAATTAGAAGAAGAGAAAGGATTTGAAAATATGTGTGAAATTATAGAGCAGTATGCAAGAGATGAAGCCAGAGAGGCTATTGAAAAATTTGAAAAAGAGAAAAACAATATGCTTAATTTGATTCTTAATCAGATAAGGAAGGGAGCATTGAGTATCAACGATGCTTCGATAGAACTTGGTATTCCCAAAAAAGATCTGGAGCTGATGCTCTGATTGTATACGCTATTAAGGTGACTTATGTGTGAAATTATAGAGCAGTATGCCAGAGATGAGGTCAGAGAAGTAGAAATCAGAAAAGATGCAGAAATAAAAGAAGCTAGAGAGGCTGTTGAAAAAGTTGAAGCAAAGAAAAATGAGGCCATTGAAAAGCTCGAAGAAGAGAACAGAAAGAATTCTATTGGTATCTACCTTAGATTTGTCAAACAGGGTGCTATTTCTCTAAGTGAGGCAGCAAAGGAACTCGGCATTCCTAAAAGTGATTTAGAGCTGATGATCTGATTAAACAGTACAAAATAGAGAAGGAAAACAAGAGTGATTCTTTTGGTACTTATATTTGTAAAACAGACGCAATGTCTGCTGATGAAAAAGCTAAAGATGGAAGTTTTAATGTAGTATTTGTTAAGGCGGTATATGACTATTATTTGTGCGTATGCCGTTTTAATTTAATATAATTAATAAAAAGCGGGTATAGATTATGGAAAGTAACATTTTTAGAAAAAAGAGCATGGACAGGGTATCCTCTCCAGAACAGCTTAATGATTATATAAAGGTATCTAATCCTACTGTGTGGATGATACTTATTGCGATTATTATTTTTCTGGTAGGCGTATGTGCCTGGGGCTATTTTGGCAGACTTGAAACAACAGTGAGTACATCAGGTGAAGTGCTGAATGGAACATATCTGGCCTATGTTAAGGAAGATAATATCCTGGAAATTAAAGAGGGCCTGGAAGTAAGAATTGATGGCAATAGTTATCAGGTTGAAACTATCGGGAAGGTACCGGCTCAGGCTGGGGGCGTTATTGATGATTATCAGATGCACCTGGGAAATATTAATGAAGATGACTGGATTTATGTAGTGAGTGGAAAAACCGATCTTCCTGATGGCAACTATCAGATTGAAATTGTAACCGAAAGCATCGCACCAATGTCTTTTGTATTGAACTAGGTGTTATATGGCTAAGGATGTAAAAATCAAAAAACCTGTAAGTGGCGGTGTTGCCAAGGTACCGGTTGTCATGCAGATGGAGGCTCTTGAATGTGGTGCAGCCTCTCTGGCTATGATACTGGCCTACTATGATAAATGGATTCCACTGGAACAGGTGAGAAGTGACTGTGGTGTGTCGCGTGATGGTTCTAATGCGGCTAATGTTCTAAGAGCGGCCAGAAGCTATGGAATGATTGCCAAAGGTTATCGCTATGAGCCTGAGGAGTTAAAGAAATATGGCAAGTTTCCATGCATTGTGCACTGGAATTTTAATCATTTTGTCGTACTTAATGGTTTTAAAAAGGATAAGGCGGTTTTAAATGATCCAGCCAAGGGAAACTATACGGTTTCGATGAAGGTTTTTGATGAGTCTTTCACTGGTATCTGTCTGATGTTTGAACCAGGTGATAATTTTGAGCCTTCAGGCAAACCTAAGTCAATGATGTCTTTTGCCAGGGAAAGAATGAAGGGCTCGGCAGTAGCTGTGGCTTTTGTGATACTTACCAGTATTATTTCCAATCTGATTGGGATTATTAATCCGGCATTCTCCAGAATTTTTCTGGATAGACTGCTGACAGGAGTAAATCCAGAATGGTTTATGCCTTTTATTATGGCACTGGCTTTAATCGGTATCATTCAGTTAGTTGTTTCCTGGATTTCAGCGGTTTATTCATTAAAGATAAATGGCAAGATGGATGCGGTAGGCAATACTACTTTTATGTGGAAAGTCTTAAGAATGCCAATGGAGTTTTTCTCGCAGCGTATGGCTGGCGATATCTGTCAGAGGCAGTCTTCTAATTCTAATATTGCCAAAACTCTGGTTTCGACTTTTGCGCCATTATTGTTAAATACCATTATGATGATTTTCTATCTGGTGGTAATGTTAAGATATTCGCTTGTGCTTACTTTAATTGGTTTAATATCAATTGTGGTTAACTTCTTTGTTTCCAGAATTATTTCGGCCAAAAGAGTCAATATTACCCGTGTTCAGATGCGAGATGCCGGAAAGCTGGCTGGCACTACGGTTGCGGGCATTGAGATGATAGAAACCATTAAGGCAGCTGGTGCAGAGAATGGTTTCTTTGAGAAGTGGGCAGGCTATCAGGCTTCAGTAAATACTGCTCAGGTTAAATATGCCAGACTTAATCAGTATCTGGGATTGATTCCATCAGCTGTTTCCGGTATCACCAACATTGCAGTTTTGATGCTTGGAGTATATCTTGTTATTCAGGGTGAATTTACTATCGGTATGGTAATGGCCTTCCAGGGTTTCCTTTCCAGTTTCCAGGCGCCAGCCATGACTTTAATCTCAGCTGGTCAGACGATGCAGGAAATGCGTACCGAGATGGAAAGAATCGAAGATGTCATGAAGTATCCAACGGATGTTGAATATGCAGAAGATGAAAAAGATGATGGCAGGGAGTATTCTAAATTAAGCGGCAATATTGAGCTTAAGAATATTACTTTTGGCTATTCAAAACTGGCTAAGCCATTAATCAGCGATTTTAATCTGACACTAAAGCCAGGGCAGAGAATTGCGCTTGTAGGCGGTTCGGGTTCTGGCAAGTCAACAATTGCCAAACTGATTTCGGGTTTATATAAGCCATGGAGTGGCGAAATTCTGTTTGATGGCAAACCGATGTCCGAAATAGATAGAGAAGTGTTTACTGGTTCTTTAGCTGTAGTGGATCAGGATATTATTCTTTTTGAGGATACTATTGCCAACAATATTAAGATGTGGGATAAATCAATTGAGGATTTTGAGATGATTATGGCAGCCCGTGATGCCCAGATTCACGAGGACATTATGCAAAGAGAAAACGGCTATCAGTACAAGATTACTGAAGGCGGCAAGGATTTCTCTGGTGGTCAGCGACAGAGGCTGGAAATTGCCAGAGTGCTGGCTCAGGATCCGACAATTGTCATTCTTGATGAGGCGACAAGTGCCCTGGATGCCAAGACTGAGTATGAAGTAGTAAAGGCTATCAAGGACAGAGGCATAACCTGTATAGTTGTCGCTCATCGTCTTTCGACTATCAGGGATTGCGATGAGATTATCGTTCTGGACTATGGTGAGGTTAAGGAACGTGGTACTCATGAAGAGTTGATGAAGCAGGGTGGCTTATATACTAAGCTTGTGACCAGTGAGTGAGGTGACTTATGGGTTGGTTTAATGAACAGATAAAGGAAAGAAAGATTTCTGATAATAACGCCTTTGAAGCTTCTTTTGACAATATTACTGCTTCGGTGCTGGGCAAAAAGATGTCAAGCGCTCTTAATGATTCAAGAATAATTACTAAAAACGCTATTGATGCGATACTGAAGTTCTATCATGTACCCAGCCGTGAAGTTCCTGAGGAACTTGAAGATATGAATGAACAGCTGGAATATCTGATGCGTCCATATGGAATTATGAGGCGTTCAGTAATTCTGGAAAGTGGCTGGTATAAGGATGCCATTGGGGCAATGCTGGGAATAAGAAAAGACAATGGAACGGTTGTAGCCCTTATTCCAAGTGGTTTCAGTGGCTATGAGTATTTTGATCTGGAAAGCGGTAAATATATTAAGGTTAAGAAGTCTAATGAAGATTTATTTGAAGACGAGGCTATTGCCTTCTATAAGCCTTTTCCATTAAAGTCTCTTACAATTAAGGATCTGATAGTTTATATTGCCCAGGTGTTATCGGTATCTGATTATGTGGCAATTGCGCTTGCCACGCTGGCCGTGAGTCTGCTGGGTATGCTGACACCAAAGATTAATAATATACTGTTCTCGGTCGTAGTAACCAGTGGTTCAGTAAGACTGTTAGTTGGTATTGCGATATTTGCGATATGCCTGTCTTTGACCAGTTTAATTATCAGTTCTGTCAAGTCGCTTATTTCAGCGCGTATTAATACCAAGCTTTCAATTTCGATTGAAGCGGCAACGATGATGAGACTTATGTCTCTGCCGGCTGATTTCTTCAAGAATTACAGTTCAGGTGAGCTGCAGGAAAGAGCGGGCAATATTAGTTCTCTCTGTGATATGCTGGTATCTACTATTCTGAATACTGGTTTGACTTCGGCATTTTCTCTGATTTATATTTATCAGATCTTTGTTTATGCACCTGGTCTGGTTATTCCATCTCTGATTATTACTTTTATTACCATTATTTTCTTTGTAGTATCAGCTTTGATGCAGATGAAGATTTCGGTTAAACAGATGGAACTTGGCGGCAGGGAGTCAGGTATGACTTATGCCTTAATTTCTGGTGTTCAGAAGATTAAGCTGGCAGGTGCGGAGAAAAGAGCTTTTGCCAGATGGGCAAACCTTTATGCCGAGCGTATCAGCTACAGCTATAATCCGCCAGCATTCCTGAAACTTAATCCAGTTATCTCGAGCGCCATTTCTTTAACCGGTACACTGGTTATGTATTATATGGCCGTTAAGACTGGTGTATCGGTTGCGGAATACTATGCCTTCAATACAGCCTATGGTATGGTGTCTGGCGCCTTTATGTCATTGAGTTCGATTGCCCTGACTTTTGCGCAGATTAAGCCAATACTGGAAAGAGTTAAACCACTTCTGGACGCAAAACCGGAAATCAGTGAGGGCAAACAGGTGATTACCAGATTATCTGGTGCCGTAGAAATGAATAATGTAAGTTTCCGCTACAATGAATCAATGCCTAATGTCATTGATAATCTGTCTTTGAAGATCAGACCTGGTCAGTATGTGGCAATAGTGGGTAAGACAGGCTGTGGCAAGTCTACCTTAATGCGATTATTGCTGGGTTTTGAGAAGGCTGACCGTGGCGCCATCTACTACGATGGAAAAGATATTAATTCCTTAGATCTAAAGTCTTTAAGAAGAAAGATTGGCTCAGTTATGCAGAATGGCAAGCTTTTACAGGGTGACATTTATTCTAACATCACCATTTCTGCTCCATGGCTTACCATGGATGAAGCCTTTGAGGCAGCTGAGAAGGCCGGCATTGCGGAAGACATAAGACGTATGCCTATGGGCATGCATACAATGATTTCGGAAGGCTCAGGCGGTATTTCTGGTGGCCAAAGACAGCGTTTAATGATTGCCAGGGCTATTGCGCCTAAGCCTAAGATTCTGATGTTTGATGAGGCAACCAGCGCCTTAGACAATATTACACAGCGTCAGGTTTGTGAGGCACTGGACGCAATGAAATGTACTCGTATTGTGATTGCCCACCGTCTTTCTACTATTAAGCAGTGTGATCGAATTATCGTGCTAGATGGCGGTCATATTGTGGAAGATGGTACTTATCGCGAGCTGATTGATAATAAGGGTTACTTCTATGAGCTTGTCGAAAGACAGAGAGTTGATGATAACGATTAATTTATGAACCATATTGATTTAGTTGATAAATATTATGATTTAAATAAAGATAAGAAGCTGGTAAGGTTTCATCTGAGTTATGAAAATCTGGATGAAGCCTTAGAGCTTTCCTTTAATAATACTTATCGTTTTAAGAAAGAAATTATTGAACAGATTGATGAACAGCTGAATGATATTCCAAAGGATTATAAGTGTGATCTGAAAATCAGTTTTAAGGAAAAGATAGATTCTAAGACGGTAGTTGATTCTTTCTATGACGAACTGTCATTCATAAATTATCATAACCGTAACAACAATAATCGTAAGCATCTTACTATTGCGATACTTTTCTTAAGCGGTCTGATACTGCTTCTGTTAAATCTGTTTCTTAACAATCATACCTTGTTTACTGACGTGGTACTTAATGAATCGGTTAACTGGGTTATTGATACTTTTGCGTGTGTGCTGATATGGGAAGGTTTTACTCTGCTGTTTCTTATTTACTATAACGAAGAGATACCGGCTGTTAAGATAGTGAAGCGTATTAATTCACTGATTGTGATTAATAATGATAAGGAAGAAATATTTGTTAACGATCGAAAGAATATTCATTCATATTCTTTCTTTGATATTTCCGCAGCCTGTATGCTTACCGGTTCAGTAATACTGCTGGTGGATGTTTTCTATGAGGTTTTATCATTTATAGATCTTAATGTATTTAATATTTTATATGTTGCGGTCTTTGTGTTTGTGGTAATGTATGAGATGGTTATTGCGCTAGGGGCATTTTTCAGTTATCTGAAAAGTGAAAACTTCTTTACCAGGATTTTTAAGTTCCTGCTCATAATTGATCTGGGAATGAATTTTATGGGACTTGTCACCGGTACTGGTGTGTCATGGCTCTGGTTTGTTTATGATCTGCTGTTTATGGTATCACTCATAATTGAAAGTAAGAAGGCTCGGGTTAAATCCTGAGTCTTTTTGTGTCAGAATCATGGTTATTTTTACAAATATGTTTTTCTCTACAGTATCGGTATTTACCAGTTTCTATGCGGTCAATGATTATTATGGGTGC
>DBOW01000001.1:7903-13662 GCA_002299675.1 Solobacterium sp. UBA636
TTTTTAATGATATTTATGGCTTTGGAAGCTGGAAGAAAATGGAAAGAAGGCAAAAATAAAATAAGCATGAGCTTATTTTAATTTAAGAACCATATAGCTGGCATTTACGTAGCTTCCATCTTTATATTTGTTGTAATCTGGAAGTGTGCCGGTTACCTTGAAACCCAGTTTTTCATAGACATGCATGGCAATATGGTTGTCATTAATACAGATGAGTTCTATCTGTTCTATATCTGTTTTCTTTGCCTCTTCTATCAGGGCTTCCATTAATAAAGTACCGATACCCATGTTGGTATATTCTTTAAGCAGATAGATACCCAGGGATACACGATGTTTCTGGCGTGATAATGTTGTTCCTTCAAAGGAACCATCACCGACATATTTGCCATCAAGTTCAGCCATAATTAATAACGAATTATCTGATTCAAGGTGTTCTTTAATCCAGTCGATTTCATCTTCGAGAGTTGTATGTACTTCTTCAGGTTCTTTTATCAGATACTTCGATTCTTCATAGAACTGTGGTATGTAAGGTAAAAGTGTCTGGGCATCTTCTACCTGCACAGTTCTGAGCACCAGTTTGTGTCCGTTAAGGTCATATTGTCTGTTTTTTATTTCCATATGCTTATTATATCTTGATGAGATGTTAAAATAATACTAATATGGAAAACAAATTCGCAAAATCAGCCTATCTATCCTTTATGATCTGGGGCATCCTTTCCAGTATGGGTGTTACTTTCTGTACGCTTATTGATGCCACGATGATAGGCAATTTTGTGGGAAGTGATGGTCTGGCAGTATCCAGTGTTTCTAATTTTGTTTTTCTGTTTCTGGGACTTATTGCCATTACATTGGCAGTAGGTGGAAATGTGCTGATTGGTCAGCGTCTGGGTTCCAATGAAAATGATAAGGCAAATGAATTATTTCATAGTCTTCTTAAGTGTGGATTAATTATTGGACTGGTCTGCAGTATTTTTACGCTGGTATTCAGAAATCAGGTTTTTACTTTCCTGGGTATTCAGGAGTCTTTAAGAGATCTGCTGGCTTCTTATCTAATACCGGTATTTATTTCAACACCTTTCTTTATTCTTTATCAGATTCTTTCGGTATCGGTCAGAACCGATGGTGATCCTTCACTGTCTGGCAAGGCATCAGTTATACTTATTATCATTAATCTTGTACTTGATGTGGTATTTATGGGTGTCATGAAGATGGGCATGATGGGTGCATCATTGTCAATGTGTATTGGTGAGATTGTGGCTTTCTTTGTGTTATGTACGCATTTTAGAAAAGACAGGGCATTATTGAGCTTCAGGTTTGATAAATTTAATCGAGATTATTTTATTGATTTTGTGAAGAATGGCTTTGGGGTTGGTTCTTTCTATATTTTTCAGGCTATTGTAGTACTGATATTTAATAATCTTTTAATGTCTAATACGGACAGCGGTATAGCTTATACAGCTATTTATGGGGTTATTTTTACTGTTTCGCAGATTCCTGGCGGAATATTTGATGGAGCCGGAAACGCTTTTGGACCGGTTGTTTCAATCTTTGCGGGTGAGAAAGATAATAAGTCAATGAAATATGTGTTAAGGGTTGCCTTAAGATATACCTGTTTTATTAATCTGATACTGGTAGCGGTATTCTTTGTTTTGGGCAAAGAGATACTGGGTATTTTTGGGATTACTAATTTTATTGGTGAGCTGGTATTCCGTATTTTTTCTGTTTCGATTTTATTTACCTGTATCAATACGCTCATTACATCATACTGGCAAAGTATCGGCAGGGCCAAATATGCCAGTCTTATGTCTTTTGTCCGTAATTTTCTTCTGATGGCAGTTGTGGGTTATATTTTGATCAGAAGATATTATATTGTGGGTGTGGTATTAACTTATGTGATAGTTGAGGCTATATGCACCATAGTTATTCTGGCTGTTTATTTTATAAAGCCTTCATATAAGTATATAGATGAAAACTATACTCAAAGTGGTAAGGTTTTTGAGCGTTATTATACTATTAAGTCAGAAAGCATGGCAGATATTTCAAGTGATCTGGAAAGGCTTTTTGAAGACTGGGATATAGATATGCGCAAGTCTTTTACGCTTAATTTTATCTGTGAGGAGATACTGCTTAATATTATTAAGTTTGGACTCAGAGACAGCAGGCATGATTATTATATTGATATTAAGCTGATTGAGAATAATGATAATACCTATACATTAAGAATAAGGGATAATGTAAGGGACTATAATCCTTTTGAGTCTGATGGTGATGAGATTGATAATGGGGTGCTTGATGTAATTAAGAAGAAGACTGTTCGTTATGAGTATGAGCGTAAGCTTGTGTTTAATTATTTATATATGGTGGTTTAAAATGAATATCTTTGATACGGATTATGAGATTGAAAGACTGAATGCCCAGGAGGAGCTTTTATGGAAGGCGCAGCTGCCCTTCTATAGTGGTTTTCTTAATGGGGAAGATATGATGATTCTGGATATCGGCTGCAGTGATGGCTATAAGACAGTAAAGGAATTTGATCGAGATAATGTAAGGAAAGTTCTGGCTTTAGACTCTGCACCGGAGGCGGTATCCAAGGCAAAAGCCAACTGTGGAAATGAGAAGTTCTGTTTCGAAATGGGAAATGTTGAGGATGCAGATTTTGAGGACAGGCTTATAGACCTGATGAAGAAGTATGATATTGAGGCTTTTGATGTTGTTCATTTATCACTTGTTGTACTGCATCTTAAAGATCCGGTAAGGGTTCTTTCGATTTTGAAGAAATATATTGGAAAAGGTGGAAGAATTGTGATTGTTGAGGCTGATGATGATAAGGCTGCACTTAGTCCAGATGATTATTATCTCAGGAAATATAATTCTTTATTAAAGATAGATCCATATATGGGAAACAGGGAATGTGCAAACAATATGTATATCTGGTTAAATCAGGCTGGATATCATAATATCAAAGACAGTTATGCCTTTGTTCAAAGCGGGGACATGGAAACCAAGAAAGTGATGTTTGATATTTATTTTTCATCACTGCCAGTGGATTTTGAGGATCTTTGTATAGATGATCCGGGAAATGCGGAATATAGAATGGCCAGGCAATGGCTTGATGATAATATTGATGATATTTATGAATATCTGCTCCATGAGGCTACAGTATTCAGTTTTGGGGTAAGTATTTTTGAGGGTTTTGTGTGTTAATATTAATGTAATAGTAAAGGAGTGAAAGCCAATGAAACTGAAGCTGCTACCAAAGTTTGTTGCCTCGCTGGGTATACTGGGCGTGATATTGACGGTTGTAATAAGTCTTTTTTCATATAATAATTCAAAGACTTACCTGGAGGAAATGTATGCTCATCGTGTTGTATCGGGATCTAAGATGGTTGCGGACATGCTTGATGTGGAGGATGTGAAAGCTATTATTGCGGAAAATGGTGATCAGAGTGAAAGCTATGAAAGAATCTGTGCACTTTTTGATAAGCTGAAGGTTGATGGAGATATTACCTATCTTTCGCTGGCGGTTCCCGATGAGGACAGCGTTACTTTTTATGTTGATTCCTGTGTTCCAGAGATGGGTGATGATCCAGCTAATCAGATTCCCTATGGAACTGATATTTTATATAGTGATGCTTCAAGTTCTGAGGAGGAGTATCAGAAGTATCTGCATACCTATGAGCTCTTTTCTGAAAATAAGGGTGTAGATGAGCCGGTAGTTACGGATAATGAGTACGGGTATAATTATTCGGTAGCTGCGGTTGTGCTGGATGAAAATGGGAAGGCTATTGCGGAGGTTCAGTATAATCTGGACATGGGTGATGTGAGAGCCTATCTTAATTCTTATCTGAGGAATATGTTTCTGATTTCAGCGGTTATTGTGCTTGTTGCCATGTTTATCTATATTCTTACAGTAAGAAGAATTGTGTTAAAACCTATAGCTGAACTGGCTGATTTTACTGATGATATAACCAAGACCAGAAACTTTGAGGATCGAAGAATTGAGCTGAAGACTGGTGATGAAATAGAGGATCTGGGCAATTCCTTTAACTTCATGATGGAGGAGATGGAGAGATATATTGATGATCTCTCTAAGGTTACAGCTGAGAAACAGCGTATTGGAGCCGAACTTGACATTGCCACCCGCATTCAGGCGTCAATGCTGCCAACAATCTTTCCGGCTTTCCCAGACCGTGAGGAATTTGATATTTATGCCACCATGGATCCTGCCAAGGAAGTTGGCGGCGACTTTTATGATTTCTTTATGGTAGACGATGATCATCTGGCAATTGTAGTGGCAGATGTTTCAGGAAAGGGTGTACCGGCTGCCTTATTTATGGTTATCGGCAAGACTTTAATCAAGGATCATACTGATAAGGATAAGGATCTGGGTGAGGTGTTCTCAGAAATTAATAATCTTTTGTGTGAATCTAATTCTGAGGAACTGTTTATTACAGCTTTTGAGGGTGTTCTTAATATTAAGACTGGTGAATTCAGATACGTGAATGCCGGTCATGAGATGCCATTTATCTATAAGAAAAATGAGGAATTTAAGCCTTACAAGATTAAGCCGGGCTTTGTGCTGGCAGGCATGGAAGATATGCGTTACAGATCTGGTGTAATGACACTTGAGCCAGGTGATAAGATTTTCCAGTATACTGATGGCGTTACAGAGGCTACTGATTCCGCTTCACAGCTCTTTGGTATGGAAAGACTTGAAGCTTCACTTAACAAGGTGAAAGATAAAGAGGTTACTGAAATACTGAAGTCAGTTAAAGCTGATATTGATGAATTTGTGAATGTTGCGCCACAGTTTGATGATATTACAATGTTGTGCCTGGAGTATAAGCAGTATAAAAAGTAGTTTACTGTTTATGTAATTGTTCGTATATTATTGCGAAAGGAGTATAGACCATGGAAGAGAATAAGAAGAATGAGCTGAATGATGAGGAACTGGATAATGTAAATGGTGGACTGTTCATTGTGAATAAGCTTTTTGGCAATAAGAATGTAAAGAATGGCAAGAAAGCTGTTAAGCCAGGTTTAATTAATGATGGTTTAATGATTAAAGATCCTAAGAATTCTGATGGAAGGATTATATGAATTTAAAGTCATTATTTGATTATCAGCGTTTTGAATCTAACGATCATTTAAACAGGCTGATTAACGATACTGTAAACAGATATTCTGGTGTAACGCTCAGTGAAAGTGAACTGATGATGGTCGCAGCAGCTGGCGAAGAAAAGCCAAAAGAAGACAAGGAAAAGCTGGATAAGAAATGAGTCTCGATGCAGAAAAGCTGTACACGGATTATTATCGCAAGGTGAGGTCTTTTATAGCCTCCAGGGTTAATTCTTATCAGGATGCTGAGGATCTCACCAGCGATGTATTTGTGAAGGTGTACAGGAAACTGGATACTTTTAATCCCGAAAAGGCTAATGTGTCTACCTGGATTTATACAATTGCCCGCAATACGGTAATTGATTTTTATCGTACTTCAAATCAGACTCTGGAATATGATGATTCTATATTAATAGAGGATGATGAGGGTGAAAGTATAATCAATGAGGATAATCTGGAGATTCTGGCCAGAGCACTTGAAACATTAAGTGAGAAGGAAAGAGATATTCTGATTCTTCACTATTATGAGGGTCATAAGTTAAAGGATATCGCAGTAATGATGAATATATCTTATACTTATGCCAAGATTCTGCATAAGAAGGCTTTGATGTCTTTACAGAGTAAGTTTAAGAAAATGACAG
>DBOW01000001.1:13737-21203 GCA_002299675.1 Solobacterium sp. UBA636
AGGCACTGTTTTGGCATATATAATCATCCGTTTTCCAATTTAAAAATAATGGAAACACAATTTTAAGCCCCATTTTGTCTGATAAATACAGGATAATTATGTGAAATAATAAACTTATTTGGTTTCACTTTAATTTTAATTTATTAATGATACAATAAGTGCATTGCGAAAAAAGGAGATTATATTTTATGGCAGAAAAGATTACTAAGAGTGAATTAATAGAAGCTGTTATCGATGTAAATCCAAAGTTATCTAAGGCAGCCGCAAAGGATGTAGTTGATACTGTATTTGATACTATTGTTGACTGTTTAAAGAACGATGGTGTTGTAGATATTCGTGGTTTTGGCAAGTTCTCAGTTAAGACAAGAGCTGGCAGAACCGGTATCAATCCAATGACTAAGGAAAAGATTGAAATTGCAGAGACTAAGGCGCCTGCATTTAAGCCATCTAATTCATTAAAGGAACTTTTTAAATAAGTTTTAATGACTATCATATATCTATGGTAGTCTTTTTTTAAGTATGAAATATGCATTAATCACCGGTGCTTCCAGTGGTATAGGGAAGCAGATGGCATACCTTCTGGCAAGGGATAAATATGGCCTTATTATTGTTGCCAGAAGGGAGAATCTGCTTAATAAGATAAGAGATGATATTGTGCAGAAATATGGAGTGGATGTACATGTTCTGTCTGTTGATGTCTCTTCAGGCTATAAAGATATCTATGATTATTGTATAAACAGGAAAATAGTCGTTGATATCTTGATAAATAACGCTGGATTTGGCTATTATGGTAAGTGTCTGGAAGCTGATGAAAAGGTCTATGAGCTGATGATAGATCTCAACAATAAGGCTTTGACTGGTTTATGTCAGCTGTTTGGAAAAGATATGGTAAAAAGACATGAGGGTCATATTCTCAATGTGGCTTCGGTAGCTGGTTTTATGCCAGGGCCATATATGTCAGTTTATTATGCCAGCAAGGCATTTGTGTTAAACTATACGCTTGGTTTAAGACAGGAGCTTAAAGGGGAAGGCGTCAAAGTAAGTGCTTTGTGTCCAGCACCAACCAGAAGTGAGTTCTGGGATGTGGCTGGTGTTAAGGGAAGCAGTGTTTATTCATTGTTTTCAAGAACATCTGCTCAGGCTGCCAGAACTGCTATGAAATGTATCAGATATAACAGGCCTTATATGATAGATGGTCTATTATACAAAATAATGATTCAGATATGTCGTATGCTGCCTGTGGGAGTCAGTGCATGGATTATGGGCATTGTTCAATCACATATCAAGGGATAAGGGATTTGTAGTAAAATTAGGACGGTTAAAGGGAAAAGGATGATGGAAGATTTAAAGTTACACGCAAACAACATTCGTAAAAACATTGTAAAGATGGTTACCAATGCGAAAAGTGGCCATCCAGGCGGTTCTTTGTCAGCTGCCGATATACTGACAGTTCTCTATTTTGAGTTTATGGACATTAATAGAGAAAACGCAAACTCAATTGACAGAGACCGTTTTGTTCTGTCTAAGGGTCATGCTTCACCAGCTTTATATGCGGTATTGAAGGAAAAGGGTATTATCGACGATGATCTTTTAAGTTTCAGAGTACTTGGTTCAAGACTGCAGGGACATCCTGATATGAAAAGGGTAGAAGGTGTTGATATGTCTACCGGTTCTTTAGGCCAGGGTATTTCAGCTGCCGTAGGTATGGCAATCGCCAACAAGCTTGACAATAATGAACACAGAATCTACGCAATGCTGGGAGATGGTGAATGTCAGGAAGGTGAGGTATGGGAAGCTTCTATGGCTGCCGCTCACTATAAACTGGATAATCTTTGCGCCATTCTTGATTTTAATGGTCTGCAGATTGATGGAGATATTAGAGATGTTATGTCGCCACTGCCATTTGATGAGAAGTTCAAAGCATTTGGCTGGCATGTAATAGAAATAGATGGTCACAACTTTGACGAAATCAGAAACGCCTTAAATGAAGCCAAGACCGTTAAGGGCAAGCCTACAATGATTATTGCCCATACTGTTAAGGGAAAGGGTGTATCTTATATGGAAAATGCTGCAAACTGGCATGGTGTAGCACCTAATGCTGAGCAGTGCGAAATCGCTTTAAAGGATCTGGAGGTAATTAAGTAATGGCAATCCCTACACGTGAAGCCTATGGAAGAACACTGGCTAAATTAGTTGAAGAAAATAAAGATATTGTCGTACTTGATGCCGACCTGAGTGGATCAACAAAGACAGCACTGGCCAAAAAGGTTGCCCCTGAGAGACATTTCAATATGGGTATTGCCGAGGCTAATATGCTGGGCGTGGCTGCAGGTCTTGCGGCCAGCGGTAAAACTGTGTTTGCCTCAAGCTTTGTCATCTTTGCGACAGGACGTGCCTGGGAACAGATGAGAAATTCTGTCTGCTACCCTGAACTCAACGTAAAACTCTGTGGTTCGCATGGCGGTCTGTCAGTTGGTGAAGATGGCGCAACCCATCAGTCACTGGAAGATGTAGCGATTATGCGCGCTATCCCAAGATTGAGAGTCTACCAGCCATGTGACGCCAGGGAAACTGAAGCCGTCATCAGACATGTAGCTGAAATCAAAGGCCCTTGTTATGTAAGACTTGGCAGAGCCAATGTTGATGATGTATATGAAGGCGAAGTGCCTGATGTAACAAAGGTACACGTACTGCGTCAGGGTGAGAAGGTTGCGCTTTTAGCTACCGGCTATGAGGTTCAGCAGGTCTTAAAGGCTGCCGATATCTTAAAGGAACAGGGCATCAATGCCACTGTTGTCGATATTGCCTGCATCAAGCCAATTGATGAGGAAGGTGTCATCGATATCCTGAAGAATCATGAACATGTCTTCACAGTTGAGGAGCATTCAATTGTCGGCGGTTTTGGTTCAGCAGTATGTGAAGTTGCCTGCAATAAATACCCACACATCATCCACCGTATCGGTGTAAATGATATCTTTGGTGAATCAGGACCAGCCATGGCTGTCATCACCAAGTATGGTCTTGATGGTGAATCAATCGCCAGAAAGGTACTGGAAACAGTTAAGTAGTTATTTAAGTCACTGCAAAATAATGTGGTGACTTTTTTAGTGATGAAAAGTAGACAAACGTGCTTATATAAAAAATAATATAAGCACAAAAGTTTCTTCATTTCTATATAAAAACAGTTTAACAATATGATACTATTTTGCCTGTAGTGAGGTAAAAAATGAGCGGATATTTTGGTGTTGCGGGAAAAGAAGACTGTGTTCTTGATTTATTTTTTGGGGTAGACTACCATTCACATCTTGGTACAAGACGTGCGGGTATGGCTGTCTATGGTGATAAGGGTTTTAAGAGATCAATTCACAACATTCAGAATACACCTTTTCGAACTAAATTTGAAAAAGATATAGATGAATTTGAAGGCTATTATGGTATAGGTGTTATTTCAGATAATGAGGCTCAGCCTTTAATGGTTAAGTCGCATCTTGGGGCTTTTGCGATCTGTACGGTTGGCCGAATCAACAATCTGGATGAGCTGACAAAGCTTTGTTTTGATAAGGGTGTTACTCATTTCCTGGAGACCAGCAGTGGCGATATTAATCCTACTGAGCTGGTAGCTTCTCTGATCAATCATAAAGAGACTTTTGAAGAAGGCCTTGAATATGTTCAGGATATGGTTGATGGTTCGATGAGTGTACTTGTTCTGACTAATAAGGGCATTTATGCATCAAGAGATAAATATGGACGTACACCACTGGTTATTGGTAAAAAGGACAGTGGATACTGCATGACTTTTGAAAGTTCAGCATTTCTCAATCTTGGCTATACGCATTATAAGGATCTGGGTCCTGGCGAGATAGTATTTGTCGATGAAAACCAGTGTACTACTTTGAAGGAAGCTGGAGAAGAAATGAAGATCTGTTCCTTCTTATGGGTATACTATGGTTATCCTACAAGTACCTATGAGGGTGTCAATGTTGAATGTATGCGCAATGAATGTGGAAGATTATTGTCTTTGCGTGACAGGGAAAATAATGTTGAGGTTGACTGTGTAGCTGGTGTGCCTGATTCAGGTACTGCTCATGCGATAGGCTACTCTAATGAATCTAAGATTCCTTTCTCCCGTCCATTTATTAAATATACACCAACCTGGCCGCGTTCCTTTATGCCAACAAGTCAGAAACAGCGCAACATGATTGCCAAGATGAAACTGATTCCGGTCAGAGAACTTATTAAGGATAAGAAGCTGCTGCTGATTGATGATTCAATAGTAAGAGGTACTCAATTAGGTGAAACAACCCAGTTTTTATATGATTCAGGAGCTAAGGAAGTACATGTGAGACCTGCCTGTCCACCTATTATGTTTGGCTGCAAGTTCTTAAACTTCTCCCGTTCCAGTTCAGAGATGGAGCTGATTACCAGAAGAGTTATTTATGAACTGGAAGAGGGCAATGTAACTGAGGAGGTATTAAAGGAATATGCCAATCCTCAAAGTGAGAAGTATCTCAGGATGTGTGAAGAGATAAGGAAGAAGGGTAATTTTACTACACTTCGTTATCATGATCTGAATGATATGGTTAAGTCTATTGGCCTTCCTAAGTGTAAATTATGTACATACTGTTTTGATAAGGCTGAGTAGGATTTCATTTTTATTTCAGCTACAGGTTATAAGATAATTATGTGCTGGACGCACAGAATTTAATCATACTTCCAAAACAGAAAGACAGGTTATTGCCTGTCTTTCAGCTTTTTGGGTATATTCTGGTAAAGGCGATTGCGATAATAATTTGTCCATTTCCTTAAAAGGGCTTTCTTAATTGTGGTTGGGAAGGCTCTTTTTAATGTATTATAGAGATATGAAGAAGAAATATGTGATAGGTATAGTATTTGCGGTTTTGATGGTATCGCTGTTTTATCTTAAGCGGGAAAATAATACAAGAGCTCTTTTTTCATGGCGAAGTGAAGTTATAAGTGAAGAGGCGGATGAGCTTATTGAGTTTATCAATGACAATAAGTTCAATACTCTGTATCAGGAGTTTGATCTGGATGATGTGGAAAGTATTCAGGCTTTTGGCAATAAGACTGATATACAGCTTTATCATCTGTGTGGTTCTCCAGACTGGGATATTGAGAGAATAAAAGAGGAAATACTGGCTGTATATAAAGTGAATCAGGATATTACCACCAATATTAAGGGTCTGGTAGTTGATATAGAGCCATATCTTAAGGCTGACTGGGATAAGAATAAGAAAAAAATTATGTCTTCATATATCGATGATATGATTGAGGCCAATGAATATGCTGCCAAGCTTGGTCTGGAGTATTTTTTATGTATTCCCTACTGGTATGAGGCAGGAAATGTTGATCGTCTGGTCAAGGATGGATGTGATGGTCTGGTGGTTATGAACTATTACAAGGGTAAGGAACTGGAACATCTAAGCGATGAGATGGAGAGCTGTTTCCGTTATAATAAGGAACTGGTTACAGCTTTTGAGATGCAGGAAGCTGGTAAGCATGATCTGAGTGAAAACAATACTTATCATGATGAGGGACTTGGTGTTGTGAATGAGATATATGAAAAGATATATAACAGATACCCCCGCATTGGTCTGGCGGTTCATTATTATGATGTATTAAAATAGGATAAATGGTTGTACAATAAAGAATGAATTTTAAAAATAGGGGGTATTAACTTGTATCTGCTGTTATTTTTATTCTGGCTGATATTAATGGGCAGGGTAACAACTGAAATAGTCATTTTTGGCATTGGTTTAACTGTTCTGACTGGCATAATGATGTATGTTCTGTTTGGTTATACGCCTAAGAAGGAGATAAGGTATCTTATTCGGGTTCCTTTATTTGTTGTCTATATTTTTGTGCTGATCAGGGAAATAATTATTGCGAACATTAATGTTATGCAGGTAATTACTAATAAGGAAATTAAGATTGAGCCTACTCTGGTTACTTTCCATTCGGGTTTAAAAACCAGTTTTGGAAAATTCATGCTGGCAAATTCAATCACTCTGACACCGGGTACTATTTCGGTAAATGTTAAGGGTGATGTTTTTACTGTGCACTGTTTAAGTACTGCTTTTCTGGATGTGAGTGAGAACTCACCTTTTATCACTTATATTAAGAGGCTGGAGGGGTAATGATGGAGAAGTATTTTAATGTATTGATGATACTGGTCTTTGTGGTACTGGTTATCAGCATATTTTTTTCTTTGTTCAGGACAATTATCGGGCCAAGAAGGGCAGATCGAATCATGGGTATCAATATGATCGGTTCTTTTTCAACTCTGGCTTTAGCTCTGCTGGCTGTAATGTATAAACAAAGCTGGCTGCTGGATATTTGTCTTGTGTACTGTCTGATTTCGTTTCTGGCGGTTGTGGCTCTTACCAAGATTTCGATTGTCGGAAAGGATAAAAAATGAATATAGTAAGGCTTGTTTTTGCGACTGTCTGTTTTATCTGTGGCAGTATTACTATTCTTATTTCGATTGTGGGTGTATTCCGTTTTAAGTTTGTGTTAAACAGAATGCATTGTGCAGCTATTATTGATTCGATTGGTTTTTTATTAATTATTGTTGGATTGATGTTTGTGGGTGGTTTTGATTATATACCTAAACTGCTGCTGGTACTTTGTATTCAGTGGATTGGTTCGCCTATTGCCTCACATCTGGTAACAAGACTGGAGATTGAGGTTGATGTTGAGGCTAAGGAACATATGGAGGAAAAGAAGCTATGAATTATATTGAGATAGCCCTTCTTCTGTCGGTACTGGTTTGCGGTATTGCGACCTGTGTCTGCAAGAATCTGATGACATCTTTAATTATCTATATGGCTTATTCGGTTGTTATGTCAATTATCTGGGCAATGCTTCAGGCACCAGATCTGGCAATAACCGAGGCAGCGGTAGGCGCCGGTATTTCTTCAATTCTTCTGTTTATTACTTTAAGGAAGATAAAAGATCTTCAGAAACGAGGTTTTAAGGATGAAGATTAGTGAGTGGCTGAAACAGTGGGACGAGGGAAACTTTGATTTCTCACAAAAGATAACCGGTGATCTGCATGAGAGTGATCCTGAGGACAAGACTGAGGATGTTAAGTGGTCACACGATACCTATAAGGCTATAAGTCATGAGGAGGAGAAGCTTTTTAACAGGGTTTATCCGGTTATATCGGTTATCATGGCTTTTATGCTGATATTTTTTATGCTGAGAGTTGTGGTTGATATGCCCGCTTTTGGTAAGGCAGATACTCCTGCCAATTCCAGTGAAGTTATAAGAAGATATGTAGAGAATGGTCTTGATGAAGCTGGAGCCATCAATATTGTGGCATCGGTAATTCTGGACTATCGTGCTTTTGATACGCTGGGTGAATCGCATGTGCTCTTTACTGCGTCAGTGGTTGTGCTGGTGCTTCTGTTGACAATGAAGCCTCAAAGGGAGCTGAAAAGTGAAAG
>DBOW01000001.1:21305-28025 GCA_002299675.1 Solobacterium sp. UBA636
GGACATCTGGGACCAGGCGGCGGTTTCTCCGGGGGTTCAATTATTGGTGGAGCCCTGATTCTTTACAGTTACGCTTTTGGACAGGAGCGTTTGAATAAGATTATCAATGCGAAGTCTTATAAGCTTATTGTGCTTTGTGCTCTGGCTTTCTATAGTTTAAGTAAATGTTATTCTTTCTTTTGTGGAGCCAATCATCTGGAAACGATTTTTACTACCGGTACACCAGGTGCCATACTGTCAGCTGGTCTGATTCTTCCGCTTAATATTGCGGTAGGTATTGTGGTGGCCTGTACAATGTATGGTTTTTACTGTTATTTTACAAGGGGGCAGATTTAATGTTAGAGGCATTATGGAATAATCGAATTGAAGTAGTTGCCATGATTCTTTTTGCGGTAGGTTTTGTTACCCTGCTTCTTGATCCAAATCTTATTAAGAAGATTATTGGAGTGGATGTAATGGATGCGGCAACCAATCTGTTTCTGACTTCTATTGGCTATGTCGAGGGAAGAACTGCACCAATTATTGTCGGTGGCAATACTTCTTTTGAAACATATGTAAATCCCCTGCCTACCGGTCTTGTGTTAACCAGTATTGTGGTAGGTGTATCAGTTACGGCGGTAATGCTGGCACTGACTTACCGTATTTATAAGCGTTATCATACTTTGAATCTGAATGAGGTATTTGCGATTATTCATAAGGAAGAGGAGGAGAGGTTATGAGTTTCTGTCTTAATTTTCCTTTGTTTCTGATTGTGGCATCTTTACTTTTTTCAGTCATCAGTTCAATTATCAGGGCTGAGAAAGCCAGGATAATGACTCTGGGGTTATTGTTTACATCCTGTGTATGTAATCTGATTATTCTGCTTTATGTTAAGGGGGATAATCTGGCTTTCAGTTATATGATGGGTCATTTCCCTGCACCATGGGGCAATGAAATTCGTATTTCAACCATGGAGGCTCTGTTTTCAACAGTCTTTGCCTGTGTATTCTTTTATACACTGCTGGGTGGAAAAGAGCCTATTGATCAGTATGTAAGCGAGGAAAGAAAGAGTTTCTACTATTCTTTATGTGATCTGATTAATGCGGCTTTATTGGTACTGGTATATACTAATGATATTTTCACCGGCTATGTTTTTGTGGAAATTATGACTCTGGCCTCATGTGGAATATTATGTATGAAAAATGTTGGCCGTTCTTTTGCGGCAGCTGCCCGATATATGCTGTTTGCGCTGGTGGGTTCTGGTTTATTCCTTCTGGGCGTTATTTTCCTTTATAACATCACAGGTCACCTGCTGATGCCAAATCTTAGGGAAAGTGTGGCTGCTTTATGGGCAAGTGGAGAATACCGTCTTCCATTGCTGGCTTCTATCTGTTTAATATCTCTGGGCATTGCGATTAAGTCAGGTCTTTTTCCATTTCATTTCTGGATGGCAGATACTTATGGTGAAGCTATTCCGACATCAAGTGGTATTTTGTCGGGCCTGGTAAGTAAGGGCTATATATTCTTCCTGCTGAAGGTGGTGTTTGATGTTTTTGGAACTGATGTTTTCTATGGTTCAGGAATAAATAATGTTTTCTATTTTCTGGGAGCTTTAGGAATTATTTTTGGATCAATAGGAGCAGTTAAGGAGAATCATATTTTCCGTATGTGTGCCTATTCTTCAGCGGCACAGATTGGCTATATTTATTTTGCGTTTGGTATTTCACCAACTGTTGGCGTGGTTGCCAGTCTTTATCAGATATTTAATCACAGTTTTACCAAGCCGGCTCTGTTTCTTACTTCCTACCGTCTGTCAAAGGTTTCAGGCGGAGCCAAGAAGTTTAAGAATATTGAGGGTGCAGGCAAAAGAGATCCATTTTCGTCGGCTGTCTTTACAATAGAGGCTCTTTCGATGATTGGTTTTCCTTTAACCATGGGTTTTATTTCCAAGTTTATTATCGCAACTTCGGTATTTGATAATGCGAAGTGGATGATAGTAGTAACTCTGGTGGTGCTGATTATTTCGACAATACTGAATACTTTATATTTTACTAGGACAATTATCACAATATATAACACTAAGTCTGAAGAGAAGGCGAACAGGGTTTTGCCTCCTAAGGCCTATATGTTAAGTATGGTGGTATTTGTGATGACTAATATAGTTGCGGGCGTTATTGGTTCAAGGCTGCTTGATATTATCAATAATGCGTTAAAGGTGTTTTAAGGGGGAATGACTATGAAAGGTTTAATGTTGGCAAGTCTGATTTTACCGGTAGTTGCTGCACTGTTGATTAAGTTTGTGCATACCGATATCAGGATTAAGCGAAATTTTCTGATACTTGTATTAATGGCTGAGTGTGTGCTTACTGTATGTATGGTTACATCTGAGCCAGTCAGATTTATGCTTTTTTCCATGAGCGATATTCTGAGGGTAGAAATGGAGATTGATAATCTTTCTAAGCTGTTTATGGTTATCGCTTCTTTTGGTTTTCTGTTTGCGGGAATATTTGCATCCAAGTATATGGAGCATGAACATGATGCTTTCCCAGAGGAAAATTTCTATCTGTTCTTCCTGCTGTCTTTGTTTGGTCTGATGGGCATGGATATGTCATGTAATCTTGTTTCAATGTATTTTTTCTTTGAAATGATTACTTTGTTGTCAATGCCACTGGTTCTGCATGAGAAGTCTAAGGAATCGATTGGGGCTGCGCTTAAGTATCTGTTCTATTCTATTGCGGGTGCTTTTCTGGCTTTAGGCTGTATATTTGTTCTGGCAAATTATGTTAATTCAATGGATTTTGTCTCTGGCGGCAATCTGATTAAAGAGGCAGCAGATCATAAGACATTAATTTATGTAATGGTTCTTCTTGGCGTAATTGGTTTTGGTGCCAAGGCTGGTATGTATCCGCTCCATGGCTGGCTTCCTACTGCACACCCGGTAGCCCCAGCACCTGCTTCGGCTGTGCTGTCTGGTATTATCACCAAGGCTGGTGTACTGGCAATTATCCGTATTATTTATTATGTGACCGGTGCTGATTTCCTTTATGGCAGCTGGGTACAGTATACTCTTCTGACTCTGGCACTGATTACTGTTTTTATGGGTTCGATGATGGCTTATCGCGAGAAGGTATTAAAGAAGCGTCTGGCTTATTCTTCGGTTTCCCAGATTTCCTATGTGCTGTTTGGTCTGTTTCTTTTAAATGAGACTGCCTATATCGGTTCTCTGATGCAGATATTGTTCCATGCGACAGTCAAGATCTGTCTGTTCCTGTTTGCCGGTTCTATTATTTTTAATACCGGTAAGCATAATGTTGATGAGCTTAAGGGTATGGGTAAGGCGATGCCTTTGACTTTTATCTGTTTCACTCTGGCTTCATTATCGCTGATTGGTATTCCGCCATTTGCCGGTTTTGTGTCTAAGTGGTATCTGGCTATGGGAGCTTTAAACAGCGGTCTGGAGGTATTCAATTATACAGGTCCAGTCGTGCTTCTTATTTCAGCACTTCTTACAGCTGGCTATCTGCTTCCAATTACGATTGATGGTTTCTTCCCAGGTGAGGGATATGAGGCTGAGGACAACGATGAGGGTGGTCTTAGAATGATTGTGCCACTGGTTGTGCTGGCAGCTCTGGCTTTATTTATGGGTATTGGTTCAGGCTACCTAAAGCCTTTGTTTGAATTTATTGCCAGAGGTTTATTCTAATGAGCAAGTATCTGCTTCTTACGGTTATACTGATACCGGTTGTCATGTCAGTATTTGTTTATCGTTTAAAGAGTGAAAAGGCTATAAGGATTGTCACTTTTGGAACAGTTATGGTTACATCTATATTGATGTGGGCATTAATGTTTAAAGGCGTTGAGGGAAGCTATGATGTTTTGAGATTTACCAATAAACTGGTTTTATCGCTTAATCTTGATGGTCTGGGAAAGTTTTTTGCGGGTATTGTATCGCTTCTTTGGCCTTTGACTACACTCTATGCCTTTGAGTATCTTGAACACGATGAGCGTTTGAACACTTTCTTTCTGTTTTTCCTGATGGCCTATGGTGTAACACTGGGTGTAGCTTTAAGTAATGATTTCTTTACGCTATATATGTTCTATGAGCTTTTGACACTTTCCACTATGCCGCTGGTATTTTTTACCAAGACTGTGGAGGCGACAAGAGCTGCCAGAGTTTATCTGGCTTTGTCAATTGGCGGTGCTGCCTTTGGTTTTGGCTCCATGATGTATCAGATTATGAATCCTGAAATGGAAAAGGGTTTTCTGACAAGTCTGTTCTATCTTTTTGGATTCTTTGGTTTTGGTGTCAAGGCGGCTGTATTCCCGCTTCATATCTGGCTGCCTAAGGCATCCTGTGCTCCTACACCTGTAACTGCACTTTTACATGCAGTAGCGGTAGTTAAGGCTGGTGTCTTTGCGATTGTTCGTCTTACTTACTTTGGCTATGGTGTTGAGGTTTTAAAGGGAACATTCGCTCAGTATATTCCTTTATGTTTTGTGATATTTACAATTGTCTATGGCTCCAGCATGGCCTTAAAGGAAATTCACTTTAAAAGAAGAATGGCTTATTCAACAGTAGCCAACCTGAGCTATATTCTGTTTGGGGTTCTTTTAATGAATGAGTGGGGTCTGACAGCTGGTCTTCTGCATATGGCTTTCCATGCCGGTTTTAAGATTCTGGGCTTTTTCTGTGTAGGTGCATTCATGCATAAGACTCACAGGGAATATGTTATGGATCTTGATGGTGCTGGCTATAAGATGCCGATAACTTTTGGCTGTTATACAATAGCTGCCCTGGCTTTGACTGGTATTCCGCCATTTACAGGTTTTATTTCGAAGTATATGCTGCTCGACGGGGCGGTAAAGACTGCTTCACCTTTGGCTTATGCAGGTTTTGCGGCTATCCTTATATCGGCTTTATTGACGGCCATCTATTCTCTGACACCTGTCAGAAGGGCCTTCTTCCCTGATCGTAATGCGGATTTGAGTGTTCATGAAAATACACATGAGGCAGGGCCTTTGATGTGTGTGCCAATGGTAATTCTGGCTGTAAGTATAATAGTTCTTGGATTAAACTGTCAGCCTCTGATTGATGTGATTGAAGTCATCGTGACAAATAATATTGTGTGGTAGGTGTGATATGCTGGGTATTATTTTTATCGAAATGTTTATAGCCTTTATTGGCTGGTTATTATTCAGAAAGAATGAAAAGATTTATTATGCAGTAAGTCTTCTGACTACCATTATGATGTTTGTCTTTGCCGTTTATATGGCAATAAGTCCAGATATGGTATTTGATATAGACTTTATCTGTGACCAGGGGATTCATTTAATGAGTGATGGTTTCAGAAAGGTTTATTCATTAATTATTACTTTTATGTGGATGATGACTATGTTTCTTTCAAGAGACTACTTCAGGCATCATCATAAGCTGAGCCGTTATTTTTTCTTTAATCTGATGACTGAGGCTGCAACTCTTGGTGTATTTCTGTCCAAAGATCTGTTTAGCTGTTTTGTTTTCTTTGAAGTTATGTCTTTTACTTCTTTTCCATGGGTTATTCAGGAGGAAACAGACGGCGCAATACGTGCTGCCAAGACTTATCTGGCAGTAGCGGTTATTGGTGGTTTAACTGCTTTAATGGGGCTGTTTTTGATACAGTATTCACTGGGTACTCTGGAGCTGTCTAAGCTTTATGACCTGGCCGTGCCTTATGATAATAAGAATCTGCTTTATGCGGCCTGCATCTGTATTCTGGTTGGTTTTGGTGCCAAGGCGGGTATGTTTCCGCTTCATATCTGGCTTCCTAAGGCACATCCGGTTGCCCCGGCTCCAGCTTCAAGTCTGTTGTCTGGTGTTTTAACCAAATCGGGAATTTTTGGGATTGTCGCAATTACAGTTAATATCTTCAGATTTGATCTGCCATGGGGCAATCTGATACTGATGCTGGGAACTGTTACCATGTTCCTTGGAGCTTTACTGGCTTTATTTTCAATTGATTTAAAGCGAACACTTGCCTGTTCATCAATGAGCCAGATTGGCTTTATTCTGGTGGCAGTGGGTATGATGGTACTTCTGGGACACGAGAATGCACTGGCAGCCCGAGGTGCCATCCTGCATATGATGAATCATTCTCTGTTTAAGCTGGTTCTGTTTATGGCGGCTGGTGTTATCTATATGAATCTGCATAAGCTGAACTTAAATGAAATTCAGGGTTTCGGTAAAGGCAAAACAGTTTTAAATATCTGTTTCCTTCTGGCAGCTGCGGGTATTGCGGGAATCCCGGGTTTAAATGGCTATATTTCCAAGACACTTATTCACGAGGCTATAGTTGAGGGCTCATATATCTATGGAGCTTATCTAAAGCTGGTTGAATGGATATTCTTAATCTCGGGCGGTCTAACTTTAGCCTATATGTCCAAGCTTTATATCTGTATCTTTGTTGAAGATGGAAAGGGCTATACAGGGAATAAGAAGTACTGGTCGATGATGTCCTGCTTTGCGCTTTGTGCATCAGCTGTGCTGATACCAGTTCTTGGTTTAAGTGCCAACTATTCTATGATGTCAATTGCACAAGTATGTATGCCTTTCTTTAATGGGGCGAAACTGGAGCACGCAATTCATTTCTATTCTTTTGCAAATCTTAAGGGTGGTCTGATTTCAATTCTGATTGGTGCACTGGTGTATGTCTTTGTCGTAAGAAAGTTTATGATAAAGAATGGTGAATATGTTGATTTATGGCC
>DBOW01000065.1:0-3640 GCA_002299675.1 Solobacterium sp. UBA636
CCAGGGCTGAAGCCTCAGACGTCCTTTGGTCGGACGCTGGCCCGCAAAACATGTCTGCGGGCTGGATACTAACCAACAGCACAGGAAAATACTATTATTTGCGAAATAACTCCGGGAACTATGGTTTGCCCGAAAATAAATATGCTGATATCATGAATACATGAACAATTTTAAACGTATTCTGTATGCCGTTTGTGTCGTAGTGCTGTGTGTGTTTGTGCTGGGCGGTTTTTCATTTAAGAACAGTGGAGCATTTACTCAGCGCAACTTCTATGACATAGAGAGAAAATATGAAACCAGAGAAGTTGGTGCCTGTGCCTTTGGTGCTGTAAAGTCATATATGGACTATAGAGCGATTACCAATACATCAAGCAGGCAGTACCGATTTATTCGCAATTATATGGAAGTAGATAAGACCACGGGTTTTCTTCATGATGAAGATGGTTTTATTGGTGTGGCATTAGGCTCATATTATGGAGTGATAGGCAGCCGCTATTATTTTACTTTAGACAGTGGCGTTACTTTACCGGTTGTGAAAATAGATGAAAAGGATGACAGAGATACCGACGCCAGCGGCTGTTACCATCTATATGACAGCAGTGTCATTGAGTTTGTAATCGATTCTGATATTGCCAACTCATACTATGGCTATTATGGCAACGGCCTGGTACTGCAGGGCAATTTTGCGAATTATCCTTTGTTCAGAGGCAACATTGTCAAGGTTGAGGAAGTTCTGGAGGAAGAAAATCCAGAACATGTAAGCTATGGAGTATATTCTGAAAAGGATGAGGGATATTCGCCATTTGTATATGGTTCGGGATACTGATATGAAGAAAGTTCTGGTAATAGCTGGTCCTACCGCATCTGGTAAAAGCGGTTTTGCGGTTGAGTGTGCAAAAAGATTTAATGGAGAAATAATATCGGGAGATTCCATTCAGATTTACCGTGGCCTTGATATTGGTTCTGCCAAGATAAGAGAAGACGAGAAACAGGGAATCGTTCATCATCTGATAGATATTAAAGATGCTGGCGAGAGTTATTCGGTTAAAGAGTTTCAGGAACTTGGAAGAGAACTGATTGACGATATAAGTGAAAGAGGAAAACTTCCGATTGTTGCGGGTGGAACAGGCCTTTATATTAAAGCTCTTTTATACGACTATACTTTTTTTGATGAGGAAGTTAAGGATAATCCATATGAAGAGCTGAGCAATCAGGAGATTTATGACATTCTAAGCGTAGAGGATCCTGATAGTCTTAAGAAAATACATGTAAATAATCGTAAAAGACTTGTAAGAGCCCTTAATGTATTAAGAAAACATGGCCAGGGTATCAGCGAGATTGCATCTAAGCAGGAACATAAACCGCTTTATGATGCTTTGATTATTGGACTTAACAGAGACAGAAGCGTTCTGTATAATGACATCAATTTAAGAGTCGACAGGATGTTTGATGAAGGGCTGGAAAATGAAGTAAGATCTCTTGTTGATAAGGGAATAAGTTTCGATATGCAGTCAATGCAGGGCATAGGCTATCGAGAGTTCAGGGGATATTTTGAAGGTGCTGCGTCTTTGGATGAAACAAGGGAAATGATTAAGAAGGATACCCGTAATTTCGCCAAGAGGCAGATGACCTGGTTTAAGAATCAGATGGATATTGCCTGGTGTGATGACGGGATGAAGATGATGGAAACTATTGATGATTGGCTATATAATAGTGAGAAATAGTAAAGGAGATTTAAACGGTTATGGATTTTGATCAGAATACATACAAAAGTTCTTCAAAGCCGATGACATTCAGAGATTACCTGACCAGGGTTTATTCGACTGTAGCTGTCGGGGTAGCAATTTCTGGAGTTATTGCGTTTTTCTTAGGAAGAAATGTTTATGTTTTATATTCATTGATGGGTGATGCACTGTTTATGTTTGTGCTTGGCGCCTGTGTGCTTGAGCTTGCGGTAGGACTGTTCTTTTCGTTGAAGATTTCTTCTATGTCCAAAAATACAGCCTGGATCTGTTACATTCTTTATTCAGTTCTTACTGGAGTTTCACTTTCGAGTCTTATTTCTGTATACACCGATGCTTCAGTGTTTATGGCTTTCTTTGCGACAGCAGTAATGTTTGTCTGCATGGTTATTATCGGTCATACTACAAGGATAGATTTAAGCAGTATTTCAGGCCTGCTCTTTGCCGGTCTTATTGGAATTCTGATTACAGGGGTTGTTAATATTTTCCTGCGTTCTTCGATGATTGACTATGTTATCACTGTTGTTGGAGTGCTGGTATTTCTGGGGCTTACTGCCTATGATATGCAGAAGCTTAGAGTTTTTTATGAAAATAGCCAGTATGATGATGAGCTTTCTGAGAAGGCAATGGTTTATGGAGCTTTTCAGCTGTATCTTGATTTTATTAATCTGTTTATCAGAATTCTGCAGCTGTTTGGCAAAAGAGATGATTAATGTGCCTGTTAATGCAGGCACTTTTTAAATACAGGAGTGATTTTTTATGGATGAGAGATTATTGAATTCGATTAACAGGGAGCAGCAAAGACAGGACAATCACATCGAGCTGATTGCTTCGGAGAACTTTGTTTCAAAAGCAGTAATGGAAGCTGTTGGTTCCTGTCTGACAAATAAGTATGCGGAAGGCTATCCTGGCAAGAGATATTATGGAGGCTGTCAGTATGTCGATGAGGTTGAGGATATTGCCAGAGAATACGCAAAGACACTTTTTAATGCTGAGCATGTCAATGTACAGCCACATTGCGGTTCCAGTACCAATATGGCAGTCTATATGACAATTCTGGAACCAGGTGACAGGGTTCTGGGCATGGACCTGGCAGCCGGAGGTCATCTAACACACGGTTCGCCTCTATCTTTTTCTGGAAAGCTGTACAGGTTTTATTCATATGGTGTAAATCCTGAAACTGAGATGATTGATTATGAGGAAGTAAGAAAGATCGCAAATGAGGTTAAGCCTAAGCTTATTGTATGTGGAGCTTCTGCGTATTCAAGAGAGATAGATTTCAGAAAGTTCAGGGAAATAGCTGATGAGGTGGGTGCATATCTTTTGTGTGACATGGCTCATATTGCCGGACTGGTGGCAGCTGGTCTTCACATGTCTCCTATACCTTATTGCGATTTTGTGACTTCTACTACCCATAAGACTTTAAGAGGTCCAAGAGGTGGTGTTATTTTCTGTAAAGAAAAGTATGCGAAAGATCTGGACAGAGTGGTTTTCCCTGGCATTCAGGGTGGTCCTTTGATGCATGTAATAGCTGGGAAGGCACAGTGTTTCTATGAAGCTATGCAGGATGATTTCAAAGAATATGCCCAGAACATTATAAAGAATGCAAAGGCGCTGGCTTCTTCCCTTGAGGAAGAGGGCTTTAGACTGGTTACGGGTGGCACCGACAATCATCTTCTGCTGGTTGATGTTAAGTCTACTTTTAATATGACAGGCAAGGAAGCAGAGGCCATTCTTGACAGTATAAATATCACCGCCAACAAAAACGCAATACCGTTTGATACAGAGAAGCCTTTTAAGACTTCCGGTATACGTCTGGGTACTGCCGCCATGACTACCAGGGGATTTAATGAAGATGATTTTAGAAGGGTTGGTAAAATCATTGGTTCGGCTTTATC
>DBOW01000065.1:3706-10655 GCA_002299675.1 Solobacterium sp. UBA636
TTCAGATGGCTCTTTCTCATCCGAATATTCGTTAATTTTGACTGTTTTACATACTTTGACAGGGGTTTTAATGTCCCTGCCAAAGTATGTATGTAAATATTGAATGGTTCTGAAAAATTTTTCGAAAAATATTTTTAAAATATATCTTGAAAAATAGAAAGGGCGATGTTATTATAGTTAAGTACCGCGCAAGAAGTGTGATGCGCCTGTATAAACAGGCCGATGCTCTGGCGATTGTAGGTACGATGCGCCTGCCTGAATAGCTCAGTCGGTAGAGCATTCGGCTGTTAACCGACAGGTCACAGGTTCGAGTCCTGTTTCAGGCGCCATTGGTTAGTTGGTGAAGCGGCTTAACACACTGCCCTTTCACGGCAGCATTCACGGGTTCGAATCCCGTACTAATCACCATTAAGTGTCAGATGCGTCTGATACAGAAATGATCCCCTAGCTCAGCTGGTAGAGCATCTGACTCTTAATCAGAGGGTCTAGGGTTCGAATCCCTAGGGGATCACCATTCTTGAGAAAGTCCTTGATATAAGGGCTTTTTTCTTGGTTTGGGAACAGGCTCTTGATAATTGCCTATGTTCATTCTGTTTGTTTTTAAAGTACAATATAAAGGATGAATTATTTACCAAGCAAGCTGGCTAAGCTCAGAAAGCATTATAATTATTCGCAAAGTTATCTTGCGGATGTTTTGAATGTTGATGTTATTACTTATATGGGCTATGAAAATGGCCGTCAGATGATTGATTATGCCAAGTGCAGAAAGCTGGCATCTCTTTATCATATATCTGTTTATGATATGTTTAAGAATTCTGATGATGTGCAGCTTTATGATGTATATAAGGCAAATACAGATGAGATTAATATTGAGTATTTTATTCCCAGGAAGAATATTTGGCAGCGTATAAAGGATAATCCTTATACAAAGTTCGCTGTTATTGGGATAATTTTTCTGTTTGTGGCAATTGGACTTCTTGTGTCTGGTTCTAAGGCAGACCCTTATGTAGCCACGGCAACGGATAAGGACCGTCTTGCGGCTTCACAGACTTCAATTGTCTATATCGACGATATTGGAGCTGTTAAGGGCAGTGGCGATAATTCCAACGGTCAGCTTTCCAATCTTCCTTCTTCGAAGGCTATCAAGGTTCAGGAGGGTTCGAGTTTTACTATAATTCTTTATGATGATGGAACTGTGGCTTCTGCAGGTTTTAGTTCTTCCTATGCTGATATTATTGGTAACTGGATAAATATCCAGGATATTGCGGCAGGTGACAATCATGTTGTGGCAATGGATAATAAGGGCAAGATTTATTGTGCGGGTGACAATAGCTTTAGTCAGTGCAATGTTTCTGATTTTGATAAGGTGAAAAAAGTATTTGCGGCACCAAATGGCACAATAGCGCTGGGAAATGACGGAACCGTGTTTTATACTGGCAAATTTACCGGAACCAGTGCGATAAGAAGGGAAAAGGATATAGTTGATATCGATTCAAATGAGGATAATCTGATTTTTGTCAGGGAGGATGGAACATGCCAGTATGTTGCCTCGCTTGATAAGCAGATTTACAGTGAGATAGATAAGTGGAATAATGTTGTGGATGTAAGCTGTGGAGAGGATTTTTTTGTCGGTCTTAAGGCTGATGGAACTGTGTATATATCAATAGATAATTATGAGGTCAGGGAGGAAGTTGAGTCCTGGACAAATATTATCGCTCTGGCTTCTGGAGATGATTATATTGTTGGTTTTGATGGTTCAAGGGTATATGGTGCCGGCAGCAATAAGTATAATCAGTATATTTCTGATAAGGTAGCTGATAAGCCAATGCTTCCTCAGGTTAAGAATCTGAAGGTAGATTATGATAGTGATTATATCTATGTGACTTTTGATGAGGTTAAAAACTGCAGTGAATACAAGGTTACACTTGACAGTGGTACTAATATTGTTCATAAGGTGAAAGCTGATGAGGTGGTGAAATTTGAAACGGATTCTCTGATAGATGGCTATTATTATGAGGTGAGTGTTGTGGCACTTGGCGGAGAGTCTTACAGGGATTCGGAAGCTTCTAAGAAGAGTTTTATTTATACAAAAGAGGTTGAGCAGTCTGTAACGGAGGAAAAGGTTACAATTAAGTCTAATCTCAATGGCATGACCAAGAAGGACATTGTGAGCTATTTTGATGAGATAGGGGTTAATAATTTCCAGATAGTTGATGATGAGAATACTCCATGTTCATCAAGTACAGAGGAACTGGTTTCGATTGAAGGGATCAGGCCTGGTTCTACATATGCCCGATCAATTCTGGACAGGATGGAAGTTAAATGCACTTTCTGTAAGCTTCAGGATGTGCAAAGGGAGGCAGACAGCGATGCTGAATAACAAGATATGGAAGCTTTCTTCTTCTCAGGAGAAATATACGGATGAGCAGCTGATTGAGCTTATTAAAAGTGGAAAGATTGGTCCTGATGAGCGGATTGCCACCAGAGAAATGAAGAAATGGATAAAGGTAAAGGATTCTATATATCAGTTTTATATTAAGGAGGGTGATAACAAATGAAAATTTATAATTCTTATACACTTAAAACAGAGGAGTTTAAGCCTATAGTTGAAGGCGAGGTTTCAATGTATGTCTGTGGGCCTACTGTTTATAATCATGCACATATCGGCAATGCCAGACCGATTGTTGTGTTTGATACTTTGAGAAGGGTTTTTGAGCAGGAAGGCTATAAGGTTAGGTTTGTTTCTAATTTTACTGATGTAGATGACAAGATTATCAACAAGGCTATCGAGGAGAATGTTCCGGAAACAGTAATAGCTCAGCGCTATATTGATGCCTATAATGATGTCAGGAAATCTTTGAATGTTATTCCTCTTGATGCAACTCCAAGAGTTACTGAAACAATGGATGAGATTATTGATTTTATAGATGGTCTTGTGAAAAGCGGCAACGCCTATGAAGTAAATGGAGATGTTTATTTTGCGGTAGACAGTGATGATAAATATGGTGAGCTTTCACACCAGAGAACCGATGATCTGATGGCTGGTGCCCGTATTGAAGAAAACGATCAGAAGCATAATCCTCTGGATTTTGCGTTATGGAAGAAGACCGAAAAGGGTATTAAATGGGATTCGCCATGGGGTCCAGGACGTCCTGGCTGGCATACTGAGTGTGTGGTTATGATAGGCAAGGAATTCAATAAGCCATTAATCGATATTCATGGTGGAGGCAAAGATCTGAAGTTCCCGCACCATGAAAACGAGGTAGCTCAGGCCGAATGTCACAACCATACTCATCTGGCCAATTACTGGATTCATAATGGCATGCTGGAGACTAAGGGCGGCAAGATGTCTAAGTCGCTGGGTAATACAATGTGGGCCAAGGATGTAATAGCTGAGCATGGTTCCAATCTGATCAGGTGGTTCCTGCTGTCAGCCAGATATCGTGATTCACTGATATATGATGATGAAACTTTTAATGCGGCCAAAACTGAGCTTGGCAAGATTGAAAATGCGCTTAAGCAGGCTGAACTTAAAGCTATACTGGCTGATCAGAGTTTTTCGGATGCTTATGATGAAGACAAGTTTGCACAGTTTATGAGCTGCATGAGTGATGATTTAAATACACCAAACGCCTATACTGTTATATTTGATACTGTTAAGCTTCTGAATCAGTCTCTTCGTACAAGGGATGTTGATTTTGTGAAACTTGGTTTATATTATAGAGCGGTTAAAAAGATGCTTCAGATTCTTGGTATTTTCGTCGATGAACTGAATTTAAGTGAACAGGATAGAGAACTTTACAGCGCCTGGGACAAAGCCAAAAAAGAAAAGGACTTTGTAAAGGCTGATGAGTATCGTGCTGAACTGGCAAAGAAGGGCATTCTTTAAGCTGATGGATATTAAAAGTGTCAGTTCTAATTCTTTGAGTTTTATCGGTGATGCAGTATATACGCTTTATGTGCGTGAACATTGCGTCAGTATCTGTCAGCAGAGTATAAAACTTCAGAAGATGTGTAACAGCTATAATTCGGCAAAAGGACAAAGCCAGGCTTTTCTATTTCTGAAAGAGAGGGGTTTCTTTTGTGATGAGGAGCTGGAGGTTTTTAAAAGAGGAAGAAATGCCATAAGGCATATTCCTAAAAATGGTGACCGTCTTTCTTATGAAACGGCTTCGGGTCTTGAGGCAGTTACAGGGTATCTGTATCTGATGGAATCGGAAAGGCTTGATGAGATGTTTAAGTTGATTTTTGAGGAAATGGGTAATGAGTGATTATTTATATGGCAAGAATTCTTTCACCGAGGCTTTGAGAAGCAATCGAATTATTAAAGCCTATGTTGTTAAGGATTCGCCTTTTATCAGTGAACTGAACAGAAAAAAAGTGGACTATGAGGTGACAGACAGGCGCGTTCTTGATAAGATGTCGCATTCTGGCAACCATCAGGGCTGTCTTGCGGAAATAAAAAGTTTTAAGTTTTCCACAGTGGAAAATATGTTAAAGAAGGAGAATGGACTTATCGTTGTTCTTGATGGTCTGAAGGACCCTCACAACCTGGGAGCTATTATCCGTACCTGTGAATGTGCTGGTGTAGATGGTCTTATATATAAGAAGAATAATGCGGTAAGGGTAAATGATACGGTATCGAAAGTAGCTTCTGGAGCTCTTGAATATGTAAAAATAAGTGAAGTAACCAATATTACGGCCACTTTGAAGTATTTAAAGGAACAGAATTACTGGATTGTTGGATCCGATGCCCGTGGTGATGTTATGTATAATAACATTGATTATAATCGAAATGTTGTTCTGGTAATAGGTTCTGAGGGCGAAGGAGTGTCCAGACTGGTGCTGAAGGAATGCGATTATGTGGCTTCCCTGCCGATGTTTGGACAGGTAAATTCGCTCAATGCATCGGTGGCTGCCGGTATTCTTATTTATAACGTTCTGGATAAGCGAAAATAGGAGTTTTCCACAATGTGGAAAACTGGTGATAAAAATTGATCAATCCACTGTAATTGTTTTCCATGTATATTGGTATTAGTTAATAAAAGGGGAAACATATTATGGAAGACAGGGAATTGATTAAAAAGGCAAAAAGCGATCCAAAGGAGTTTGAAAATCTGACTGACGCATATTATAAGATGATGGTTTCGATTGTGAAGTCTTATAATCTCAACTGGGGCGATTATTCAATCTGTCCCGAGGACCTTTTGCAGGAAGCGATGATTGCACTGCATGAGGCGTGTCAGACTTATGACGAAAATATAGGGGTGAAGTTTTCAACCTACGCTTATCAGCTGATTAAACGTCATGTTTCAAAAGCTTATCGCAATCTGATGGATGTGTATCAGAATGAAACATATTCTTATTCTAAATTTGTTAAGGGCGACTATAGTTCTCTTATGACAAGTTCATATGTTTCGGATAATCCTATTACATATATGGCAAAAAAGAATATGTATGAGGAATATCTTGAGAAGGTTGAAAATCTTCCTGAAAAGGATAGAAGAATTATTGAACTGAGAATAAAAAATTATTCTTACAATGAGATCGCCGGAATTATGGGGATAAGCAGTAAGCAGGTTGATAACAGGCTGAGCAGGCTAAGAAGAAAATGGAAACAGGAGAGGAAAAAGATTTCTAATGAAGTTTAATATTCAAAACCGGTTACTTGAAATTGACGAAAAAAGAAATACTATGTTAAGGAAAAATGTTTTATCGGATGAGGCACTGGACTTTTTCGACAATAATAAGTTTCCGCTTGATATTATGTATAGTTATTATGAATGCACAATAATGGAGATTGAGACAAAGTTTCAGGTTCTTAATAAACAGTATTCGATGTATTATGACCGTAATCCAATTGAGTCGATTTCTTCACGCCTGAAGTCCAAGACTTCACTGATCAGAAAAATGAATAAGCTGGATATTCCTCTGAATGTGGAGGCTATTGAAAAGAATATTAATGATATAGCCGGTATTCGTGTTGTGTGTTCGTTTATTGATGATATTTATGAACTTGAGAAGAGTTTTCTTTCTCAGGATGATGTTAAGCTGATTAATCGCAAGGATTATATTGAAAATCCTAAGGAATCGGGTTATCGCAGTCTGCATCTGATTGTGGAAATCCCCATCTTTCTGCATAATGAGAAACGTATGATGAAGGCTGAGGTGCAGATGAGAACTATTGCGATGGATTTCTGGGCATCGCTTGAACATAAAATCCGGTATAAAAAGGAAATAGATGATGAAGAGCTTGAGCGTATATCAAAGGAACTTTATGAATGTGCCCGGCTTTCAAATGAACTGGATTTAAGAATGCAGGCGGTAAGGAAGGATATTCAGGAATCTCAGAAAGAGAAGTCTAACTCTAACATGTTTGCGAAGATTTTGGCTGAAAATTGGAAAAAGTGATTGACAATGGTGATGTTTTGAGTCGATAATAATAATGGTTATTGGCTCTGGTTAATAACTTTTTTAATACAAAGAAAGAGGTGGTTTCTTGAAAGACAAGAAGAAGGTTATCCTGATGTGCAGTGAATGCCTGTCAAGGAATTACACAACTAATAAAAATAAGAATTCGGCTGAAAGGCTGGAATTAAATAAGTTTTGTCCAAGATGCAATAAGCATACTTTGCACAAGGAGACAAAATAGGGAGGATATATATGAAGTGGTTTTCACCAAGCGCAATCGCAAAGGAAATTTCAAAGATTAAGTGGCCAAAGAAGGGAGAACTTTTAACTAATTCAGTTCAGGTTCTGATTATCGTGGCTTTCTTTGCCCTGTTCTTTGTTGCGTGTCAGTTTGTTCTGTCTTTAGTTCTTAGACTTATGGGGGTTATCGCCTAATGTCACAGTTAGAGAATAAGAAGCAGTGGTATGTAGTTAATACTTATGCCGGTCATGAGAATCGTGTAAAGGAAAACCTTGAGAAGAGACTGGAGACAATGGG
>DBOW01000065.1:10670-11175 GCA_002299675.1 Solobacterium sp. UBA636
GTTGTTGCCGAGGAAACTCAGATAGAGGTTAAAAACGAGAAGTCTAAGGAAGTTGTCAGAAATATTTTCCCGGGCTATCTTTTTGTAGAAATGATTATGACTGATGAGGCCTGGTATGTAGTAAGAAATACACCTGGTGTAACAGGATTTATCGGATCTTCTGGTGGCGGTGCAAAGCCTATTCCAGTTAAGGATGAAGAGATTGAGGCAATTTTAAGAAGAATCGGTCAGTCAGACAAGGCTGTAGAGGTTTCTTTCAAGGTTGGCGATGTTGTGAAGATTATGTCTGGTCCTTTCTCTGGTATGGAAGGTACAATCGAAACAATGAATGATGAGATTCAGGTTGCGACTGTTCTGATTATTCTTTTCGGAAGAGAGACACCTACAGATATTTCTTATATCGATCTGGCTCCTGCACTATAATGATTTTTAAGGGATTTTTATCCCTTTTTAATTTGTGAGGTTTTATGTATAAATGTATTTTCTGTGATCTTGATGGAACGCT
>DBOW01000081.1 GCA_002299675.1 Solobacterium sp. UBA636
GAAAACAACCAACTATAAATTTGTGACCATCTGTAATTTCATCGCAGCGATATGTTTCTTAATATCTAGCTTTGGCAACCTGAGTTATGGCAAGATACTTATAGGCATTGCCTTTGTAGTCTGCGCTTTTTTGCAGCTTTTGTCGGGTATTATGAAATACAGAAAGTATAAAGGTTAAAGTGTTGTGACCATATCGTGGCTTGTCTTATAGAAAGCCGGTCTTGAAACTTTAGTCTTTTCAAGATAACCATTTTTTACCATATTTTCCAGAACCTGTTTTCTTAGATAAGTAGAATCGCTGATTCCTAAGTATTCGGCTATTTCTGAGACTTTATGTGGTTTATGATAACAGAACGAGAGCACTTTTTCATCAAGTTCCGTTCCATCAGGAACCGGTATGAAACTAAGTTCAGGTGCATTGTCATTTACTACACCATTTACATACGTCAGGTCAGGAAGCACCAATGTAAAATGGTCCGATGAAGAATAGATATACGGTTTATGAGATTCATCGGCTTTAGCATACTCTTCGGTAATTTTATCAAAACCAGTTCCCGAAGCTTCCATTACATTGCAGGCTACAAGAACACCAGTGATAAGCTCATTTCGTCTTTTGGAGATTATTCCGGAAAGGTCATAAGTTATTCCTAGTTTTTCTCCTTTATAGAAACTCCCAGGAGATGATATTTCCAGACGGTCTTTAAACATATCAACTGTGATCTGTGTCCCATCCAGATAATAATCACGGTGGGCAACGGCATTGATGATACCTTCAAATAGAGCTCTGGCGGGATAAGAATCAATATTGATACGACCATTATCCTGTTTTATCATCGAATGATTCATGCGCTGATTAATGAAGTCCATCATATACTCAATGGTAGATGTAATATTTCCGTTAAACTTGTTTATAGTAACAATTCTTTCACTCCCTTTATTAAAACCGGAGAATACTGAACACTGTACTTCGGTTTTCTTGTCATTGTAGTCATCCATAAACAACTTAGCTCCATTTGCCAGATAGCCTTCTTCTGTCACAAAACCTAGCGAAAAGAGTTCTTTTTCTTTTAAATCTTTGCCATCATTATGTTTTATGCAGAATTTATGCAAATCTGAAAAATTTGATGAATTATATTGTACATCTGAAGGCAATATATCATACTGTGTCTTCTTACTTTTTATACTCATATCAATTATTTCTTCATATGTAGCCCCATTGGTAAAACCATCTCTTCTCATAAAAATAGATGGAATGCCTTTATATTTAACAATCACCGGTTTTATATCAGACTCCTTTACATTAACCTGTATAATAAAACGTTCTTTATCTTTTATCATATATTTAATAAAAGAAATCTTCATCTGAGGTCTCGGTACTAGATGTTCATTAACGGTATTATTGAAGTAGTTTCTTTCGTTATCAGCACCTTTTCTATCAAAACCAATTAGCTTGTTTGTTTTGTCCTCTACACCAATATAAAAGTATCCACCAAAGGCGTTGGCAAACCCTGCAATAGTTTTGAGCCACCCGATAATATTTTCGCGGTTTAAGATTGATTTAGCTTCAAAATCATCATTTTCCATTATTAAATCACTAATAATTTCTTCTAAATACATCGAATTTTACCTCCATTTTTGAATTACTTCAATTTTACTTCAATATCACTTCAATATCAACTTCAATATCACTTCAACAACTACTTCAATTATGCTTCAATAAAACTTCAATTTATATTGAAGTAAATTAAAACGCAACATCAAAGCTGCGCAGAGTAATCATCCTAAGGGATTAAGTTTAAAGTCATCAAAGGACCTGTTGTCCAGATTATTTGGGATAATGTTCCAGAGACGGCTTTCAAGGTTTGGCAGAAGCTTGGACTCATCATACCAGCTTGTGTTGCAGGTAACACAATATCATCTGGACCATGAACCCCAGTGAACAGTTCTTCCACACTGAGGTCATAAGTACATATTATTGTAGTCACTCTCTTTGTTGTAGTTGCCGGTAAATTTGTAGTACGTATTATCGGTTGATATCCTTATTGCGCCTCCCGATACAGAACTCAGTTCTTCTTCTGAGAGTTCATTTACAAAAGGTGTTTTACTGTTCAGCAAAGAGCCTATTTCTTCGATATTTGTATCGCACTCATTTTCTCTGGCAAACCTGAGCATTTCTTCTGGTTTTAATGACAGAAAGTTTTCTTTTTCTTTAGCTGAGAAAACGGTGTAAAGTTTCTGAAATGATTTTATATTGCCCCCCCTTTTTTATTTACTCCATTATAAAAAGAACCTGGTGACATAGCCTTTACAAAAAACAGATTATCTATATCTTGCGGAAAATAACAAAAACTACAAAATCCCGCGAAATATGATGCATATACAGGGTTATAAACTGCGGAAATGACCAAAAAACAACGAAATCCGCTGGATATAATATCAGTCTACATTATTCACAACATTCTCTACCTTAAAGCTGTCTCCATCTACTTCAAAAGTAATCGAGCCAGCTCCTAGGTCAATAAACAGTCTATCCAGTTTCTCATCATAGCGCATAGTCACACTGTAGTAGAAATGCTTAGTAAGGTGAACAGGAATACCGGTATCGACATGCTTAACAATGTTGCCATCATAGTCAATCAGTGCTACTTCATAGTTAGTGTCACTTATAAAGGCATCAGATAAATATGAGTATAAGGAATAGACAATATAGAAATAATTATCATCAAGTCTTCTTACGGCAAACAGTACATTGTCTTTAAGATTGAAATGATCTTCCATTACATAGATCAGCTTTTCATCTTGAAAGACATGGAAACTGTTGTAGGCAATAGTGTAAATGTCACCATTCATAAAGAAACCACCACTCATAAACATTCCACTGTCCAGAAACTTCTTTGAGCCATCATTTTTAAACAGCCAGATATCCATATGATTATAGCCGGCACTTGCCTCAATGATTCTATCACCATTCTTGTTTGTGGCATTTACTTGTTCTCTTTCCAGTATGAGTTTATCAAAATTTAAGCTGACAGAATTATCAGTCAGATCCACCAGAACCTCACCGCCATTTCTCTTTAGTTCGACATAGTTCAGGTTTTCAGATATTGATATGCCTTCCTTATTCTCACCGATCAGATACATTGGTACTCCCTGTTTGGGAAGGTTTATATTGCTGATAATTTCGTTATCTTTAATCTTAAGAACAGTTCCATTACTTAGAAGATAAACAGCTTCATCCTCTTTCTGTTTTTCTATAAAGAGATATGGTTCATATACTGTATAGTCACTGATATTGATAAAATCCCCATCAAACACAAACTCATAATAAACAAGTGGACAGAAGTTACCAGGAGATATCAGGGCATAATAAGTGTCACCATACTTTGTATATAAAAGAACAGAATTGTTAGTATGCATTTCTACTTCTTCAGCAGCTGCAGAATCATCAAGATATTCATATAGATAAGATGATAATTCTTCATCAATACCAAAATACAGCTTATCGAGTTCTATGAGTTTTTCTGGTTCAACATCAGTGAGTTCTGCATTGTTTCTTCTTTCATATTCATAAAGCGTTTTTGAAAACAGCTTAGCAGCATGTCCAGTCAGATATTCTGGGTTTAAATATGAATACAGGCTATTATAGTCTCTGAAGTCATAACCATTTAC
The DNA here is from genome assembly GCA_002299675.1 of Solobacterium sp. UBA636. Classification (GTDB taxonomy): domain Bacteria; phylum Bacillota_I; class Bacilli_A; order Erysipelotrichales; family Erysipelotrichaceae; genus Colivicinus. Next base: position 3,670 of record DBOW01000081.1, read on the forward strand.
TGGCAATTGATCAAATGCTGTTTTAATAATATCTTTCTCGGTAATAACAGGTGGTTCTTCTTCCTTAGCTGTTTCTGTTTTCTGTGTACATCCGCTTAATATAAACAGAAAGACAGCTGTAATTATAAATAGTTTCTTCATAATTTAATTAAATCACAGATTGCTACTCAAAGTGTTTCATAATATGTAAATTTGACTAAGCTGCAGCTCTTTACTTTATCTTCTTTTTGTCGCTTTATTAAAGACAAGAATATTATGTAACCGTTTACATTAAATGTGAAATTCGACTATTGTATCGTCGATAAAAGATGTTTATAGTTAGAATTAAACAAGTTCTTTGATT
>DBOW01000017.1 GCA_002299675.1 Solobacterium sp. UBA636
ATTGCCTTTACAATGCAGTCTGGTTCAAATGGCTTCAATGTACTGCCACAGGAGGCAAAACTGATCGCAAACCTAAGATATGCACCACATCAGGGCATGAAGAAGTCCAATGAGCTGATCAAAAAAGTGGCTGATAAATATGATATTGAGACAAAACTTCTTGATGGCTATGATTATTGTCCGGTTGTAAAGACGGACAGTGATCCCTATAAATATGTTGAAAAGACTATCAATAAAGTATTTGATAAGCTTCCAACAGTACCTTATGTTATGACAGGTGGAACAGATGCCAGATTTTATGGCGAAATCTGTGATGCCTGCATCCGTTTTTCACCAGTAGTATTCGGCAAGGAACAGATGAAGGGCATGCATGGTTTAAATGAATGTGTTGAAACTTCATCGCTGCCTGGCGCTGTAGATTTCTATAAGACTATTATCTGCGATTTAAAATACTGAATTAATAATAGCTGTCCCCTGATTGAGTGACAGCTATTTATTTTTTTAATAGTTAATAAGCTTTAAAGATTTTGTTTCCATTCTTTAAAAGCTTTATCGATATATTTCTTTAAGCCCTTATAATAATTATCATCATAATTCATAAAGAGATAGGCTTCATCCTGATATTCTGGCTTATTATAGTCATCTTTCATAACGGAATAAACATAGCAGTCTATATCATAGGGATAGCCTTCATCTTCTGTATAGTTATAGTAAGAAATGATAAAGTGCTGATATTCTGGCTTAAAGTAGCCTAACAATATTACTTTAGGCATCAGTTCATTTGTGCCAAGAAGTTTTCTTAAGTCGGTATCTGGTTTTTTCAGTTCAGGTACTTTTTCCAGATAATAGTCATCTATTATATTGTTTTCTAATGACCATCTTAAAAATATTGCCAGATGATTATAGGCATTCATTCTGTCGGTTTCTAACTGTTTTTCAGTTATTTTTTCTTCATGCCAAACTGCTGAATCAATGATTATTCTGGAGAGATATTTTTCTGTCTTAATATATTTTCTGGCAGCTATATCATAGCTGTACTTATCGGCAAGCTCATTAATCTTATTTACATCCGCCTGGCAATAGAAACGTTCGTGGTCGTATTTGGCCTTTTCAATATTTAATATAAAGTCTTCATAGCGGATAATTGAATTGCCAAGAGAGATATAAAATTCATCAGTAAAACTGTTTATGGATACCGGTTTATAGGGCAGGGCTGTAAGCTGTGACTCATTGACTCTGTAGATGCCAAAACCGCCTGCCTTATTCTGATATGAATAATATAGAGCCTCAGCATTGACGATATATCGGGACTGAAGGTCATTTAAAAAGGATTCCAGGTCACTGATGTTTTCAATTTTCGCAATTTCTTCTTTTCCCAGAATAATTGGATTAAAGGCGCAGTAAAGATAAATGGCATCATTAATATTCAGCAGTACCTTGGATGATAGTTCATCGAAATATTCCTGGGAATTTAATAATATGTTCTGAATCTCGGTATCTGTATCAGTGATATTCTTTTTACTGCCGATAAGATAATAGGTATCGGTATTTAAGAAGGTACAGCTTTCTTTAATCAGAGTGAAACAGTCATTTATATCCTGAGGACAGGCTGGAAGGGCCAGTCTGAAACTTATATCGGTGTTTTTCTCAACTGATACGATAAAGCCTCTGGCGATATTATCCGGATTATAGAAAAGAGTTTCTTTATCAGTTATTCCTCTTTTAATAATATGGTTTTCATTAAACGATCCATATTCCAGGCTGCTTAATGCGATAATATCATCAATCAGTATCTTCTTTTTATTGAACAGGCTTTTCTGTTTAACGTTTAAAGTAATTTCCATGAAAATATTATAATGGTAATTATGTGAAAGGGACAATAAAATCAGCCTATATCTGTGTAAGGGATATGGACAGGGCAATTAAATTCTATGAAGACTTTTTTGAAACAGAAGTATCAGTAAGAGATGAACTGTATTCTGTTTCAAAGAAGTCTGTTTTGAACTGAGAGTAATTGGAAACCACTATGTAGCTGAAATTGTGGACAGCGAGGGGAATCATATTGAACTGACAGTGCCATTATGAATGAGGGATATGAAATAATTCAAAGCGATGAGCTTGTGTGTTAAGAAATAAGATTAAAGCTAAAATTGAGGAAAAAATGAATAAGCTGGTTCTTGATGTGGGTGGTTCAGCCATTAAGTGGGCTGTGATGGATGATGAAAATACTTAAATGGGTGTCTTCATTTATGATTAAGATGGATGTTAATGAGAAAAGTCTGCCTGGTTTAAGAGAGACCTTCAACGGTATTAAGCCAGCAGAAACTGTTACAGCTGATATTAAGCGTGAACTATATAAGGTTGATGTAAAAAATGGAAGTATTGATCTTTATCTTTACAGTGATGAAAAACCACCAAGGATTCGCCTGTACTGTTCTATATTCATGGTGATGGTTTCTTTGGTGGTTCTCATAGTGTGGTTGAGGAGTCATTAAAACTGATGGTAGAGAAATTCCACTTCGCCGTTACATCAGTTGACTATCGTCTGGCCCCAGAAAATCCTTATCCGGCTTCTCATGAAGATACTTATGCAGCTTTAAAATATGTTTATGAAAATGCAGATACTATGGGTATCTGTAAAGATAAAATCTTTGTGGCTGGTGATTCAACTGGCGGCAATCTGGCGCAGTACTGTTCAACCAGAGACTATGAAGATGGTTGTCTACAATGGTCTTGGTCATGCCTACTTTGATAACTGTGGTGTTTATCCACAATGTGAGGATTTAATTG
>DBOW01000054.1:0-503 GCA_002299675.1 Solobacterium sp. UBA636
TTAATTACAGTATTAATAATTTATATAATCTGCAGCCTGTTTAATATGATTATTGAAATAATACCAGTTCATAATAATCGAATCAGGACCATGCTTACTATTTTCAGAAGCTTTGCGAATTATGCGGCAGTTATATTTGCGATATGTTTCGGCTTAAACATCATCGGGATAGATGTTTCGACCATCGTGGCATCTTTAGGGATTGTTGCCCTGGTTATAGGTTTTGGCGCAGAATCTCTAATCGAGGATGTAATTACAGGCTTATTTATGATTGCCTAAAATCAGTATAACGTAAATGATATTGTGGAAGTAAATGGATTGCGAGTTCTGTCATAATACAGGTATAGCTGAATGTATTTCTATTGATTCGCATGTATCATGTGAAAAATGTAAAGGTAAAGGCTATTATCTTGAAGAAGTAATGAATGATGATTAGAATCTGTTTTGTACAGATTCTTTTTTGCGTTAAAATTGTATTGGTCAGATAGATAAATTATAATTTT
>DBOW01000054.1:594-2561 GCA_002299675.1 Solobacterium sp. UBA636
CTGCTTCATGGTGATCTGAACAATGGGGTTAATGGCTACAGGGTGAGATCTCTTTATTTTGATACCGTTTATGACAGCGATTATTTTGAGAAACTCAATGGCATAGAAAACAGAAGGAAGATACGTTTAAGAATCTATAGTCCCTATGATACAAAAGCCAAACTTGAGATGAAACAGAAACAGGGTTCAAAACAGCTTAAGCGTTCTCTTGTCATCTCTAAGGAAGATGCCACAGAGCTTATTGAGGGCAGATATGAGGTGCTTCTCAAATATGAAAAGGAAGAGTTTTCTTCAGAAATCTATGCCTTTATGAAAACCCGATGTTACCGTCCATGTACCATAGTTGAATACGACAGGAAGGCTTATATCGCAAAAGAGAATAATATCCGTATTACTTTCGATTCCAATATCAGAGCCTGTGAGAGTAATTATGATTTATTTTCTGATAAACTTAATCTTTACCCGGTCATGGATTTATATAATGTGGTGATGGAAGTTAAGTTTAATGGTTTTCTGTTAAGTTATATAAAAGATATGATAAGTGATGTCGATTCAAGTGAGATATCAGTAAGTAAATACTATCTGGCCAGGCATAATGCCTATAGTACCCATTTATAAAGAAGGAGAAAATGAATGAAGGATGTAATATACAGCTTATTTGAAAACAGTATGAATCTGTCATTTGAACAGATATGTCTGAATATAATTGTTTCAGCGGTTCTGGGTTTTCTGATTTTTGTTTCTTATATGATTTCTCATGCAGGAACAATTTATTCAAAGAAATTCAATGCTTCACTGGTAATACTGGCTACTTTGACTGGTACGGTAATGACGGTTATTGGAAATAATATCGCCCTGTCTCTTGGTATGGTTGGTGCTTTGTCGATTGTGAGATTCAGGACAGCCATCAAGGACTCAAGAGATACGGTATATATTTTCTGGGCTATTATTGTTGGTATCTGTTCTGGTGTTGGTGACTACACTGTTGCGCTTGCTGGTTCAATTGTGACTTTTGTGGTTATTCTGATTTTTGGTCTTATAAAAAGCGACGAGAGAATGCTGCTTATCATCAGAGGACAGCGCTCTAAGCAGAATGATATTCAGGGTATGGTATTCAGACTCTTAAAACATAAAGCCATTCTCAGGGTGAGAAACAGCGATGGGGATAATGTGGAATTTATCTATGAGTTCAGTTCCAGACTGCTCAATGCTGTAGAAAAAAATAATGTAAATATTACTGATGAGCTATTTAAAATCGGTGGTATTGAATATGTAAATATCGTCAGACAGAACGATGAGGTTTCAAACTGATAAATGAAGTATAAGCTGTACGGTTTACTGACTGTATTATCTACCTGTGCCATGGTTGTGGTGGCAGTTTTGATACTGCAGAAAGATGATATAAAAAAAGACAGATACCTGCAGCATATTGATGCGCCAGTAAAAGAAGAATGTTTACATGGAGAAGATCGTTTCTGCACACATTTACCTCTTGTGGTTATAGATACTAACGGCGTGGAAATACCTGGTAAAGCCTATCATGATTCAGACGGTACCGATTCTTTTATGCTTGGTCCAAATGGAGAAGATGAAATTGCAGGCAAAGTATTGATATATGACAACGATTCCCGCAATAATCATCTGGATGACGAACCTAAAGTAGAAAGCTCGATGTTGATTCATGTTAGAGGCAACTCTTCGAGATTTTTTGATAAACCCGGCTATTCCATTCGTCTTACAGATGAAGATGGGAAGCAGAATAATGTATCCGTGATGGGCATGGGGAAACATCATGAATGGGTACTGCATGGACCGTACCTGGATAAAACCTTGATCAGGAATTATATGTGGTATAACATTGCTGGTCAGATAATGGATTATGCACCGGAAGTCAGATTCTGTGAGGTGTTTGTCAATGGTGAATATAGAGGCCTCTATGTTATGTGTGAAAGCATAACAGCTGGCTC
>DBOW01000066.1:0-5605 GCA_002299675.1 Solobacterium sp. UBA636
CATAAAAAACAGCTTTCTTCATACCTTCACCTCTTCAGGCTAAATATTTAAAAGTCTTTCAATGTATTAATTCTTATTAACGGTTCTTTTATTACATCTACTAACATATCAGATAAAAAAATAAAGTCAAATACAATGGATATTCCTGTCGTACATTGCTTAGTAAAAATAGAGCTAAATGTGGTATATTAATAAAAGGAAGGTAGATAGTATGTATAATACAGTTTTATTAAAATTATCAGGTGAAGCTTTAGGGGATGAACATGGTCCCTATAATTTTGAAATGCTCGATGACCTGGCAAAACAGATTAAAGCTCTGGTCAAGAAGGGTGTAAATGTAGGTATCGTCTGTGGTGGCGGTAATATCTGCCGTGGCCGTACTTTTGAAAAACTTGGTATGGACCGCAAAAAGAGTGACTATGTTGGCATGTGCGCAACTGTTATGAATGCACAGGTTATGGGCGAGGCCCTAACAAATAATGGGGTTGATAATAAGGTTTTTACCTGTTACCCTGTTAAAAATGTCATTGACTACGATCCAGTAAAAGCCAGAAAAGCCATCAAGAAAGGCACCGTCTGTATCTTTGGCGGCGGTATAGGTAAACCTGGCTATTCAACTGATACTGCCTGTGCTCAAAGAGCGTATGACATTGAGGCAGATGTAATATTGTTTGCCAAAAATGGCTGTGATGGAGTATATGACAAGGATCCAAATGTCTATGAGGATGCGGTTAGATATGATGAAATATCTTATGATGATATAATTAAAAAAGATTTACAGGTTATTGATATTGCGGCAGCCAAGATATGCAGAAAACACGGCATTAAGGGTCTTGTGTTTGATATGGCAGCTAAGGATGCAATCAAGAAATCTTGTAATAGAAAACCAAATGGTACATTAATTAAATAGGAGAAAAGAAATGGATATTAAGTTAACTGAAGAAAAAATGAACAAATGTGTTAAATCATTAGAGCACAACCTGCAGAAAGTAAGAACTGGCCGTGCCAATCCAAATATGCTGGATGGTATTGAAGTAGATTATTATGGCTGTCCTACACCAATTAATCAGATTGCCTCTGTTTCTGTACAGGAAGGCAGAACTTTATGTATCAAGCCATATGATTCATCATCTTTAAAGGATATTGAAAAAGCTATTAATAAGTCAGAACTTGGTCTTCCACCTCTGAATGATGGTACTGTTGTCAGAATTACTGTACCAGCTTTAACTGGCGAAACACGTAAAGGATTCTGTAAAGATATTTCCAAGATGGCCGAAGAAGCCAAGGTAGCTGTAAGAAATGTCAGAAGAGAAGCTAATGATGAAATCAAGAAGGACAAGGCTCTTCCTGAAGATGAAGCTAAGGATCTGCAGGACAAGGTTCAGAAGCTGACTGACAAGATTATTGAAAAGATTGAAACAGTTGCCAAAGACAAAGAAAAAGAAGTAATGTCTATCTAAAATATGAACAACTTAGAGCATATAGCCATCATTATGGATGGAAATGGCCGCTGGGCTAAGGAAAAAGGCCTGCCCAGAACGGCTGGACATAAGAAGGGTGTTGAAACAGTCCGTGAAATTGCGATATATGCTAACTCATTAGGTATAAAGTGTCTGACACTTTATGCCTTTTCAACTGAAAACTGGAAAAGACCGGAAAAAGAAGTTAACTACCTGATGTCTTTGCCAGCTTTCTTCTTTAAGTCATATATCAAAGAACTGATGGAAAACAATATCAGGGTAACCATGATTGGCGAATTTGACCGTATTCCATCTGAGGCAAAAAGTATCTTTAAAGCCGCTATTGAACAGACAAAAAACAATACTGGCATGATACTGAATTTTGCGATGAACTACGGGGGAAGAGATGAAATAGTTCATGCAGCAAAATTGTTTGCCCAGGACTATAAAGAAGGAAAGGTAAATGACCTGAATGAAGAAACATTCAAGAATTATCTGATGACAAAAAATCTGCCGGATGTAGATCTTTTGATACGTACATCCAATGAATTGAGACTGTCCAACTTCCTTTTATATGAAGTAGCTTATTCAGAATTTGTCTTTATTGACAGATACTGGCCAGATTTTAACAGTAAAGATCTGGATTACTGTATTGAACAGTACAACAAGCGCAACAGACGCTTTGGAGATGCAAAATAAAAATATGAAAACCAGGATTATCAGTGGGGTTATTATTGGGGTTTTAGCGGTCGCCTTTATATATCTGGGTGGACCTTTATTTGCGGCTTTAATGGCATTTTTTGCGATATGGGGAACCTGGGAACTGTGTTCCACACGCAACAGACCAATCAACTGGTTTGAATATGCCATAATGCTGAGTTTTATAATGCTGCTTAACTTAAAGCCTACCAAGGATATCGCTCTGATAGTAATGCTGCTGATATTCTTATGCACACTGGCGGTCTTTGATGAAAGAGTAACATTTGAAGAAATCTGCGTTACTTTTCTGGAATCAAATATACTTGGCTTCGGTATCCGTTTTGCCTTGCTGATTGAAAATCTTAACAAGTGGATGTTTGGCTATATCGTTATCGCTGCCCTTGTAACCGATGTGTTCGCACTGGTGTCTGGAATGCTTTTTGGCAAGCACAAGCTTAATGAAAGAGTATCACCAAAAAAGACAGTAGAAGGAGCTATTGGCGGCTGGCTGTGCGGGGGAATCATTTCCTTTGTATATGCTTCATTCCTGAATTATTTTGGTCTTGGTCTTCCTTTGATAATTATTTCATCTATCGTTCTTCCGATAGTATCGCAGGTAGGTGATTTGACATTTTCTTTAATAAAAAGAAATTTCCATGTCAAAGATTTTTCAAACCTGATACCGGGACACGGAGGTCTGCTGGACCGTTTTGATTCAGTACTGTTCACAATTTTAACTTTAGGAGCATTGATGATTTTTCTATGAAAAGAATAATTTTATTAGGGGCCAGCGGCTCCATTGGCAAACAGAGCATAGATGTAATTAGAGAACATCCCAGTGAACTAAGTCTTGTAGGTGCTGGTGTTGGAAAAAATGTCAGCTATCTTGAGGAATTATTGGAAAGCTTTGATTTAAGATATGCCTACTCAATTGAAAGAAGGGAAGATCTGGAGAAGAAATATCCCTACACAAAATTCTTCTATGGTGAAGAAGGCTTATCTAAAATAGTAGAAGAAAAAGATTACGATCTTTTTGAAAATGCCCTGGTTGGATTCAGCGGTTTTATTCCTACCATGCACGCCATCTATAACCATAAAGATATCGCCCTGGCCAACAAGGAAACCCTGGTTGCCGGGGGAGATCTGGTCAATGCGGCACTTAAGGAATATGGCGTAAAACTCTATCCAATTGATTCAGAACATTCTGCCATTGCCCAATCCCTGATTGGCAACAATCCTGATGATGTAAGAAGACTCATTCTGACTGCTTCAGGTGGTTCTTTCAGAAACTTAAGTCGAGATGAACTGGAGAATGTTACGCTGGAACAGGCGTTGAATCATCCTAACTGGTCAATGGGAGCTAAAATTACCATTGATTCAGCAACCATGATGAACAAGGGTTTTGAAATAATGGAAGCACATCATCTGTTTAATATTCCTTATGAAAAAATAGATGTACTCATTCATTATGAATCAATAATTCATTCCATGGTGGAATATAATGATGGTTCAATTATCAATCAGATTGGTGCACCTGATATGAGACTTCCTATCAAGTATGCTCTTTTATATCCCAGACACCTGGCTGACAGTAATAATAACTATGTTGATCTGGCTAAAGTCGGCAGGCTTACTTTTAAAGAAGTTGACTATAAACGCTATCCTTTGGTTAAACTGGCCAAGGATATTGGCGGCTATGGCGGCAACTTTGGTGCCATACTGATAGGTGCCAATGATGAGGCGGTAGATCTTTTCCTGCATAAGCGTATACGTTTTATTGAGATTGAAAAATATATTATCAAGACTCTGCAGGAAGCTAAGTTTATTAAAAATCCATCCTATGAAGATTTAATTAAATCTCATGAATGGGCTAAAAAACATGTAGATGATATCTGGGCTAATTCTTTAATGAATTAGTCTTTTTTTGAATGTGTGAAATTTTCTTATTTTTTTAATATTAATAATATATAAATTAAATCTGATATAATTTTCTTTGTATGTTAAAAACAATTATTCTTTTTATTTTACTTTTATCGGTAATTATTATTATTCATGAATTCGGGCATTTTATTGCCGCGAAGTTATTTAATGTTTATGTTCAGGAATTTTCTATTGGCATGGGGCCTAAATTATTTTCCAGAAAAGGAAAGGAGACCGAGTATTCTTTAAGAGCGCTGCCGATAGGTGGCTTTGTAGCCATGGCGGGTGACAGCTCTGATGAAAAAATTGAAACCCAGGTTGATACCACCAATATTCCTAAGGAAAGATGCCTTGATTCGATACATCCGCTAAAGAGAATCATTATTATGGCAGCTGGTATCATAATGAATTTTGTGCTGGCTATCTTTCTTGTATCAATGATTTATCTGAGTTTTGGTCAGATATCTGCTGCACCAAAGCCAATTATTGATCAGGTAAATGAAGGCTATCCTGCCTATGATGCCGGTTTAAAGGCTGGCGACTATATAACTCATATTGAGTTTGAAAACGGTTATGCCATAAGTCCTAATGATTTTGATGAGCTGACTACTTTTATGTCAACCTATGATGGAAAGGGAGAAGTTACCTTTACTGTTAACCGTGATGGCGAAAATATTGAGCTGTCTTTAACTCCTGTATATGATGAAGAATCTCAAAGATATCTGATTGGCATCATGACACCAGAAAGAGAAATAGTAAATATCAATTTCTTTAACTGTTTTAAATATGGCTTTAATTATCTTGTAAATGTAACCAAGATTACTCTTGTAGCCCTGTTTGGAATATTCAGAGGCGTTGGTTTAGATAATCTAAGCGGTCCGATTGGTGTCTATCAGGCTACAAGCCAGGCGGTAGAAATGGGAGCTTTGACCTATATTAATTTAATGGCTGTTTTATCAGTAAATATTGGTTTAATGAATGCCCTGCCTTTACCTATACTTGATGGAGGCAGAATAGTAATAGTACTTATTGAAACCATTATCAGACGTCCTATATCCAAAAAGGTTCAGGAAGCAATTATGTCAGCCAGTTCTATACTGTTATTTATACTGGTTATATTTGTAACTTTTAAAGATATTATTAAATTGTTTTAAGGAGAAAAAAATGAGTCTTGTTAAAAAGTATTTCTGGGTATTTTTTGTATCAATGGTACCTCTTGTTGAATTAAGAGGGGCAATACCTATTGCCTTTGGCATGAAACTGCCCATACTTCCATCCTATATTGTGGCTATAATCGGTAACATGCTGCCGGTTCCAATTATTTTCTTTTTTGCCAGAAAAGTACTGTTATGGGGAAAAGACAAAAAAGTAATCGGTGGTTTTTTTACCTGGTGTCTTAAAAAAGGCGATAAAGCCAGAGATGCTCTGCTGGCCAAGGCGGGAAATGGCCTGTATGTAGCTTTATTCCTTTTTGTCGGTATCCCACTTCCTGGCACTGGTGCCTGGACTGGAACCCTGGCTGCCTC
>DBOW01000066.1:5697-6892 GCA_002299675.1 Solobacterium sp. UBA636
CTTATTTCCAGTGGTGTATTAGGAGCACTTTCATTCTTAGCATAAAGGAGATTTAATTATATGAAAATATTAGTAACCGGTGGTACAGGCTATATTGGAAGCCATACCTGTGTCGAACTTATCAAAGATGGAAATGAGGTTGTCATTGTTGATAATCTATATAATTCCAGCGCTTCTGTAGTGGACAGAATAGAAACGATAGCTGGTAAAAGACCTGTATTCTACAATGTAGATATTTTAGATCGTGAAGCACTAGATAAAGTGTTTTCTGAAAATGAATTTGATGGTGTAATACATTTTGCCGGCTACAAGGCTGTTGGCGAATCAGTAAGGCTGCCACTTGTTTATTATCAGAATAATATTGCCGGTTCACTGAACCTTTATGAGTGCATGAAGAAACATGGTGTTACCAATCTCATCTTTTCTTCAAGCGCTACCGTCTATGGTGATGACTATAAGGCACCTTTTAAAGAAGAATATGGCTATGGTACAACTACCAATCCTTATGGAACAACCAAGAAGATGAATGAAATGATTCTTCAGGACTTAAGTGTGGCGGAGAAGAGCCTGAGTGTTGTACTGTTAAGATATTTTAATCCAATCGGGGCACATGAATCAGGCCTTATTGGTGAAGATCCTAAAGGTATTCCTAATAATCTGGTACCTTATATTGCCAAGGTGGCTATCGGAAAACTTGAATGTCTGTCAGTATTCGGCAATGATTATGATACAAAAGATGGAACTGGTGTAAGAGACTACATCCATGTAGTCGATCTGGCAAAAGCTCATGTGAAGGCTATGAAGTATGCCGTTAATCATACAGGCTGTGAAGTGATTAATGTCGGAACCGGTACAGGCTATTCCGTTCTTGAAGTTATTAAAGCTTATGAAGAAGCTTCAGGCAGAAAAGTAAACTATAAAATAGTAGACAGAAGACCTGGCGATATTGATACCTGCTACGCAGATCCTTCTAAAGCTTATGAATTACTGGGCTTTAAGACAGAATATGATCTTAAACAGATGTGTGCCGATTCTTATAATTTCATGATTAAGAATCCTGATGGTATAAAGTAATATTCAATTATTCTTTATCCCTGTATCCTAAATAAGATGTCTTTTATCCTGTATACGGAAAAAGATGAAAACAAAATTTTATTATGAACAGCTGGCCAGTGGCATCCACCGGCATCTGTCT
>DBOW01000004.1:0-591 GCA_002299675.1 Solobacterium sp. UBA636
CTGCATCGCCGCATCGCTGGCATAGCACAACACACAGACCGAATTGGCTACCCCATTGGCCGCAATCTGCACAGTACCATAGGTAGCTACAAAGGTTGAAATAATAATCTTGCCGATATTAAACAGTCCATTCTCCACACTATTTGGTATGGCGATAGTAAGTATCTTATTCAGTATTCTTGAATCAAGTCTGAATATGTTTCTTAGCTCTACACTTATCTCATTATGTTCATTAAAAGACATTATAAGCAATATCAAAGCCATGATTGCTCTAGATACCAGTGTAGGAATGGCAACCCCAGCTACCCCAATCTTTAAAATATAGATGCAGAAATAATTGCCCACCAGATTTATAATGTTTCCCAGTATGGAAACATATAGAGTAACCTTTGTTCTGGCCATGCATCTGAATATGGCAGCTGCTGCATTATATAAACCCAGAAAAGGAAAAGACAGAGCCGTTATCACAAAATAGATTCTGGCTGCTGACATTACTTCAATACTGACACTTGGATATAGAAACTTCAGAATATATTCAGCACCAAAAAGACCGATTAAACCAAAAATAAAAGATACCACAAAAGATATCAT
>DBOW01000004.1:720-1027 GCA_002299675.1 Solobacterium sp. UBA636
AGCGCAATAATAAGGAGGTTTACATCATTGACGATGGAAACCCCCGATATAGCTGCCTCACCAACACTTGACACCATTACCGTATCAAGCATACCTACCATTAATCCCAGAATCTGTTCAAACAGCAGGGGCAATATTAATCTTTTTAAATCCTTATTTGTAAACACGAGTACTATTGTACTACTATCCAGGAATACTGATATAGCTGTTTTTCACCAGTTTTCAGAATTTTAATATCATCTCTGTCCTTCAGTTCACGATGATCTGATTTCTCAGTATAATTCATCCATGGCTCCAGACATACAAA
>DBOW01000004.1:1068-2880 GCA_002299675.1 Solobacterium sp. UBA636
GGACCCTGTGACCAGATGGCAAAGATATTAAAACCTTTATATTCAACAGCCAGTGCATGATTATTGGAATATAAAGTACATACATCAGCCTCAGGATTCTTAATAATTACGGTTGGATACTTCTCAAACAGCTCCTTGGAGATATCAATTCTTTCGCCAAATTCATTTTCAGTCTTATTAAATGTAACATAAGTATCCTTATAGTCCTTATCTACACTAAATGCCGGATGTAAACCAAAACCAAATGGCATATCCTTCTCATCGTTATTGGTGATGGTATAAGTAATATCAACTCTGTTTCCATTCAGCTTATAATCAACCAGCAGTTCAAATCTGAATGGATACTGACTTAAAGTATCCTCATTCTCACTTAACTTCAGTACCAGTTCATCGCCCTTATCCTCAACAAGTTCAAATACCGCATTACGCGCAAAACCATGGTTTCCAGTCTTGTAGGTAACACCATTGATTAACATGGTCTTATCATCGTTTGAAGACACCTGCGGGAACAGAATTGGGTTTCTTCCTGCCCAATAGGTCTTATCGCCTTCCCAGGCATAGTCATAGTCTTCATTTACTTTTTTGAGACTGTGTACCTCAGCTCCTTTTTCACTTACACTCAGTACTAAATTATCGTTTTTAATTGTCCACATACTTATTTTCTCCTCGTACTATTATTTTAACACCAATGCAGGATGATTAATTATTCATGTTCTATTCCTAAAATATTAAGAAATCATTATTTTTTAGGAGACCAGCTATGAGCAATCATTATATTTTCTTGGCAAGAAATATGCCGATGGAACAATAGATTATTTAGGAGAAGAACCAATAATCATCAGCAGATACAGCGAATATGTCCTTTCAGAAGATTTTCTGCGTCCTTTCGATTATGTATCAAAAAAAACAGATGATACGTTTCTAAAGTTTATAAGTTTCCTTCATCAGCCTTTCTATTTCCTCTTTGCTGGAAAAACGAAGACTGAAGGCGGTAGCTGATCCGGCTGCTACACCATACATCAGAGCTTTATAGTAATCAGCATCCTTCAGATAAGAGTACAGAAAACCCGCAACCAGTGAGTCGCCCGAACCGATGGTATTGATAACCTTGCCACTAGGACAGATTATTGGATAGGCTATGCCATTTTCCTTAACCATCAGGGCTCCCTTTTCACCAAGCGAGACAATGATGTTTCTGGCTCCCATTTCCTGCAGGCGGAAACATCTGTCGAGCATTTCTTCTTTATTATCCATTGACTGCTTAAAGAGATCTTCAAGCTCAAAGTTATTTGGTTTAATTAAAAACGGATGATACTTCAGAGTATTCAGCATAGTCTTGCCAGTAGTATCTACCACAATCATAAGATCCTTATCCTTTACATATTCCATGATTCTCTCATAGATATGTTCATCCATGGAATATGGCAATGAGCCAGAAAGAACCAGCACATCCCCATCTTTAAGCTCATCAAGCTGGTTTAAAAGCTTCTTAATATCTTCTTCAGTAATGAATGGCCCCATGCCATTAAACTCGGTTTCGGTATTTGACTCTATTTTGACATTGAAGCGGGAATTCCCCTTTACTTCTATAAGTCTTTCCTCAATACCCAGATCTTTTAACATAGCTTTGATGGCCAAGCCTACATAGCCGCCCACAAAGCCCAGCACTACCGAATCGGTATCTAGGGTCTTTAAAACACAGGAAACATTAATACCCTTGCCGCCTGGATAAAAGTTCTCGCTGGTGGCAACATTAACCTTTCCATTTGTAAAATTATCACATTCCCCTATATAGTCTATTGAGGCATTAAG
>DBOW01000043.1:0-712 GCA_002299675.1 Solobacterium sp. UBA636
AATCAGGAAGATCCAGATTTTGGCAAGGAAGTTATTTCTGGCAAGATTGATCTGGAAGCTATTGAAGCTGATCCTAATGTCGGTATTTGTATTTCACCAAGAAAGGCAAGTATTCATCATACTATGGGTGGTGTAAGAATCAACACAAGTGCGGAAGTTCTGGATACAAATGGAAATGCAATTCCAGGCTTATGGGCAGCAGGTGAAGTTACTGGCGGTATTCATGCCGGTAACAGACTTGGCGGTAACGCAGTAGCTGATATCTTTACATTCGGTAAGATTGCCGGCAACTCTGCAAGTAAATAATTGATATATTAAAGGACTGTATTAAAACCTCAAACTCAGGGCTATACAGTCCTTTTTCATTTGTTTTAGCCATAATCAACATCATAAGTTCTCATACATTTAAGCTATTGAATGGACTTATAATTCTAAAAATTGAGATAAACAATAAGAAACAGGAAAAAGAGGACTATTTTAAATTATCTTCTTATCTAAAAGTTCTGATACAGTAACTTTTGTGTATAATCATTAATATGAATGCATCTTATGTTAATATTGTGCAGTGCCATAATAATGGTGGAATTATCATTAACAGGGAAGGGAATGATCTGTTTATTAAGGACAAAGACAGTGAGGTATATTATCTTCTGTGTGATGATGTAGATAAGGCTTTAAAGTGGCTAAAGGAATATGGGAAATGTTATTGCCT
>DBOW01000043.1:776-2856 GCA_002299675.1 Solobacterium sp. UBA636
ATGGTCTGTTACCAGTATGTTTATAATTATCCTGATATAGAAACGGATAATCGTTTAAATTATAGAGTGGCTGAAAAAGGTGACATAAATTTCTTTAAGCAGCATTACTCTAATCTTACTGATGAGGAAATAGAGTATATCATTGAACATAGACAGCTGTATTTTGGACTTCTGAATGATGAAATAGTCGGCTTTGTGGGTATGCATGTGGAGAAATGTGTCGGTATACTTAAGGTATTTGAAAAATACCGTCATAATGGCTATGGAAAGGCTCTGGAATCTTTTATGATTAAGGAGTGTCTGAGTAGAGGTTTAATTGCCTATACTCAGGTAGAAACCGATAATAAAGCCTCTATAGCCCTGCAGGAAAGCATCGGGCTTATTAGAGGCTCTAAACTGGTTTATCTGTTATTTGGGCAGCTTTAGGCTGTCTTTTTAAGTATAAGAAAAGCTGCAGTTATGCAGCTTTAGAGAACTATTATCTATTGTAGTATTCGATAATCAGAAGTTCGTTAACTTCATTGTTAAGTTCTTTTCTTTCAGGCAGACGAACGTATTTGCCCTTCTTGTTGTCCTTGTCTACTTCAACAAAGTCCTTGAATGAAAGTGTTGATTCAAGTGAAGCAGTGATGCAAGCCATATTTCTTGACTTTTCCTTTACTTCAATTGTTGAACCAGGCTTAACCTGTACTGAAGGGATATCAACCTTCTTGCCGTTAACCAGAATATGACCATGGTTAACTAACTGTCTTGCTGCACGTCTAGTAGTAGCGAAGCCCATTCTGTAAACCAGGTTATCAAGTCTTGATTCCAGCAGGATGAACAGATTAGTACCTGTTACACCAGCCATCTTAGAAGCTCTTAAATAAGTGTTGTAGAACTGCTTCTCTGACAGACCGTACATATGTCTGATTTTCTGCTTTTCAGCTTTCTGCTGACCATAGCCTGACTGCTTGATTCTCTTAGCTGGTGAACCATGCTGACCAGGGATGTATGGTCTTTTTGCCAGTTCTTCTCCTGTTTCCAGAATAGAGAAGTTTAAACGTCTTGAGATACGCCATACTGGACCTGTGTTTCTTGCCATTTTTTCTTCCTCCTTAAATCATCCATTAAGGTGTAAATCATTTATCGTAGTGTTGGTATTGGATTTTCGAGCTAAAGCTACTCTACTATTCACCTTGACGGTACCAACGCATGGGGATAAACTTTACATGCTTAAAACGATGTGCTTAAATATTTTAACTTATAATATTGAACATAGTCAATTGAAAAGTTGTTTTTTTAATAGTAAAATTTGTATTGTTATGGGAAATAAACAACAGCTTATATTAATTATTCTTGGCATCTTATTATTACTGGTTGTAATCATCATAGTTGTGCTGGTAAGAAATACCAGAAAGACTAAATTCGCAAAGCAGATAGAGGACATAAACGTCAGATTCAATGCGATAAAGACTATCCCGCTGGCCTTTAAACTAAATAAGGCTCAGGCGATGGCCCGACGCAATAAAGATACTGCCGAACAGATAGAGTCCTATTATAAACAGTACGAAAATACTCAGCGTGATATTGATTCGATCAATGATATGCTGGTAGAGATAGATGATGATTTTGCCAACCATAACTATAAGAGTCTTAAGTCTCTGCTTAGTGAAACAGAGGATTTTATTGCGGAAACTGAAAAGGAAGTAACTCAGATAGATAAGTTTCTGGAGCAGTTTGCGGATAAGGAAAATCAGCAGAGGGAATTCTCTACCCGTCTTAAGGAACGTTATCTTGAGGTAAAGATGAAAGTAAACGAGCATTCCAATTCTTTCTCTATTGCCTATGATGGTGTTTCCAGAAAGCTCGAGGCTATTGAGGACAAATTCTCTCAGTCTGAGGAATGGCTTTATGCCAACGATTATGTCCAGGCTCAGAATATCATGGACGAGATTGATGTTGATATCGAAAATATAAAAAAGGTCTGTGCTGAACTTCCGGATCTGGTCAAGGAAGCCAAGGGTGTGCTTCCGGTGCTGCTGGAGGAAATAGACAGACAGTACGCTTTAGCCCGTCAAAGAGGGGTATATCTTGCCCA
>DBOW01000063.1:0-502 GCA_002299675.1 Solobacterium sp. UBA636
CCATAAAGCTTATGATCCATTTCATTTAGATCATCAAAGAAATAATCAGAAAATAATTTTGGTGTTAACATAGTACAAAACCTCCTTGTTAAAGGGAATGGTTAAGTTACCGGCTTGATCATACTCTTTACAATTATTGTTATACTACTCCCATTAGCAATTTCAAGAGGTGAGTGCTAATTTTCTTAAATTTTCTTTATCCACATTTTATAGGAAGGTGTATAACAGAATATGTTCCATGTAAAAGGAGGCTATATATGAATACTTTACTTATTTCATTATCACTGGCTTTACTTGCAGGACTTATCATGTCCCGTGCGGCAAAACTGGTAAATCTTCCAGCCGTTACTTCATATCTGGTAGCTGGACTAATTATCGGACCCTATGTCCTTAATATATTAAACACTCAGATGCTTGATAAAACAGAAATCATTACATCCTGTGCCCTGGGCTTCATAGCCTTTTTAATAGGCAACGAATTCAGAATCAAGGATCTCAAAAC
>DBOW01000063.1:563-2936 GCA_002299675.1 Solobacterium sp. UBA636
ATTATTGTAGATATTGGTTTAATAATTATTCACCTGATCTTTCCCGATATCCTGTCTTTATCCAGCGCCATTGTGCTTGGTGCCATAGCTGCCGCCACAGCTCCTGCTGCCACTTTGATGGTTGTTAAACAATATAAGGCAAGCGGCCCGCTTACTAAACTATTATTAATGGTAGTCGCCATTGATGATGCAGTAGGGCTTGTTGTCTTTGCCCTGTCATTTGGTATTGCCACAGCCTTAGAAGCAGGCAACGCTTCCATTATCTCAATTGTTGTTGAACCATTGCTGGAACTATTGGCAACTGTATTATTAGGTGCACTTATGGGAATCATAATGAACTTCATGGAAGTCTATTTCCATTCCCGTTCAAAAAGACTTTCAGTTGCCGTAGCCTTTGTCCTTTTAACAGTTGGCATTGCCTCAACAAGTTTCAGACTTGGTCCAGTAACCATATCGTTCTCACTTCTTTTAACCTGCATGATACTTGGTGCTGTTTTCTGTAACATCTGTGATGCCTCAGAAGAGCTCATGGACAGGGCAGACCGCTGGTCTTCACCTCTTAATATTCTTTTCTTTGTCATATCGGGTGCTGAACTAAACCTGGGTATTTTATCTAATAAAACAGTCCTGTTACTGGGTATTATCTTTATAGCTTTAAGATCATCAGGCAAAATATTTGGTGCCTATATCTCATCAAAACTTTCAAACTGTTCCAGAAAAATTCAGGACAACCTTGGTATAACCCTTTTACCTCAGGCTGGTGTAGCTTTAGGTATGGCCATACAGGCAGCCCAGTTAGGGCAGGGTGAAATAGTTCGTAACGTCGTTCTTTTCTCTGTTCTTATCTATGAACTGATTGGACCAAATCTTACTAAGATGGCCTTAATCAGAGCCAATGAAATAAATCCTGAAATTGAAAAGAATATTAATACCCGTATAACCAATTCCTCACAGAAAACAGGAGCACCAAAATCAGCCTAAACTGTAATATTATATTGATGATGAAAATCTACTATACAAACGACATACACGCAAACTACAGCTTCTTAAAGAAAGTCAGATATTATCTTAATCAGCATATGACAAAAGATGACATCTATCTGGATGGTGGCGACTTCTCAGACCTCAAAGACCTCATCATTCAGTGTGATAAAGCCTATAGTGCAGCTGATCTCTATGATGGTATTCCACTTACTGCCATGGCGGTGGGAAATGGTGAAATAGACCTCAGCCATGATGCCTTAATAAAATTAGGAACTAAACTTCCGCTTCTTTCCTGTAATATCACCGACAATGATGGAAACAGATTAGATAACATAAAGCCATCATTAATAATCGAAAGAATGAACGCAAGATTCCTGATTATCGGCATTTCACCATTCTACTCGCATAAAATGGAAGACAATGGCTATAATGTCTTCTCCATGATGGGCAATCTGAAGATTAATCCGCCAGAAGACTATATCAGACATGAACTGGATATCAACAGAAATAAGTATGATTACTGCCTGCTTCTATCACACAGCGGCTCAAATATCGAAAGATATCTCCTTGATAAATTTAAAGAAATAGATTTCTGTCTGGGTGGCCATTCCCATGAAGTAATAAATGAAGAAAAACTTCTCCAGACCGGTATGGGTGAATATCTGGGTGTTATTACTTTAGAACTGAAAGATGATTCCATCACTAAAACAGATTCAGAATTAGTTCGACTTAATGATGTTGAAGATATATGTTTTGATAAAAAACTTAACAAAAAGAAAGAATATGCAGATTCTCTTTTATCAAAAGAACTTGAAACAGTCTCAGACTTAACTTTTAATCCCTATACAGAAAGCCAGCTGACCAACTTCATCTGTGATGCACTGCTTAAAAAGTTCAATGGTGACCTGGCTATAATGCATGCCGGCATTAGTGAAAGCCCATTATTAAAGCCTGTATCCCGTAAAAGCCTGATAGAAAACTTTCCATCAAAACTAAATCCAGCTATCTATAAACTCAAAGGCATAAACATTATTGAAGCTGTTAAACTTTCATTAGACAAAGAACACATAAGACAAAGTGGAAGGGGACCAGGATTTAGAGGAACTGTACTCGGTACTCTGGGTTTTTCTCACAATGTAAGAATTACTCAAAATCCATTCCTTATTACTGTAAATGATGAAACAATAGAAGAAGAAAAAGAATATACCATTGTCACCGATGACTATCTGCAAAGAGGCACCGGCTATCCATCTTTAGCCGTGCCAAACACGCAAGTGCAATACCATATCTGGTTTATCCGTGACCTGGTACAGAACTATCTAAATGATTCAGAAGTGTTTGAATCAGCCAGAATAAAACGAACTGACATGTCAAATTGACATGTTTTTT
>DBOW01000092.1:0-11835 GCA_002299675.1 Solobacterium sp. UBA636
ATTGGTTTTCTTTAAAGTAGAAACATAGACAAGCTTATCCTTATCAACACCGCATAGTTCAGAAATCACCTTAATATTCTTAACTCTCTCGTTGCCTGATACCTTGTCTGATTTATTAAGAACTATCATGAAAGGAATATTCATATCTCTTAAATATTCAGCCATTTCAAGATCATCCTTAGTTGGTTTATGACGGATATCCAGAATCAGTACGCATAGCCTTAATTCATTTCTATTCGTAAAATAGTTTTCCATCATATCGCCAAACTCAATAAGCTCTTTTTCTGAACGGTTCGCAAAACCATAGCCCGGTACATCACATACCGTATAACTGTCATCTACGTTAAAGAAGTTTAAAAGTCTTGTCTTGCCTGGAGTTTTACCAACGTAGGCAATTTTCCCATACAGGGCATTAATCAGTGAGGACTTGCCGACATTGGATCTTCCCGCAAAAACAATTTCACCAGCAGATTCAGGATAATCCTTTGTCTTGCAGGATTTGATAAATTTAATCATTAAACCAGAGCCTCTTTGATAACCTGATCAACTCTTTCTACTGGAATAAAGACTACATCATCCTTTACAGTCTGTGGCACATCCTCAAGATCCTTGATATTGGCCTTAGGAATCACAATTTTCTTAATGCCTGAACGATGAGCTGCCAGTGACTTTTCCTTTAATCCGCCAATAGGAAGCACGTTTCCTCTCAAAGTAACCTCGCCTGTCATCGCCAGGTCAGATTTAACCGGATGCTTGGTAAGTGCAGATATCAGTGCGGTAGTTAAAGTAACTCCAGCCGATGGACCATCCTTTGGTACAGCCCCTTCTGGACAGTGAATATGGATATCGTGTTTCTCAAAGAATTCAGGATCGATATTATACTTTCTGGCATTGGACTTGATATAGTCCAGGGCGATTTCGGTAGATTCCTTCATTACATCACCAAGCTGACCAGTGACAATAAATTTGCCCTTGCCTTCAAAATAATTGACTTCAATTGGAAGTATGTCACCACCAAACTGGGTATAAGCCAGACCGGTAACTACTCCTACCTGATCTTTATTTTCTTTCAGACCATACTCAAACGTTTCTCTTCCAAGCCAGGTCTGTAAAAGTTTTTTGGTAATTCTGACAGACTTTTTACCCTCTTTCAGAATATCGAGTACGGCCTTTCGGCACAGTGTACCGATGATTCTCTCCAGATTTCTGACACCAGCTTCCCTTGTATAGTGTCTGATAAGATAAAGTATCATATCATCACTTAAAATAAACTGTGACTTCTTTAAGCCATTGGCTTCCATCTGCTTAGTGATGAGGTGTTCCCTTGCGATATTAAGCTTTTCAATTTCGGTATAGGAACTGATATCAATTATCTCCAGACGGTCATATAGAGCAGCTGGAATGTTTTCTTTATAGTTGGCAGTAGCGATAAAAAGTACATCGCTTAAATCATATGGCTCTTCAATATAGTGATCAGAGAACATGCTGTTCTGTTCAGGATCGAGTACCTCAAGCATCGCACTTGACGGATCACCCTTATAATCACTTGAAAGCTTATCAATTTCATCAATCAGGAATACCGGGTTTAAGGTACCAGCCTTCTTCATACCCTGAATAATGCGGCCTGGCATTGAACCCAGGTAGGTTCTTCTGTGTCCGCGGATTTCAGCTTCATCTTTGACACCGCCCAGTGAGACTTTGACAAACTTGCGGTCAAGTGCCCTGGCTACTGATCTGGCCAGAGAGGTCTTGCCGACTCCTGGAGGGCCTACAAGACACAGTATTGGTGATTTAAGAGAATTTGTCATCTGCTTAACAGCCAGATACTCCAGAATTCTTTCCTTAACCTTATCCAGGCCATAGTGGTCTTCATCAAGAATATCAGCCGCCTTCTTTAAATCCTCATTATCTTTAGACTTTGTATACCATGGAATATTTAATAGCCACTCAATATAAGAACGGGTAACACCTGACTCACCTGCAGCTGCCGGCATAATTTCAAACTTGCGTATTTCTTCTAAAGCCTTCTTCTTAACATAGTCAGGATAAGGGTTATCCTCTACCATTTTTCTGAATTTATCAGCTTCAGAACCCTGATCATCACCAAGTTCTTCCTTAATGGCCTTAAGTTTTTCTCTTAAGTAGTAATCTCTTTGAGAAGCTTCCATTGATTTTCTGATCTTTTCATTTATTTCTTTTTCCAGATCTTCAATCATTCTGTCCTTATTGAGTTCAACTATCATCTTTTCCAGACGTTTCTCAATAACATTCTCTTCCAGATATTCCTGCTTATGGGCAAAATCATTCACAAAATTCTGGGCATAGCCATCGGCAATACTTGAGGCAACAATGGAATCAAAATTGTTCAGCAGGTTATGACTTAAACCGCCAAGCTTATTAAGTGCCGGATTGGCATTGAATTCATCTATTGCCCTGCCTGTCAGAATCTTTAAAGCCAGTTCATCACCATGTTCCTCTTCCAGAAGCTCAATCTCAGCCTGAAATATATCTCCACTTAAATCAGCATTGACAATACGGCATCTGCTTTGACCAAGGAAAGTTACCTTATAATAGTCAGAACGCTTGCACAGATTCTTAATCAGACACAGAGTACCGACCGAATAGATATTGTCGATACTGACATCATCCTGTTTAATATCTTTCTGACAGGTAATTACCACCAGCGAACCATTTTCATTGGCGTAGTTGATGGTGTTTATTGAATTTGATCTTCCTACATCAATACCTGTCTCCTGATGTGGAAAGATTATGGCACCTCTTGTACAGATCAGAGGATATGTATAAGTTTTTTTATTCATATAAGCCTCCTGCTAACCAAGTGCTAGCAATTTCTTAATAAAAGACGCAAGCTGCGTCTTTTTCATTACTGTCTGATAAAATCTAATGCCTTGCGAACCTTAAGGTCTTCCTTTGCGTTACTTTCAGGGATATATTTCTTAACATCCTCTACAGGCATTGAGTAAGTCTCTGCAAGATCACTGTAGTATTTTTCCAGATCTTCAGCACCTACATTCAGATTTTCAAGTTCCGCAAGCTTATTTAAGCATAAGTTGGTCTTAACACGCTTTTCAGCTTCAGGCCTAAAGGCATTTCTCAGTCCATCAACATTTTCACCAAACATTGATCTGAACTGTTCCATTGATAAGCCCTGAGCCATAAACTGCTGACCATATTCATTAATCATGTTGTCACACATTGAATTGATCATTACTTCAGGAATTTCAACTGTAGCTTCTTCAACCAGTTTATTTATAGCTTCATCAAGAGCCTTGTTTTCAGCCCAGTCCTTACGTGACTTCAGCAGATTTGCACGGTAGTATTCCTTTAATTCATCTAAAGTATTTACATTTTCAATCTTAAGATCTTTAATCAGCTCTTCATCAAGTTCAGGCAGCACCTTCTTCTTGATTTCATGCAGCTTAACCTTAAAGATAACTGGCTGACCCTTTAATTCTTCTACATGATAGTTTTCAGGGAAAGTAACATTAATTTCTTTTTCCTCTTCAGTCTTCATGCCAATCAGCTGTTCCTCAAAGCCAGGGATAAACTGACCTGAACCGATAGTCAGCTCAAAGTTTTCGCCCTTGCCGCCTTCAAATGGTACACCATCCTTAAAGCCTTCATAATCAATTACTGAGATATCACCATTTTCCAGTTCGCCCTCTTCCTTGATTTCCAGTTCAGCCTTCTGTTCCTTCAGCTTGTCAAGTTCAGCTTCTACATCACCATCAGTAACAGAAACTTCTTCTACATGATAGCCCAGATTCTTATAGTCACCAAGTTCAACATCTGGTGGAACAGGACAGGTAAAGATAAAGGTACAAGATGTTTCATTTACAGTACCCAGATTAAGCTCAGGTCTGTCAATAAGTTCAACACTATGTTCCTTAATAGCTTCTTCCAGTACAGACTGGGCAATTTCATCAACAGCCTCATAACATACAGACTGAGGGTTGATTACTTTCTTGAGGATGTTCTTGGGAGCCTTGCCCTTACGGAAACCATCGATGCTGGTTTTGGCAGCTAATTTATTAAAAGCCTTATTATAAGCTTCAGCCCACTTTTCTCCATCTACCACCGAAGTAATTTCTACTTTGGCATTTTCTACTTTTTTTATTTCTGACATATATAGTCCTCCATTAGCTATATTATTATAACAGAATTTATTTTTTTTACTATATTTTATCCTCTTTTAGCACTACTTCAGCACTGAATCAAGATAGGAAATAATATTTCTGGCCAGCATTTCGCCCTCTTCCCTGATATAGCTTAACGGCAAAGCCATAAAACAGTCCTTATATAAAAGATCTCTGGCCATCAGAAAGTAAGATGGCTCCTTCATGTAGTAATCACTTAAAATCTTTAAAGCTGTATTATAGCCCTCGCTTTCCTCCGGCAGCATTACATATCTTGGAATAAAGTTAAACAGCATGCCATCTTTAAGCATTGTATATTCATCGCTTATTTCCTGTCTTACCAGTGATTCAATAAGCAGTACTTTGGCATTAATGAAACCATCGGATTTTAAATATTCGTTACATAAATCATAATATTCTCTTAAATTGAGTTTATTCAGCTGTTCAACGGCTACAAGCTGTCTATATTCATTCCCTTTGAGGTATTCTCTTATTTCTTCTTCACTGAGGGTTCTGTTTATATCTTTAGCGGGAATGTTTTCTTTAAATTCCCTGAGCTTTTCTAAAACATCTTTAGGCACATATGGCAGGCTCAGTTCATCATCAATAAGTTTGGAAGCTTTATCATAATCAGCTGATTCAATGGCTTTTTCGATATTTGAAACCAATTCTTTGTAATAATCCATGAAAATATTATACAATTCTAAACGAGTTTGTAAATTAGGACGCAATGAGGTGGATATGAATAAAATCGGTTTTTCTAACGAACGCTATGTTAAGGAACAGTCAAAATTTATTTCCAAAAGACTGGCAAAGTTCAATAAACTGTATCTGGAGTTTGGGGGAAAACTCTTTGATGACTACCATGCATCAAGAGTACTTCCGGGTTTTGAGCCAGATGCCAAGATCAGGATGCTGCTTAAAATTAAAGACAAGGTCGAAGTAGTACTGGTAATAAATGCCAACGATGTTGAAAGCTCAAAGACCAGAAGTGATATTGAGATAACCTACACTCAGGACCTTTTAAACAAGATAAGTGAATTTGAAGACGTAGGTCTTAATGTGGGCGGTGTTGTGATTACTCATTTTGATAAACAGCTCAATGCCAAACATTTAAGAAAAAAACTCGAAAAGAAAGGCATTAAAGTAGCCTATCACTATATTATCGAAAACTATCCTAACGATGTCGATAAAGTGCTTTCTAATGATGGCTTTGGCAAAAACGAGTATATTCCAACTACCAAGGATGTAGTCGTTATAACAGCACCAGGCCCAGGCTCAGGCAAACTGGCTGTATGTCTGTCTCAGATTTATCACGATTCTTTAAACGGCATCAAATCCGGCTATGCCAAATTTGAAACTTTCCCGGTCTGGAATCTTCCGCTGAATCATCCAGTCAATCTGGCCTATGAATCAGCTACCGTCGATCTGGATGATGTCAATATGATAGACCCTTTCCATCTTGAAAACTATAACCAGGCAACTGTCAACTATAACCGTGATATTGAAGCTTTCCCAATTCTCAATGACCTTTTAACCCGTATTAACGGCAAACAGATTTATAAATCTCCTACAGATATGGGTGTCAATCAGATTGCCAGCGGCATTATTGATGATGAAATAATCAAAGAAGCCTCTAAACAGGAAATCTTAAGAAGATACTATGATTCACTGGTTAAAGCCTATAAAGAAGAAAAATATGCCGATGAAGTTGTGAAACAGGAAATCATCATGACCAAGGCCAACATAAAAAAAGAAGACAGAAAAGTTGCGGTAGTAGCTAATGAACTCTCCAGAAAAACCGGAGTACCGTGCTGCGCTATAGAGCTCAATGATGGAACGATAATCACCGGCAAGACAACCGAGGTAACAGGCTGCTGCTCAAGTGCTCTATTAAATGCCGTAAAACATCTGGCAGGTCTTCCTGATGAAGATCTTATTTCCAAAGAACTTCTGGAACCTATCCAGCATTTAAAAATCGAACATCTCAGGTCAAAGAATCCGCGCCTGCACACCGATGAAATACTGGTGGCTCTGGCAATAGGATCAAAGACAGACGAAAGATGTAAAAAAGCTCTGGATGCCCTTGATGGCTTAAAGAATACCGAAGTGCATACTTCTGTAATTCTATCCAGAACCGATAAAAATATTTTAAAGAAACTTGGTGTTCATCTCACCATGGAACCAAAGACCCAGATCAACTAATCCTTACGGCAGCTGTCCCTGAATGGACAGTCTGTACATTCTGGATTTTTGGCTTTACACTTATAACGACCGAAAAAGATAAACTGATGATGCAGTCTTGACCAGCAGTTTCTGGGAAAGAACTTCATCAGTTTTTTCTCTATCGTGAGAACATCATCATCTTTTCTGGCAATCATCAGTCTTTTAGAAACTCGGGAAACATGGGTATCAACCGCAAAAGCCGGATAATCGAAACAGTTGCTTAAAACCACATTCGCTGTTTTTCTGCCTACACCGGGAAGTGACTCCAGTTCTTCCCTTTTCGAGGGTACTTCTCCATCAAATCTTTTCACCAGTTCCTTAGCCAGATTGATTATATTCCTGGACTTGTTTTTATAAAGCCCGATTGAATGAATAAGTCTCATAACATCTTCCTCACTGGCTTCAGACAGGCTTAGGGCATCAGGATATTTTTCAAAAAGAGCTGGCGTAACCCTGTTGACAGAAACATCGGTAGTCTGTGCAGACAATACCACCGCAATCAGAAGCTCAAAACTGTCTTTATGATTCAGCTCACAATGGGCATCAGGATAAAGCCTGTTCAGATTTTCAATAATATATTCCTTAGAACTTCTTTTCATTATTTAATACCGTTTCCACATAGGCTAAAGAACGCTTACGGTAAGCTTCAGCTGTTCTAAAGGCATCAATGACTTTATTGTCGCCAAAGTCTGTACAAAGGTCAGAAATCTTCTGCAGCTCAGTTGGCGACAGGGGTCTGGAAAAGAATTCTTCCGCAATATTATAGATATTATGGTTTTCAGCTATGGTATAGGCTTCAGGATCAAACTCATAGAGCATTGATATATCAAAAGATATTCCCTTTTTTGAAGGTTTGATGCTCAGATATTTCTTTTCAGCCAGTGAAGCTATGATTGAATCAATTCGATTATTGTCATAACCAAGCTTAGCCCTTAAATAATCGTAGGATAAAGCCCGATTATTTCTGTTGGCAAGTTCTATCAGCATTAAAACCAGAGCTTCATCAGCTGAAAGATTCAGCTTGTCAAAATTCTCAAGTATCCAGTTTATGCCGTTAAAATAGGATTCCTTATACCACTTTTTCATAGTTTTCTTAATATCTCATCAATAAGTCTGAATGCCTTGTCTGATGCTTCCCTTACGTTGCTGTTAAAATCGCTGCCGTCACCGTCAAAGGCGTCACTGATACACTTAATAGAAAGACACTTCACCTCATTCAGACTGCAGATACGGGCAATGGCTGCAATCTCCATATCACAGATCTGACAGCCGGCTTCAAATCTTTCTATCTTGTCTTCTCTTTTTTCAATAAACTGATCACCTGAACAGCAGTTTACTTCTTTAATATCTCTTAAACCTTTGACAAATTCAATCAGTTCTCTATCAAGAGGAATAAATTCATCATTATATTCGGCATACTGATGCTTCTTTACCGGATCAATACATGATGTATCAAAATCATAGTTCATGCATCTGTTTACCACAAAAAGTTCCTTAACCTTAAGTTCAGGATCTAAGGCACCGGTAACACCAAAATTAATAATTGCCGAACAGTCTAAGACTGAAATCATAAACTGCGTGGCAGCAGCTGCATCAATCAGTCCCCATCCTGATTTAATCGCATATATCTCATTGTCATTTATTTTTGTGCAGTAGTATTTAATCTTTCCCTTATATTTTTCTTCAATTGTATAAGAACTTTCCAGAAAAGATACCAGCTCTCTTTCTACCGCAATCACGATTCCTATCTTCATATATCCTTCTTTCTGTTTACAAACAGCACCTTTTCATCAGGCACAAAATCTTCAATATAGTGTACATCAAAATATCTGTTCAGCTTATTAATTACTGTTTCTGGTTTAAATACATGCTGAAAGTGATCTTCTTTCATCATTCCATCTTTAGAATAGAAAGTGAAATGCTCATGCAGAGAATCGTTATCAGCGTTGATTGTCCACTGATATGGCATATCCTCCAGATATCCTTCTTCAATATATTCTTCTTCAAATTCTTTGAGCCGGTTTATATGATGCATATCAAAAATCAGTCTTCCATTATCATTTAAATGATTAAAGGCACATTCAATAAAACTGTCGAGCTCATCCTCATTTAAATAATTAATCGAATCACAGATGCAGAGTATCAGATCAAACTTTCTGTTCAATTTATAATCCGACATATTAAGAAGCAGATATTCGCCATCAAAATTAGCTTTAGATGCCTCTTTCATGGATGCTGAAATATCAGAAGCGATAACTTCATATCCCCTGTTCTTCAGTATGCCAGCCATGACTCCAGTGCCGGAAGCCAATTCCAGACAGCTGGTAAAATCTTCTTCCAGAATATATTTAAGCCAGTAATTAAGACTATCTTCATCCATCAGAAGATAATCATAATAATAGGCTAAGAAGTCATAGGCTTTCAGATTTTTATTATCAGATCCTTCCATAAACCCTCCAGATTGTATTTTGCCCTTTCAGATCCGACAAAAACATGAACAACGATTTCTCCCAGATCTATAAACTGCCATAGTGAATCACGGTTGTCATCTTTTGACTTTATCTTCATTTCATTTTTATCTGAGAGCTGTTCCACTTCATCAATAATACTGGCAGCCAGTCTGGTGTTGCGGGCTGAACAGATAACAAAGTAGTCAACATAGGGAGATGTATTTCTGAAATCCAGAACTTCGATATCATCACCCTGTCTTTCATCAATTTTCTGTACAATTTCTTTTAAGATATCACTCATTTAATAATTCCTTTTCTTTTCAGATATTCTGCATCCAGTTTAAGCAGATAGTTAAAACCATCATCAAGATTTATTAAAGATCTTGAGACTACATCATCATCGATACGCCGGCTTTCCTCTCTTTTATCGGCAATATAGATAATCTTGCACAGATCAAGATTAGATCTGCAGACAGTATGGTTATAGATGGCTGTAAGCAGTTCTATGTCTTTTATTCCATAAGTTTCATAAAGATAATAGGGGCAGCTGTGTGAATGCTTGACTGGCGCAGCTTCCGTTATTTTATCCAGATCATTATATTTTCTGAATAGATTATCATGAAACTGTTCATTTTCTTCCTTGGTCAGATCGTGCAGTATACCGCAAAGATAGGCCCTGTCAGGGTCATATCCTATACTTAAAGCCAGTTCTTTTGCCAGTTTTGCGACCATAAGTGAATGATTATAGCGGTGAGCGCTCAGTCTTTCTTTAATAAGCCGTTCAAAAAATTCAATGTCAGTCATTTAACAGTTTAGGTTCCCTGGCTCTTTTATAGAGCACTATCGTCTTGCCGATAGTCTGAACCAGTTCGCAATGACATCTGGCACAGATTTCAACACATATCTCATTCAGACTTAAATCACAGCTTTTAAGCACACTCAGTTTGATCAGTTCATGAGTATTGAAGGCGTCATTTACTGTTTTATAAGTATTTTCACCCAGCCCATCCTTGCCAATCTGAGCAATTGGTTTTATATTTACAGCCAGTGATCTTAAATATCTTTTCTGTTTACCATTAAGCATTATAGTTGTACCTCGCTTTTGTATATTTCAATGTCCTGATGAATATCTATACTTATATCAGGACTGCCATTTATTTTAATATAGCCAAGACCCTTTATGTAAAGAGTAAGATTTCTGTTTACCCTGAAGTTTCGGGTTTGAAAAGGCAGAAGCTTGAGTTTAAATTCCTTCACGTGTTCCCTCAGATATCTGTCCTTATTCTCTGTCTTGGTACGATGTATATCAAGCATATTGTTGATATAGAAAGTAAGAGAACAGTTTTTGGATGTTTTCACATTAACACTCACAAGTCCCTCTACTATATAGCTTTGATCCGAATAGGCCTGATAGGTTCTGGCTTTGACAGTTTTTAATGGTATAAGGTCCCTGATACTGCCAGCTTCCAGATGACTTACAAACGATCTGCTGTCATTTAAGCCTGGTGTATCAATAAAAAGGCAGTCTTTATACTTAATTTCATTTGCCATCAGGGTAGTACCAGGATAAGGAGAGATAGTCAGATCATTATTTTCCAGAAGCTTATTTATTAATGAAGACTTGCCGGCATTTACCCTGCCCGCAAATACTATCTTCCTGTATTTTAAATAGTCGATAGTCTCAAAGAAGAGTTCACTGAAAGTCTGATCATTTTTATAGGTCATCAGGCAGGAAACAATATTTCTGTTGTCTGAACTGCTTAATACTTTGGAAAACATAGCTTCAATCTTGTTTTCAGTAATATTGGAAGGCAATAAATCAATCTTGTTGATTATCAACAGGACTTTAAAATCCTTAAAATGACTTAAAAGATCATCAATATTGAGTATCAGGGCATCAAAAGCTTCTACTATCAGCACAAAGAGTGCATCCCTGTTTTCCCTGTATATTTCATATACTTCATCATTATGCACCTCCTTAAGCTTCAGAAGTCCCAGGTCGCCATAATGAGTAAGACGGAAACATCTCTGACAATAATCCTGTTCCAGGTTTACACTGTAGCCGGCCATTTTTGGGTCTTTATTCTGTATTGGAGCACCACAGCCTTTACATTTCTTCATGGAGCACATGTTTAAAAATCCACCTTTCAATTTTGCGGTTTATTTTAGTTGTGATTGAGTCTTTTTCAACCAGCTGTTTTGTATAGACAGTATAAAGGCCAGCCAGATTGGCACCGATTAAATCGGTAAGCATCTGATCACCCAGAGATATCATCTGTGAAGCCTTAATGTTATATTTTTTCATCATTTTATAGTATGAAAAAGGAAGTGGCTTAAAAGACCAGCAGTTATACTCATAGTTTTTATCGCCAATAAAGGATTCAACCCTGTCTTTTGTGTTGTTCGAGAATAAAATGACGCGATATCCCCGGGCTATGAGCATATCAAGAAAGGCAAAAGCTTCATCGCTTCCCCTTTTTCTTGAATCAGGTACATCAATAGTATTGTCGATATCACAGAGTATGGTGTCATAACCCATTTTCAGATATTTATCGGCATCAAACAGATTATAGCGGTCAATTATTTCGTCTGGTTTAAATAAGTTTTTCATCGGCAAAAAGGTCTATTTCACTTTCATTTACAGAATCATTCAGATATCCTTCTGGTATTTCTACCACAAGTGCTTCTTCTATATCATTCATATTATCATTTATGAAATGATAGTCCATATCCGCATTCTTAAGCGGATTTGAGAATGAGGCATCTACTGCCATAAAAGGTACGGCTGAAACATTAAGCTTTTCTTCATTTTTAAAGATAAGCGTGTTATAGCTTGACACATTTTTAATGCATAAAAGTTTCTGTGGGTTTGTTTTAGCCTGCTTAAACAGTCTTTCACCCTTGGTATTGCGGTTTGTAACATTAAGTTCAGCAAAATGAATACGCTTAAAGCCGCCCTTTTCACTTGTAAGCAGTATTTCATTGCCATCGCCATGATTTAC
>DBOW01000092.1:11902-12504 GCA_002299675.1 Solobacterium sp. UBA636
GCTTTGGTTGCCAGATCAGAAAGGATATCTACTGAATATTTATTGTAGCGTCCATCTTTTGAAACCACCACAGCTTCATCACCCTGATAGGCCAGCAATGCACTTACGAGTTCATCATCTTCTCTAAGTTTCATGGCAACAAATGATTTGTTGGCTCTGTCCACATTAAATCTTGAAAGCAGTGTTTTTTTAATCATGCCATTTCTGCTTAAAGTAAGCACAAAGGCAAAGGTATCAAAACGTTTTACATCAATTGCCGCTACTATCTTTTCCTGTCCCTCCATCTTTACATACTGGGAAACATGCTTGCCCACTTCTTTGAACTTGCATTCATCTATTTTATAGACAGGAACATAGGCATAGTGTCCACGGGTAGTAAAGATCAGCAAAGTATCCAGAGTTTCACATTTCTTTACACCAATCAGATAATCACCATCCTTGGTATAAGGCAAAGATACTGAATTGGCATCAAATACCCTTTTAGAGAAACGCTTCAGATAGCCATCATGACTTAAAGAAATGTAACAGGTCTCATTCGGTACCATTGACATTCTGTCAATCACAATGTCTTCTATTTCATCCTCAATTACTGTTTTTCTTGG
>DBOW01000092.1:12581-16777 GCA_002299675.1 Solobacterium sp. UBA636
ACATCCTTTGACTGAATGATGGAATCAAGTTCATTGATTTCTTTAGTAAGTCTCTTAAAGTCTTCTTTAAGTATTTTAATATCAGTATTACTCAGACGGTACAGTCTTAAATTCACAATAGCTTCAGCCTGTTCATCGGTAAAGTTAAAGCTTTTAATAAGATTATCCTTGGAATCCTTTTTATCCTTTGAATGACGGATAATGTTTATTACCTCATCCAGAATAGATACCGCCTTCATTAAGCCTTCGATAACATGCAGCTCCCTGGCTTTTTTGTCTCTTAAAAAGATGGAACGGTTTAATACCACTTCTTTTCTGTGCTCAATAAAGGCATCAAGCATATCAGCCAGATTCATGGTCTTTGGTGAATGATTGACAATGGCTGTATTATTATAGGAATAATTTATCTGCAGATCAGTATGCTTATACAGATAGTTTAATATCATGCGGGCATTGGCATCTTTTTTGACATCAACAACAATTTTTAAGCCATCTCTGCCTGATTCATCACGGACTGCCATAATGCCATCAATATCTTTGTTCAGATAAATATCACTGATTCTTTTAACCAGATTTATCTTGATTACTTCATATGGTATTTCAGTAATCACAATCTGCTGCATATTTTTAGCTTCGACAATCTCACATTTTGAACGCAGTATTACCTTGCCTTTGCCGGTTTTAAATACATCTTTTATGGATTCTTTGCCCATCACTATGCCGCCAGTAGGAAAATCAGGGCCTTTGACAAAGCTCATCAGCTCATCAAGTGTACACTCAGGATTAGCCAGACGATATATTGTGGCATTCACCACTTCGTTAAGATTGTGTGGCGCAATATTGGTGGCATAACCAGAGGCAATACCGGTTGAACCATTTACCAGAAGTAAGGGATAACGGGCTGGCAATACCGTAGGTTCCAGAGTGGTATCATCATAGTTGTTGGTCATGGCGACCGAATTTTTGTCGATATCCTCCAGCAGATAATTGGCATTTTTTGATAATCGGGCCTCAGTATAACGCATGGCAGCTGGCGGGTCATCATCAATCGAACCGTTGTTTCCATGCATATCAATTAAAGGAAGATTAATTTTCCAGTCCTGTGACATTCTGACCATGGCTTCATAAATAGAAAAGTCACCATGTGGATGGAAAGTTCCCATTACCGAACCAACGGTCTTGGCTGATTTACGGTAAGGCTTGTCAAAAGTATTGTTTTCATCATACATGGAATAGAGTATTCTTCTTTGAACCGGTTTTAGACCATCACGGGCATCTGGCAAAGCTCTTTCCTGAATAATATATTTTGAATAGGCACCAAAACGATTAGACATAATATCGTCAAGGGCTTCATTAATAAAACTCTGCTCAATAACAGTTTCCTTTTTCTTTGCCATTATCTAACCACCTTATAGTCCTCTTCGAGAGTAAAATCAATGTTTTCATCAATCCACTTACGACGGTTTTCTGCATTAGATCCCATTAAAGTAGATATCTTATGTTCACATAAAGCCGCATCCTCAATACCTACTCTGATTAAAGTACGCTTTGCAGGGTCCATTGTCGTATCCCAGAGCTGATCGGCATCCATTTCACCAAGACCCTTGTACCGCTGTATCTCAAGTTTCGCGTTAGCCTGTTTACGATAGGCATTTAATTCATCGTCTGAATAAAGATATTTCATGCCGTTTTTTTCCTTAACTCCATATAAAGGAGGCATGGCAACATAGACATGTCCTTCTTCAATCAGTTCACGCATAAAGCGATAGAAGAAAGTCAAAAGAAGCACCTGAATATGTGCACCATCAGTATCGGCATCGGTCATGATAATGACTTTATCATAGTGAATGTCTTCAATATCAAAGTTGGCACCAACACCAGCCCCTACACAATGAATAATGGTATTAAGTTCTTCGTTTTTCTCAATATCGGTAAGTGAAGCTTTTTCGGTATTTAAAACCTTTCCTCTTAAGGGAAGAATAGCCTGGTATTTTGAATCACGGCATTTCTTGGCTGAACCACCGGCTGAATCGCCTTCCACCAGAAACAGTTCCAGACTCTTACAGTCCTTTGACTGGGCTGGTGAGAGTTTGCCGCTTAAAATCTCCTGTGATTTTGTTGAACTTTTTTTGCCGGCTCTGGCCTCGTCCTTGGCCTTGCGGGCTGCCTCACGGGCTAAAGCCGCTCTTTGAATCTTTTTAACAAGTTCAGTGGCAATCTTTTTGTTTTCTTTTAAGAAGAACATCAGATTCTCACTCACCACCGCTTCAACAGCTGTCTTGGCTTCTGGTGTTCCAAGTTTTCCCTTGGTCTGACCCTCAAACTGCAGAAGATGTTCGGGTATGGTAATCGAAATAATTGAGGTAAGTCCTTCTCTTACATCGTTTCCTTCAAAGTTTTTATCTTTTTCTCTTAATAAGCCTTCAGTCCTGGCATAATCGTTAATAACCTTGGTAAAAGCCGACTTATAGCCGGTTTCATGAGTTCCTCCATCTGATGTACGTACAAGATTTACAAAAGAATAGGTATTTTCCTGGTAGCCTGCTGTATACTGAAAGGCTATCTCAACATTTATCTCACTGGCTTCTCCCTTAAAATAAACAGCGTCATGCAGTACTTCCTTATCTTCATGAAGATAGTTAATAAATGACCTTAGACCCTGATCATAGAGATATTCATTTTTCTGTTCACTGTTGTGATCAATTACCACCAGCTTGATTCCGGTTAAAAGAAAAGCTTTCTCTTGTGCTTTTTCACAGATAGTACTGTAGCTGAAAGCAGTAGTGCTGAAGATATTCTTGTCTGGCATAAACGTAACCTTTGAGCCAGTTCTGCTGGTTGAGCCAAGCTCCTTCAGCCTGCCACAGATTTTTCCGCCATCTTCAAAGTGCATTGAATATTTCTTTTTATCACGGCAGACTTCTACATCCACATAGCTTGACAGTGCATTTACAACCGAAGCACCAACACCATGTAAACCGCCAGCTGATTTATAGCCGCCTTCATCCGAGAATTTGCCGCCGGCGTGAAGCACAGTAAAAATTACTTCCAGAGTATTTTTGCCGCTTTTATGTTTTCCAACCGGCATACCACGGCCAAAATCAGTTACCGAAACTGATCCATCTTTGTTCAGTTCAATAATTATTTCTTTACCAAAGCCATTTAAGGCTTCATCTATGGCGTTGTCTACAATTTCCCATACCAGATGGTGCAGACCTCTTGAATCTACCGAGCCAATATACATGCCCGGTCTTTTGCGGACGGCCTCCAGGCCTTCCAGAATTTCTATTGAAGAATCATCATATTTATTTGTCATACCAAGATATTATAACAGATTTCACTGTTTAAGCTATTTGATAATTTAAGTTACATCTTATTCATACTTTGGTACAATATTTCTCGAGGTATTTGAAAAATGAACTATCTAAACTTAACAGTTGCCATACTTGTTGGCTATATTGTCGGCTCTATACCCTGGGCTTTAATTGTTGGTAAAGTATTCTATGGAGTAGATGTCAGAAAACACGGCTCAGGAAATCTGGGCGGTACCAACGTCTTAAGAACCCTTGGCAAGGTACCTGGCATTTCGGTTATGGTGCTTGATGCCCTTAAAGCTTTATTATTTATGGCTGTACTTCATCTATTAAAGATGGATGACATTGTACCATTTGCCGGTCTGGCTGTACTTATTGGGCATTGCTTCCCGGTATTTGCCAATTTCAAAGGCGGCAAGGCTGTAGCTTCTGCGGTTGGCTATGTGCTGGCGGTCAACTTGTTTGTTGAAAAACAGCTAATATTGTGCTGGCTTTTACCTATGCTGATATTTGTAACGGTACTGTTTACCACCAGATATATGTCACTGGCGTCAATTACAGTTGTATCCCTGTTTGCCATAACAGCCTTAATATTCTATCAGTCAAAAATTAACGCATTACTTATAGTGCTTCTGGCATTATTTGTCATCTACAAACATAAAGACAATATAAATAGACTCAAAGAAGGAACAGAAAAAAGACTCGGTTCCAAAAAACAGGCGGTGTAATTTAATAATTCACCGCTTTTTTAGTAATACGCCTTTTAAAAGCTGCGAATGTTTTATTGGGTATATTATTACAGTTTTCTGATAATGTGTCTATATCAATACCCTCACCAAGAATTATCACTTCATCATCAATAAAAAGCTGATCCATACATAT
>DBOW01000092.1:16901-31329 GCA_002299675.1 Solobacterium sp. UBA636
TTGAAACTTTGTTCATAGCCAAGTGTTTCATCTTTCTTAAGCATCTTGATACCGATGATTCTGCTTCTAACAGACATAACAGGTTTAAGACTTTTATCACCATAGCCATATAAACCTATACCTATCCTGACATAATCATATTTATATTCCGGATATCTAAATAAAGCTTCGGCAGCCTGAATATGGGTTTTAAAGCTATATCCATTTATCTTAAGCATATCCACCACTTTATCATAACTTTTAAGCTGCTTTACAGTAAAATCTTTATCTTTTACATCACAAAGATGAGAATAAACTCCAGTAATTTTCAGATACTTAAGTTTGAATACCTCTTTTATATATTCTGTTTCCTTATAGTCTATGCCCAGTCTTTTCATCATGGTATCTATCTGAAGATGGCATTTAATCCTGATTTTTCAAGAACAAGAATACTACCTATTATTCCGTTTCTTCTTAGTTCAAGAGCTTCATCTAAGCCTGCCACCGCAAAGTCTTTAATACCATATCTGTTAATATAAGGACACAATTCCTTTGCCCCATGTCCTTAGGCATCAGCTTTTACTGCAGCCATTATCGCACATTCCTTATTCTTTATCTGGTTTAACACATCCAGATTGTGTTCAAGAGAAGAAATATCCAGCTTTATAAGCGCTCTGTTTATATTGGATTTATATTTCGGTTTAAAAATAAGTGATGCGATCATTCCAGGGATAAAAGAAACTGCCGTTTCCAGAATAAAGAATATAAGACTGTTTAAATCTTGTAAATAATGGTTATCTCTTAATTAAGACAATAATAATATATTTAAAAAAGGCTCTAGAGAGAACCTTTTAAACAATATTCTTGCGTCTTTCGTAGTCAATGACTGCAATACCTTCTCTTTGAAGTGTATTATGCACTGTGGACATAATCTTAAAATAATTTTCAAACTGCAGCTTGGGATCCATTTTATAGGAAATGGCATACTGCATACCTCTTTCGGTAAAGTTTAATATGCCAAAGCCATTTATAGCTTCAATACCCTCAATCTTCTTTAATTCAGCGCTTAGTGCTGTAAAAGCTTTATTCAGTTTATCTTCTGTTGTACCAAACTCAATAAGCATTAGGCAAAGATGATAATCTTTAATCTTTGTTGCCTTATTAATTGTTGAGTTACAGACTGTATAGGTGGCATTTGTAAACATATCTCTGAATTTGGTAACTCTGGCATTAAAGAACTTGACTTCACAGGTCTTGCCATCATACTCTACCACATCACCTACCTTATAGAAATTGTTGTTGTAGATATTAATGCCGGACAGAATGTCCTTTAACGTATCCTGCAAAGCCAGACCGACAATTGTAGCCACAATACCAAGACCCGCAAAAATGCCGGCTGGGTCTATGCCATTTATTGAAAGAATTATAAAAACAGCGGAAAGCACGGCAATATAGCGCAGAGTTGATAATACTATACCTATTGTGGTTGATTTCTTGCGTTCTGATTTAGGGTTTGTTTTTTCTCTTTTAATAAGATATCTGTTAATGGCCTTAAGAAAAAAACCAAGTATTATAATGATAAACAAACTTTCTACAAACTGCAAAGATACAAAATAGCTTAATACATCAATCATAGTTTTACTCTATGTCTAATATTTTATCTTAAATTATTATCTTAACAAGACATATCAGGCATTTTTTGGCAAATGCTTATTAATCTGTTTAATCAGTACTGGCGCAAAGATCAGTGTAACGGCAAACTCCGCAACCGGATAGGCATAGAAAACCGCATTAAGTGAAACGCTGCTTAAGATGAATGCCAATGGAATCAGAATAAAGAGCTGTCTTGACATTGACTGCAGCATGGACAAAGGTCCAAGACCAAATGACTGGAAAGAAGTAGTAAGCACTATATTGAAGCCCGCAAAGATAAAACCGGTCGAAATAGTTCTTAATACCATCTCCGCAGTCTGAAGCAGTGATGCATCAGTTTCAAAGAGTGATAAAGGCAGATCTGGGGCAAATTTAAATAACAGGGTACCACAGATCAATATGCATTCCGCTATAAACAGATAAAGCTTGTAGCATTGCATATAGCGTTTCCTGTTCTGGGCTCCATAGTTATAGGACATAATTGGAAGTGCTCCCTGATTAAAGCCAAATACAGGCATAAAGACAAATGATTCAAGCTTAAAGTAAAGACTTAATGCTGTAACGGCATCTTCTGAGAATTTAACCAGAATAGAATTCATACAGGTTGTAGTAACTGATCCCAGCATATTTATAATTGCGGTTGGAATACCTACCTGATAGATATCTTTAATTCTTTGTACTGTTGGTTTTAAGCGTTTAAAATCAGGCTTGACTTCGATTGTTTTTGACTTGAGAATAAAGATAAGACAGATAAGGAAAGTTACAAACTGTGAAGTAACAGTCGCAATCGCAGCACCGGCAATACCCATTGAAGGAAGGCCAAAGTAGCCAAAAATCAGAATGGGGTCCAGGACAATATTGGTGATAGTACCACAAAGCATAGAAACCATTGGCACCATTACCTGGCCCTGGTTCTGCATAACTCTTTCTAGATAAATACCTATCTGCTGAAAGAAAGACAGTCCAAGAACGATATAAAGATATCTCGAACCCAGATTAATAATATCCATTCTTTCCGTAAACAGTGAAAGGAAAGGCCTTGAAAAAAGAAAGCCAACACACATGACAATAAAGCCATGGATTAAGGCCAGGGTAAAGCCATTAGAGGCTACATTAACCGCCTCCTCTTTCTTTCCTTCTCCCAGTCTTCTTGAAACTAGCGTTCCAATACCAGTTGCACCACCTAAGGCAATGGATAAACCAATCATAAATAGAGGTGTTACAAGACCTATGGCATACATGGCATCTTTTGAATAGTTAGAGATATAGATGGTATCAACAACGTTATACATTGACTGTATAAACATTGAGAAAAATGCTGGTACACCCATTGATAATAAAAGCTTTGGTATTGGCCAGCTGGCTAATTTGTTTGTATTTGATTTTGTCATAATACCCCCTTATAAAAATTAAATCCAACACAAGTGTTGGATGTCTGATTATTATTGACCCATTGATTTCATGATTGCACGAATCTGTGCTTCAGATGGCTTACGGCCCATCTGGGCATACATCGCACGAATCTGTTTCTCAGTGATTGGCGGATTTTCCTTAATCTGTTTCTCGAAGTATCTTCTGGTAAAGAAGAAACCAAGTGCACCACCGATCAGTAAACCGATTACCAGGTACATAATTGACATTGCTAAATTTGACATATATATCTCCTTAATCCTTATTATTTTAAACTAAATTAAATAAAAGCTCAAATGAGTTAAATTTTCCCTCTTTGTTGAGGTGGGCCATCTACAGCCTTCATCAGGATCCCCTTTGACAATAAATGACAGGGTCTTCAACAACAGAAGACTGACGCGATTAGGTCCGAAATATTAGTGTCGGAATCATATCCTCACCTGAGCAATTTCCATTATACTCTAGGCAGTGAATTTCTGCATCATCTTTTTATATTCTGAAACAATTCTTTCGCTTTCCTTATCACCAGGTGTAACTGAATTGGCCTTGTCCCCAATCTTTGAATCCACATATTCACCATTCACTATGGTAAAGAAATGTGGTGTCTGTAAACCTACTTCGCCATCAATCTCCTCACAGATTGGATACATGGCTTCTAGAAGGACATCATAATCATCAGTACCCAGTATTGGATAAGTATTGGACTCAGCATCTATATAGTAGATATAGACATCAAGCTCATTGGCTGCTTCATTCATATAGCGCATCAAAAGCTGGCAGTGCGTACAGCCCTTGCGGCTTAAGACAAAGATACCTGATTTATCTTCATCTATAGCTTTTTTAAGCTCGGATACTGTAATACCAAGAAAACGGTGATTGGAGCTTGTCAGCCCTTCATAGCCTGACATATCAGCTTTATAGGTAATAAAATCGTTCTGATAATCTAATACTACTCTTTCCTCTTTTTTCATACAGCCACACAATAATAATATGCAGCCTAAAAGTATCAGTAATTTCTTCACCTAGATTTTCTCCAGTACAATATTATCGGCATAGCTGTCTATCAGGTCTTTATCAGCCGGATCAGCGCAGAGCTTAAGGTTTTCAGAAAAAGATATGGCATATTTAAAGGCTTCATCCTTATTGGCTCCACGCATTGTTGCATACAGGAAACCGGCAATAGTGGCATCGCCTGAACCGGTAGTGGCACTGTAGCCTTCCGGTTTTTTAGATTTCAGTACCTCATCTTTAGAAATAAGATAATAATAATCATGAACAGGAGAAGAATACATTACATATCTGGTATTGTTCTGGCACATATAGCGGCCTGTAGAAATAATATCAGCTTCATTGGTTCCGGCATTGGAATCATTAAGCTTAATTAAAAATATACGTTTGCCGGTACATTTATGATATATTTCCAGATCTGTATCAAGAATAATTCTTGTACCCTCATCTGAAAGCTCATGCACCAGATCACACATCTTATCTCTTAGTTCCTCCTGTACATTTCCTGACAGAACAAGAGAATCATCATCATAAATCTTGGCAATGCGCTTAAAAAAGCGGGCAAACTCTTCATCTGTTACATGTGGGCCCTTGGCATTAAGAGAATACTCATCATCAGACATAATTTTAATGTTGATACGGGTATTATCCCTGATACCGGTAAACATCGGCTGAATACGCGGATACTTCTTCAGGTGTTCCAAATAAAAATCAGCTGTAAAACCTCCCAGGAAGCCTAAAGCGGTACTCTGTATATTCATCGAATTCAAGAAAATTGAAACATTTACACCCTTTCCGCCGGCATCATAAAGCTCAAAATCTGATCTGTTATTTTCGCCGCCCTTCAAAGAGCCTCTAAATGATAAATAATAATCCAGACTTGGATTGGTAGTAATTGTATAAATCATGACTTTATTATACCTAAAAAGCTTATAATATTAGTTATGAAACTGAAAGAATTAATTAACTGTAATCTGGATATCGAAATAAATGAAATAAAAACCAATTCCAGAAACATAAAAAAAGGTGACCTTTTTGTCTGCATCAAAGGTGCAAACTTTGACCGTCACAGCTTTATTGAAGAAGCTGCCGCCAATGGTGCAGTATGCGCCATTGTATCAAAAGATGTTGAGGCATCGATACCTTTAATTAAAGTACAGGATCCTGATCTATGCCTTATTGAACTGCTCAAGAAGTACTATCATAACCCTCAGGATAAACTGCAGATTATCGGCATAACCGGAACTGATGGAAAAACTACATCTGCCAAAATAATTCAGGAACTTATAGGTGAAGACAGCTGTGGCTATATCGGGACCATTGGGGCACAGTGCAGAGACTTCTTCATCAAAACCGGCAATACCACTCCAGCGGCTGAAATGATGTTTAAAATCTTTGATGAATTTGTAAAAAGAGGAATAAAATATGTCGCCCTTGAAACATCATCAGAGGCTTTCTTTTATCATCGCCTGGATGGTATAGAATTTAAAATGGGCTGTCTTACCAATATTACCTCCGACCATATGAACACTCATAAGACACTGGAGAACTACATCAGCTGTAAAAAAGAACTGTTTATAAAGGCTGAAAAACAGATACTCAATTCCAGTGATCAGCACTTTCCGGAAGTAAAAGAAGTATCTGGGAACTATAAAAGCTACGGCTATAAACAAAGTGATACCCTCAGAATCAGAGATTACCAGCTTTATCCAGACAGAACGGAAATTAATATAGTCTATCA
This sequence comes from Solobacterium sp. UBA636, assembly GCA_002299675.1. Classification (GTDB taxonomy): domain Bacteria; phylum Bacillota_I; class Bacilli_A; order Erysipelotrichales; family Erysipelotrichaceae; genus Colivicinus. Next base: position 22,693 of record DBOW01000092.1, read on the forward strand.
GAATGAAGACTATTTAATTAAATCATCACTGCTTGGTTCATTTAATGTTGAAAACCTGGCCTTAGCCCTTTTAGCCTGTCTTGATATGGGCTTTGAAATAAATGAACTCATCAGAAAATGTACAGAACTGGTAATTCCAGGCCGTATGGAATCCATTAATCTTGGCCAGAACTATCATGTGGTTATTGATTATGCCCATACCGCCAATGCGGTTAAAAACGTAATGGACTTCAGCAGAAAACTTGATGTAAACCACATCATTACAGTTACCGGTCAGGCAGGAGGAAGAGATCACTCCAAAAGAAAAATCATCGGTAAAGAAGTACTTGATAACAGTGATCTGGTTATCCTTACTACCGATGACCCAAGATACGAAGATGTAAACGATATTATCGCTGATATCCTGGAGGGAAATGATAATACTAACTACAAAATTATCATCGACCGCCCTGAGGCTATACAGTATGCCTGCAAAATTGCCAAAGATAACGATCTGATACTTTTACTGGGCAAGGGTTCAGACAACTATCAGGCTATAGAAGACAGAAAAGAATACTACAGCGAAAAAGAAGAAGCTATTAAAGCTATTAAACTAGCGAATAATCTTTAACAGCTTTAAATATTCTCTGATAAGTTCCTTATCCAGAGCCTGTCTGTATATAAGTTTAAGGTCATCATATTCCCTGAAGACTATGGAATCCAGAATCTCATCGAGATTAAGCCAGAGAAGAACATCACTGTTCTTCTTTTTTGTTTTATCAGCTGTATCACATAAATATAAAAAAGTATGCTGCACAAAATCCAGCAGCCTGCTGTTCAGGATTACTTTACCCAAAAGTCTTATATTATTAACTTTACAGCCAGTCAAATCTTTTAATAGCCTTCTAAGACGGAAAGAAAAGAAAACCTTGTCAGTTTCAATCAGTTTAGTACTGTCAGTATCTGAATCATAGATACAGGCATATAAATCATCACTGTTTCTTAAAAGAACAAGACTTCTATAGACAGTTCTGTTATATGAGAGTCCTTCTTTATTGAATATTACTTTATCAGTCAGTCTGGCCAGAGTTTTCACCTGAATAGCTCCTTGCGATAGTCTTAATCAGCGAGGAAAGAGAATCAACAATAACCCTTCTTTCTTCGGTACTTAAATTTTTGATGGATGATGTTATATAGCTTATATTGTCATAAATCCTGGAAAACAGACTCGTCTTATTTTCATCTGGCTGTTTAAGCAGTGTAAATATTGCCTCAACAAACTGTTCTCTTTTTTCTTTATCGGTGTTTCTTAACCATTCATGCAGGGCTTTTTCCAGAACTACAGAATCCTTTGTCAGTTCATCAGACAGTATATATTCTCTGCCCTTTATAAGCCAGGAATAAATGTCGTGCTGCATAAGGCCAATCTGTGTGCTTTTCACAATGGTATATTCATCTTCATGATCCATCAGAAGACCGATAATGGAACTCTGTGGAATATAGGTATGAAATCTGCCTTTAAGTTTATTGTACTTTTCAAAAGAAGAAAGAGAAAAACTGAATCCTGGACCATCGAAATTATATACATCTTTAATTCTTTTATAGGATGTTCCTGATTTAACCGCAGCATATACAGCCAGATTGCCGCCTTTAGAATGACCTCCAAGAATAAAGCTATAGAAAGACTTTGCGGCTATATTATCCAGATAATTGACAGCCTCTATCTGAGAAGGAACTTCGTCCATAAAGGCCATATTGAAGTCTTCTTTCCAGCCTGTAAGTGTATCATCAGTTCCCCGATAGGAAATAAAAGCTGTTTTACTGTTTATGAGTATGGTCATGGCTGCAAACTGTTTATCTATTCTTGAGTCAAAATCATCACTTATATCATAAATTAGAAGATTTTTGAATCTTCTGGACTGCCTGAGTCTTAAAATCAGTTCAATGTCCTGACTGGCCAGGGCTATTTCTTTATAATCATCTCTTGCAAGGTATGAATCAATGGCTTCAAAAAGCCTGATATTTTTTACCGGTTTAAAACGAAGATAGGACAGTCTTGAAAGTATCAGGGCATCTATTTTATTTAATTTAACTTCATTAAAGCTTATATCACCAAGCCAGTCTAAATAGTCAAGTATATTGGTCATAATTTTATTTTACGCTTAAAAAAGGATAATGGCTATGCCATTATCCTCTCAGGTTTGCGTTATAGGCTTTATTAAGTTCATTCATAATCTTGTTATGAGGTTCATTAATATCATCTACTTTCAGGGTCTTTTCCTTTGATTCATAGACTATATTAAGTGAAACTGACTTATAGCCTTCTTCAATATGTTCACCCTTATAGATATCAAAGATTTCTACCGACTTAACAAGCTTTCCTCCAGCTTTTTTAGCAGTCCTGATCAGATCATAAGCTTCTACTTCATCTTTTACGACAATAGAGATATCTCTTGAAATAGAAGGATATTTGTTTATTTCAGGCGCTTTTGTCCTGGCTGGCTTTGAATTGTTTATTTCATCCAGAATAATTTCAGCCGCATAGACATCCTTAAGCTTAAACTTTGTGGCATAGGCAGGATGAAGCTTGCCGATAATACCGATTACTCTTCCATTCATCTTGACAAGTGCCGAAATACCGGGATGGAAATGAACTGTATCGATTTCATTCACCTCAACTGATACCCTGCCCATTTCAAAACCGAGTCTGTCAAAAAGTGAAACAATAAGACCTTTAAGAGTATAGAAATCATTTTTTAAAGTAATATGCTTAACTTTAGACTCAAGCAGATTTCCATCCAGAATAACTCCCAGTCTTGACTCCTGATGGTCATTATAGTAAACATCAGAAATTTCAAAGATATTTACATTAGAGTTATAGTGGCCAAGATTGTAGCTTAATACTTCCAGCAGTGAATTCAATAGCGATGTTCTTACATATCTTCTGTCTTCCGATAAAGGTGAAAGAAGCTCTATGGCATCTCCATTGTTTAAAACAGAATCTTCAATATATTTCTTTGAAACAAGAGAGTAAGTGATTACTTCATTCAAGCCCTTGTTGATCAGGAAATTTTTTATTGTGCGGCGGTTAGACTGAGCGCAAGACAGCTTTCCGACAGTCTGAGGCATTAAAGGAAGTGATGATTTCAGATCATCGAAATCAGTAAGACGGCAGATTTCCTCATCGATATCTTCTCTGATAGATATATCAGTACGATATGATGGAATATGACATACAAAGCTGTCACCATCAAATTCAGGTCTGAAATCCAGTGCTTCAAGCACTTCTTTTACTTCTTCCAGTTTATATTCTTTACCAATCAGGGCATTTAGATGACTTAGAGTTTCAGTTACGCTGACAGGAGTATAATTGTCACTTCCACATTCAACTGTTTCTTCAAAATCAGTGGCATCAGCCAGTTCAGTCAATAATTGAACAGCTCTGTCCATCGCTTTTTTCTGAGAGAGTGGTTCTAGGCCTTTGGAATAGCGGGCAGCTGCCTCAGTCTGCAAACCAAGACGGTTGGCTGTACGTCTGATCTGAGCGTGATCAAATAATGCTGATTCTATTATGATAGCTGTAGTATCATCCTGAATCTTTGAGCCTTCACCACCCATAATTCCACCTATACCAATAGGTTCGTTATCGGAAGTAATCATAATATCACCTGGTTCAATATGATAAATATTTTCATCCAGAGCTTCATAATCACAGTTTAAGTTGTCTTTAACTGTAATATTTTTATTAGGATTGCTTCTTAAATCATAGAAATGCATAGGCTGACCGGTTTCCAGCATTACATAGTTGGAAATATCAACCAGATTATTAATACATTTAATGCCATTGGCTCTTAAATGTTCCTGCATCCATGCAGGTGAAGGTTTTATTGTAACGCTGTTACATACCTTTACCAGGAAATGCGGACAGTTTTCAGACTCTGAAGAAAGTCGGAAATTACTCTTTTCACCAATATCACTGGCTCCATCAAAATCAGGAAGATGACATGGCCTTCTTAAAATGGCCGCCATTTCCTTTGCCATATAGTGCACAGCCAGGCAATCAGGTCTGTTGGCATAGATTCCCAGATCTAAAACTGTATCATCATAGCCAAGTTTCTTAAGAATATCTGTATCACCTACATTGAATGAATCATCAAGCTCTTCAATTCCATCATGGGAACATGAATCATCTTTAAGCATATCCTTGTCAACACCAAGTTCCTGAAGCGAACACAGCATGCCGTTTGAGGCCACACCTCTTATAACACCGGCTTTGATTTCTCCGCCAGGTAAAACAGCTCCTACCCTGGCAACAATTACTTTAATTCCTTCACGGCAGTTAGGTGCACCACAGACAATATCCAGTACTTCATTTCCAACATCTACTTTAGTAATATGCAGATGATCAGAATCTGGATGATTATGGCATTCAATTACTTTGCCTGCGACAAGATTCGTTCCAGAACCAATCTTGATTTTTTCTTCAATTTCAAAGCCGGCTTTAACGGCTCTTTCTTCTATTTCTTCAGTACTTAAGTCAGAAATATCGACTAAAGAATTTAACCAGTTTAAACTTAATTTCATCTTGTTTTTCCTCCTTAATTACTTCTCTTGAATCCCTTCAGGAATCTTAAATCATTGGTATAGAAATCACGAATATCATTTACACCATACTTGAGCATTGCCACTCTTTCAATACCTACGCCAAACGCAAAACCGGTATATTTCTTAGAGTCAATGCCGGCAGCCTCCAGAACATTAGGATGAACCATGCCAGAACCCAGTATTTCAATCCAGCCGGTATCTTTACAGATGCTGCAGCCCTTGCCACCACACTTGTGACAGCTCATATCTACCTCAAAGCTTGGTTCAGTAAATGGGAAATATGATGGTCTGAATCTGATTTTCGCATCATTTTTAAATAATTCCTTAATCATCAGTTCCAGAGTTCCCTTTAAATCGGCTACTGTAATATTTTCACCAATTACCAGACCTTCGCACTGCATAAACTGATGAGAATGAGTTGCGTCATCGTCATCTCGGCGATAAACCTTGCCCGGACAGATAACCTTGATAGGCAGCTTATTGCCCTGCGCTTCAAGTACTCGCATCTGAATGGCAGTAGTCTGGGATCTTAAAAGCCGGTTTACATCAACATAGAAAGTATCCTGCATATCTCTGGCTGGATGGCCTTCTGGCGTGTTGGCACGGGTGAAGTTGTATTCATCATATTCAACTTCTGGTCCTTCGGCAACTGTATAGCCCATTCCAATGAAGATATCTTCAATTTCTTCCCAGACATGAGTCAGAGGATGAAGATTGCCGATTTTTGGTGTATATTCATCCAGGGTTATATCAACTTTTTCACTCTTCAGGCGGGCATTTAAAAGCTCTTCCTCAATTGCCTTTTTCTTGTCATCAAGAGAATTTGATACAGCGCTTTTTAAATCATTAACCAGCTGACCAAACTTTGGCTTTTCTTCAGCTGACAGATTGCGCATTTCCTGCATCAGCGCCTGGATTTTGCCCTTCTTGGAAAGATATTCGATTCTTAATTCTTCAAGAACCTTGATATCATTACATTCATCAATGGCTTTAAGGGCTTCTTCTTTTACTTTTGTTAAGTCTAACATGTTTACTCCTTTACCAAACAAAAAAGGTGGCCTAAGGGCGAATTAACGCGGTACCACCTTACTTTTTACTCATACTCTTAACGCGAGCTACGTGGCTGATTGGGCCAACTAAGAAGTGAATTCGCTTTAGCTTTAACGGAATCTTGCACCATCATTCCTCGCTTAAGATAAAGTCCTAAAGTTACTGGTCTTCTATCAAAGTACTAAAATATTGTAACATAATTTATAAATCAAAACCCTCAAAAACAGCTTTTGATGTATATTTATGAACTTCTTCCTCACCGATGAAGGCTTTATAAGCCTCTAGGGCCAGGGTTTCCTGTTCCCTGTCGCTTACAGTTTCTATAGGTGCAATATAGCCAATATAGCTTTTTAATTTATCAATCAGTTCCGTATATCTTATATAGCCCCCAGTTATGACAATAGCCCTCACATCACCCTTTAAGACCGCAGCCATGGCGCCAGCTTCTTTGGCAATATTGTAGATCATTGAATCTACTACAAGTCTGGCTTTGGGATTATTTTCTCTATAAAGTTCCATTACCTTATCACCATCACTGGTACCAAAGTACTGAACAAAACCTCCGCTTCTTGAACACATTGTCCTTATAGAATCACTGCCATGTTCATCAATATAATCAAGCAGGGCCTCTACCGGTACTGAACCGATTCTGGTGGGTGTAAAAGGACCATCACCACCAGAACCCACATTGCAGTCAGTGAGCTTTCCTTTTTCATGAGCACCAATGGTAATGCCACCATCAATATGTATACAGATAAAGTTATTGTCGCTATAGACAAGATTATGTTCCCTGCAGTAATACTTAAGAACCGCTTTCTGATTGAGTACATGTGCCTGGGCCCGGCGGTAAACTCCTTTAATTCCCGTCAGTCTTGCCAGATCGTTTAATTCATCAACATTGGTGGCATTCATGGTAAAAGCCCTTATACCATATTTTAGTTTAAGTTTATAGGCAATCATTACACCAAGCTTGGCAGCGTGTTGAGAACCACCTGTTCCATTTACAGTATCATTAAAAAGATTTTCATCTATTTCAATTACCCCGCTTCTTTGAGGACAGGCGCTTCCACCTCTGGCCGATATTAAATCAATTGATTCAATAGAAATGTTATGCTTATTAAGAATATCAATTACCACCTCTGTTCTAAAATCAAGCTGATCATTGACATGTTTAAATTTCAGAAGAACAGGTGCATCATGAAAAACTGAATCAGTAAAAATCTCTGTTTCATTTTCATAGACGGATACTTTTGTTGAAGTAGATCCTGGGTTTATTACTAATATTTTCATAGTTATTATTGTACATTAAAAAAGACCACCGAAGTGATCTTTTAAGGAATTAGCCTTCTAACTCAACCCTGATACCAGGACCCATGTTTGAAGATAATACTACGTTTAATACATAGTTACCTTTAACTGAAGCAGGTCTGGCCTTCATGATTACGTTATATAAAGTCTTAAAGTTTTCGTAAAGCTTTTCAGTATCGAATGAGCACTTGCCAATCATAACATTGATATTTGCTTCCTTATCAACACGGTACTCTACTTTACCCTTCTTGATTTCATCAACTGCGTTGGCAACATTCATAGTTACTGTACCAGTCTTAGGGTTTGGCATTAAGCCCTTAGGACCTAAAAGCTTACCTAACTTACCAAGTTCACCCATCATATCTGGAGTAGCTACGATAACGTCGAAATCGAACCAGCCACCCTTGATCTTATCAAGGATTTCCTTATCGCCTACATAGTCAGCACCAGCTGCCTTAGCTTCTTCCATCTTGGCACCACGGGTTACAACCAGAACCTTTCTGGTCTTGCCTGTACCGTTTGGAAGTACTACTGCACCTCTGATCTGCTGATCAGCCTGACGAGGGTCAACATTTAAATGGAAAGAAACTCTAACCTGGGCATCATATTTAACATATGAAGTCTTCTTAACCAGCTCTAAAGCTTCCATTACTGAGTATCTCTGTGTCTTATCGAACAGAGTTAAAGCATTCTTATAACCTTTTGCTCTTTTCATATTAGTCCTCCACAGTGATGCCCATATTTCTTGCAGTACCTTCAATGATTCTCATTGCAGCTTCTACATCGTTCGCATTAAGATCTGGCATCTTATATTCAGCGATTTCCTTTAACTGAGCCTTAGTAATCTTGCCAGCCTTAACAGCCTTTGGAGATCCTGAAGCCTTGGAAATACCAGCAGCCTTCTTTAACAGATTGGCAGCAGGTGTAGTCTTTAATACGAAGTTAAATGACTTATCCTCGTATGCAGTGATGATTACCGGAACGATGTCACCCTTTCTGTCCTTAGTTGCATCATTGAACTGAGTACAGAACTGAGGCATGTTGATACCGGCAGATGCAAGTGCTGGACCTGGTTTAGCACCGCCAGCAGGGAATTGTAATTTACAAACTTTTACAACTTTCTTTGCCATATTTTTTCCTCCTTATGGTGTGGTTTAACGGAGCGTTGTTCTCCTCCCACGTTTGATAATTATAATATGAAAACAGCCTGTTTAACAAGCTGTTTTTTCTTTTTTAACTGTGAATTCTGCTTCAAACTGTTCATCAAGGACTTTCAGAGTAAGTGTAGCCTTGCCTTTAAGACCATTTGATCTGACATAGAAAGTTGAAACACCATTTTTAAAGCTGCATACCGAAGGACTCATAAGAGAAATTCTTCCCTTTACTGAAGCATAGACAAGCTCATCTGCTGAACTTATTATTTCATTATCTTCATTGCGGCATATAAGTCTTACGGCTGCTGTTTCATCCAGTTCGCTCTTTGAAACCTCTATATCATAATGAATTTTATCTTTCTTTTTCTTTTCAATGGTTTTTAAAAGCTTATCGCCTTTGTACAGCTCAAATTTAAGATCATCAGTAATACTCATACACTGATATTCACTGTATAATCTATAAAGCTGCTGCTCACTCATTTTATTTGCCATTCTGAAGATAATACGATGAATTCTGGCTATAAGCGGTGTTTTATCTGCC
>DBOW01000092.1:31416-37558 GCA_002299675.1 Solobacterium sp. UBA636
CTTTGACCATATTTCTTTTTAAACAGCAGTTCAGGAATATTATCAATAACCGCGGTATCCAGCTCATTTGGTTCAACTATACCCAGATATTCATTTCTGTAATACAGTTTAAGATATGAAAAATCACCATTTATCAGATAACGGCTGCCATCTGAAAACAGCTTATACTGCTCAGAAAAATTAAAGGCATTCTGTTTACGGTTTCTAAAAAAGTCAAGAAAGCCTTTTGAACCTGTATAGTCATTATCGCTGAACAGGCCAAAATCAAAGATTCCGCTTTTGCTCTGTCTGAACTTCTTTAAGGAAAGGCAAATATTTTCTTCATTAAATGAAGAATAATCATATACACATTTACTGTCCTTGGATACAAGTTTATTATCCTTGAGATCAAAAACAATCGAAGAATGATCCTTAATGCTTTCTGCACAGGCAACCATTATTCCATATCTGTCACAAAGACCAAGCAGAGTTTCATCAGCATAGTCAAGTCTGATTATATCAACGTTAAGCTCTTTAACTTTTTTCAGATCATCTTCAATGAGATTTTTATCACAGAGATTATAGACATAAGGATGTATGTTTTCATATGTCAGCATTTTCCCCAGAAAAGCTTTCTCATTAAACCGCAATGAATCTCCCTGTTTAGTGAAATGCCTGAAACCGACAGTATCTTTATATTTTGAATCATTCAGGCTGAATTCAATGGTATATAAATACGGATCATTTTTAGACCACTCTCTTACTTTCCCTACATTAAAACTGTACTCTTTTAAAAGCGCAGAGAAAGAAGTATTAAAGACTTCCAGATTATCTTTATCATAAAGGCTGACTGAAACACTCTCAAAGCCACTAAGCTTTCCATCATATTTAAGTCTGCAGTTCAATATATAGTTTCCCTCTTCATAAGACTGTAAAAATGATACGTCGCTGATAAAGTTTTTTTCTTTTATATCCAGATATGCAGTTTCATTTAGATATCCACTGGTTCTGATTTCAAGCACATTTAAGTCCTTTTTAATCAGTTTTGTGAGCTCACAGTGTCCATCTGACAGGAGTACTTCTTTACCATTTAAATAAACTTCAGAGTTTTCTAAAAGATGGCAATAAAAGAAAATGCGTCTGTTTTTAAAATCATCTAAATAGCTGAACTCATTACGGTAAATAAATCTGTTATGTTTTATATTTATACTTGATAAAGAATTTAAAAGCTCAGTATGAGGAAGTCTTACTGAAACAAAGTTTTCATTCTCATAGTCTATAAAAAATTTCCAGCCATCATTTAAACAGATACGCATTTTATAAATCCCCTTTATTTTGTCTTATAGAAACTTCTGTTCTCCATCGCGAAAAGTTTTGAAGTAAACTCACCTGGTTTTACTTCATTTAAAGCCTTTGAAACAATATTGACCTTGGCATCGATATTATCGATATAGGTAAGCATCTCTGCTTCAAGGGTCATAGGACGCACTGGCGAGCCATATTCCAGCTGACCGTGATGTGAGAGAATCATATGTCTTAAAAGAAGCAGTTCCTCACTGTTTTCCAGATTCAGACTCTTTGATGCCTCCAGAAGTCTGGCGTCCATGATGGAAATATGTCCCAGAAGTTTGCCTTCTTTTGAATATTCAGTCACAACCGCTGAGGTAAATTCCTCTATTTTACCCAGGTCATGCAGTATTACACCGGCAACCATATAATCATGATTAAGCTCAGGATAGATTGCACATAGTGCATCAGCCAGCTTGATCATGCCGTTAATATGTGTAGCCAGACCGCCGATGAAGTTGTGATGAATCTTGGCGGCAGCCGGATATTCATAGACATCTTTGCCATAGACATTAAGCATGGCAGTCACAATTCTGGCAATATTTTCATTCTGAATAGAATTGACCGCAACCGCTATTTCATCTCTTAGAACATCTTTTCCGATAGGTGAAGAGAACACAAAGTCATTCAAATTTACAGAAGCCTCATCAACCGGCAATACTCCCAGCACCTTAGCCTGAAGGCTATTGCGGTACATGTTGATTTCCAGTGAAAACTCAAATACCTTGCCTACTGTAAGCAGCTTTTCAATTTCCGGTTTTACATCCCACAGTTTGGCATCAATGGCCTTGGAAGAATCCTGCAGCGTCAGTGATAGATAAGGAGCACCTGAGTTGGTTATGCCTCTTACAAGAGAACTTACCAGCAGTTTTGCGTTTATATGTTCACCTTCTTTATAGTCTTTTACCTGCATATTAAAACTCCATTTCATTTATTACGGCATATATCTTTTCCTGTTCAAATCCTTTATTTGCCAGATAGATATATATTTTGTTTCTCAATTGAGAACCTTCATATTTATTGTGATACTTCAGATAGGCTTTCTGAGATTCCAGTCTAAGGGTGTCGGCTTCATATAGAATCTCATAGGAAAAATCCAGAGAATCAATGGCTTCGTTACAGATTTCATTAGAGAAACCATCGTTTTTAAGCTTGCTGAAGATAAGCTGCTTCTTGTAATTTAAAGATTTGCCCTTTGTTGAAAGCTGATATCTCGAAGCTCTTTTTTTGGCAATCTTAAGTTCTTCATCCTGCTGCTCATTATATAAAGAACTGATTATTTCATTAGATATGCCTTCACTTCTTAACTTCCTGATCAGAGTGTTTTTAGGCACAAAAGAAGCTTTCAGAGAACTGATGCGGTTTTCAGCATATTTTTCATCACTTAATAGATTTATATGCTGAAGTTCTTCAATTACCCTGTTCAGTTCTTCATCAGAAATGCTGATCTTCTGTTTAAGCTTTGTCTTCATCATAGAGATGGAATAGTCTCTGTTTGCCAGTAAACGGATTGCAGTTCTAAAAGCCAGGACAGTATTTTCTTTTTTCTTTAGTTCTTCATACTGTTCCTTTGTGATCATTGAATCTGATCTAAGGCCAAGACCGTAGTAATCATCAACTCTTAATAGAAGTGTAACTTCCTCTTTTACCGAATTTCTTAAAGTCAGTTTAACGGCATCATCAGATACAGCTGTCTTTACAATCTGATATGATTCCTTATATTCCTGAATAACTTCTTCATAGATAGTTAATGTATCTCTGGCAAATTTTTCTGCATCGTAGACTTCAACAGATTTTATGGCATTTTCCTTCATATGAAGCAGTTCATCTTTTGAAAGACTTACAAAGCTTTTCATCATTTCATAACATTCATCCTCATTATTGAAGAAAAAGCCATTATTACCCGTATCGACCAGGTCTGTAAGCACTTCATCATAGGCTACAATTATCGGCAGACCGGCACTTAAAGCCTCGATATAGGTTAAACCCTGTGTTTCAGATGTTGATGCCGAAATAAAGCCATCAGCTGAAAGATAGTACAGTGGTACTTCTTCAGGAGCTTTTTTGCCCAGGAAGAATATACAGTCGTTTAAGCCAAGTTTTTCACTCAGTTTCACATTTTTTTCATAGGCAGGACCAAGACCGACGACTATAAGTTTCAGTTTCAGTTTATTTTCCTTAACCTTTGCGAAAGACTCAATAACCATATCCAGACGTTTTTCATCCGCAATACGTCCCAGATATATAAGTACTTTCTCATCTTCTTTTATGCCGAGTTCTTCTCTTATCTTTACAGCTTTCTGTCTTTTTTCTTCATCTGGCCTGAATCTTTCCAGATTGATGCCGTTTGGTACAACATCAATCGCTGTTTTAACCCCGGCTTCTTTCAGAATATCTCTGGTTTTCTTTGATGGGGTCATCAGTCTTAAACAGTCTTCAGATAAAAACTTGACAATTCTGGTTACAACCGCTCCTGAAGCTTTGTTTAATAAAGCCAGCTTCTCTGGAAAGAAATAATTGGCATAATCTATATAGTCAGTATGATAGGTCCTGACCATTGGAATCTTCAGGTATTTGGCTATATTTGAGCCTAAAATTCCTACTCCAAATTCAGTTTCAATATGAATAATATCCAAATTCAGTTTCGCTATTTCATTAGAAAACAGCGGCATAACAGGTGGCACTATGCCATAACCATAAAAGTTTTTAAGTTCAATGCCTGGAAGCCTGATAATATCTCCCTCTTTTTTAAAGCCTACTTTATCCGAGTGGGTGCAGACAACATAAGCCTGATGGCCAAGTTTTGTGAACTGTTCATAAAGAACCTTGGCACTTGTCGCAACACCATTAAGATCTGGATCATAGGCATCAGTAAAAATTCCTATACGCATGAAATAATTATATGTTATTTTAAACAGTTTGTGTTAAGCCATTAACATCTAATCTATATATTGAATGTGCACATTCATTAAGCAGTTTCCGATCATGGCTTATCATAATAATAGTTCCATCATATCCGTTTAATGCCCTTCTAAGTACAGGACATGATAAGGGTGATAAATTTCTTGATGGTTCATCCAGCAGAAGAACATCATATTTTTCAAGACACAGCTTAACCAGTATCAGCTTAGCTTTTGAGCCACCGCTTAAATCTTTAACAGGCCCCTGCATTTCCTCTTTTGTGAATTTCATATTGCCAAGCATGGTTAAAGCCTTTGTGATATTTTCAGCTTTCCTGTCTTTAACCAGATAATCCAGCACATATTCTGTATCAAAACATTCTTCATAGTTCTGAGGCATGTAACCCGCCTTTATATCTTTTCTGTCTTTAAGAGATTCATAAATCAGATGCAGCAGAGTGCTTTTTCCAGAACCGTTTTGGCCTGTAATCGCAATATGACTGCCGCCATTTAGACAAAGATGAATGTTTTTCGCCAGTATTCTTTCATCAATCATCAGTTTATCAAGACTGAAATCAAGAATCCTTTTTCCTTCAGGACTTTTGACGTTTTCAAAAAAGAAACTTATCCCCTCTTCAGAGTCAGGATATTCTCTAAGCTGTACACTGCCAAGTTTTCCTTCCTGGGATTTAAGCTGTTTCATTTTCTTCTTCAGAACATAGCCTTCGTGGGGATTTTGCCTTGATACGTTATTCTGGGCATATTCAATCTTGTTCATAAGTCTGTTCAGTTTTTCTTTTTTTATTGCAAATTCTTTTTCATCGCTTAAGGCCTGTCTTGTCCGGATAGAGAGAGTATTGTTTCTGAATTCAGTAAAACTGATATAGTCACCATAAAAAACAGAACAGCTGCAGACAGTCTTTTTTCTTAGCTGCTCGATATGAATTATTATATTGGCACAGTTTTGAATAAGTGTTTCATCGTGACTGATAAAAAGTATCGGCTCAGATGTTTCGTTAATGAAAGTTTCCAGCAGATTCAGCGTTTCCAGATCAAGGTCGTTTGTTGGTTCATCCAGCAGATAAAGATCATATCTGTTCAGTTTGAGTTTGAGCAGACAGACTTTTACTTTTTCGCCACCGCTTAGGGTTTCCATATCACGGTATATTAATTCTGGCTGAAGATTCAGGAAATCAAGTTCTCTGTATAAAGTACTCTGTGCCGTTTCATAATCATATTCTGTTGAAAAGAGATAATCAAAAACAGAGCCCTGATATTCTATTTTCTGAGGCATATAGCCAATATGGCAGTTATGAGTGTTGATTAGTCCTTGAGTAATGGCATAATCGGCTTTATTGATTATTGTCTTAAGGAGAGTGGATTTTCCATTTCCTTCTTCACCAATGATGGCAGCTTTATCATTATCTTTAAGCACAAGATTAAAATTATCCAGATATTTTCTGTCTTTAATAGATATATTCAAATTATTAATTTCTAGCATTATGCACCTCTTCTATTAATTAATGGTACATTAAGCTGTACCTGGCTTAAGCTGCTTTGTACATCATCCACCTCCATAGTTTTTAACTGCCGTATTTGCGCAGATACATATTTAGGCTTTCCTTCAGGACAGAAAGCTGAGCTTTAAGATAAAATTCATCTTCAAAAAGCGCGTAATGAACACAGGCTCTGATCAGGATAAAAATAAGACCGGTAAGTATCTCGCTGGGAATATGAAGTTTTTCTTCCAGACTTTCCGCATATCTGCTGTATCTTTCATCTACCCCTTTAAAGAAATTTCGGCCATATTCATGGTATTTGGGATGTGAATAGATCTGGTACATCAGGCGATATTTTTTGCCATGCTGTTTCTTTGTCCAGTAAGGTATTTCCTCAATAAAGCTGAAAAGGTCTTC
>DBOW01000092.1:37708-40911 GCA_002299675.1 Solobacterium sp. UBA636
CTGTTTAAGCCTTTTTCTGCGTAGCAGTCAAAGGTTTTTTCCATTATTTCTATCTGTCGGGCTTTTCTGTTTTCGATATTTACAGTACGCAAGGTTAATCTCCGGTTTATTAATATTAATTATACAGCCATAATTAAGTGAAACTATGTGAAAATATTCTAAGATGAATAATATATAATATTGTATATGAATTATCCAAACGCCAAAAGTGCCAAAGAAGTAACGCATCAGAAAAGTTTCTCTAATCGCGGTATGTCTCTGGAAAAAGACATTAATCAGTCCAACACTTACTATCTGGATGAAGATAAGGCGGTGATTCATAAGAAACCTACGCCAGTTACTATAGTCAAGGTAGACTACCCCGCCAGAAATAAAGCCAAGATAACTGAAGCTTACTATGCCGAGAGTTCGACTACTGACTATAACGGAATATATAAGGGTAAATATATTGATTTTGAGGCAAAGGAATGTCGTTCTTTGACCGCCTTTCCTTTTTCTTCGATTCACCCCCATCAGATAAGACATCTGGCAGCCTGTTTAAGGCATGGGGCTATAGCCTTTATTATTCTAAGAATGGTTAATATGGATGAAACATATTTAATCAGGGCTGAGGATTTTGTAGATTATTACTACACTACCGACAGAAGGTCACTTCCCTATGAATGGATCAGGGAAAACGGGCACCGGATCGATTATAAATATCTTATCCCCTGTGACTATCTGTCAACCGTTGATAAGGTTTATGATTTAGAAGGAAAATGAGTATGCAAAAGAAAAAAGTAAAAGCGAAGAAAAAAGTCGATAAGACCAATGTTGCGGCTATTATCGTTTCGGTTATTGCCCTTCTTGGTTTAACGGCAGTACTGGCAGGCTGCGTATTAATTGTCACTATGCTTAAGGATAAACCGCAGCTTTCACTCGATGACTTTAACAATGCGGAATCAAGTATTATCCTGGACAGAAATGGAGAACAGATTTCAGAGCTTGGTACAGTACTTAGACAGAATGTTGAATATGAGGATCTGCCAACTTCTCTGATAGATGCCTTTGTAGCCGTTGAAGACAGCCGTTTCTTCTCCCACAACGGCTTTGATATCCCGCGTTTTGTTCAGGCTATCTTCTCCAATCTGAAGACCATGTCGTTTTCGCAGGGCGGTTCAACCTTCACAATGCAGCTTATCAAGAATACCTACTTCGTAGATGATGAGGCTGGACAGGGTGCAGCTAAATCAATTGAGAGAAAGGTGCAGGAAATCGCTCTGGCTCTGGAACTTGAAACAAAGTCAGCCAAGAAAGATATCTTTATAAATTATTTAAACAAAATTAATTTCGGCGGTACATCACAGAATATCCGTGGTGTTCAGAAAGCTTCACAGTATTATTATGGCAAAGATGTTTCTGAGCTCAATCTTCCAGAGGCGGCGATGCTGGCGGGAGTAATTAATTCTCCTTATCTGTTTAATCCGTTTAATTATCTGGAATATGCCCAGGAAAGAAGAGATGAAGTTCTTTATCTGATGCATTATCACGGCTATATTTCTGATTCTGAATATGCCTGGGCTCTTTCTACAAAAGTGGAAGACTTCCTCTATAATTCTTCAGAGAACCATCGTGGTGCCAATGAAGGTATTCCTTATCAGGCCTATATCGACGCGGTAGTTGAGGAAGTATATGATGTAACTGGACTTGATCCATATACAACTCCAATGGTAATAACTACCTGCATGGATAAAAATGTCCAGCAGCTGATGGACAAAATTCAGGCAGGAGAGGTCGATGGCTACTTTGAATATCCTGATGACGAATTCGAAGTTGCCTCAATATGTGTTAATAACTCAACTGGTGAGATTGCAGGAATTCTGGGTGGCCGAAACTATGCCGATGGTGGTGCCCTGCTGCTCAATCATGCAACTGAACAGTATAAACAGCCAGGTTCATCAATTAAGCCTATACTTGATTATGTACAGGCCTTTGAAGTTCTGGGCTGGTCTACATCGCATGTCATAACCGATCAGCCAACAACCTATATCGGAACCGATTATATAATTGCCAATTCTACAAATACCTATGCGGGTGATGTAACGCTTGAATATGCCGTTGCGATGTCCCTTAATACACCAGCTATTCAGACCATCAGACAGCTGCAGGACGCAAAAGGTGATGCCTATCTGGTAGATTATATGCAGAAAATGGGCTTCAATATTGATGCCAACGACTTTGATGAGCAGTATGCCATTGGCGGAAAAGGCCTGCAGGTATCCTGTGAACAGCTGGCTGGAGCCTACGCAACTTTGTTTAACAACGGCTACTATAATAAACCGCATACTATTTCAAAAATTGAATTCCTCTCTGACAAGGCACCATATACAGCCAAGACAGAGTCTTATAACCTCTTAAGTGAACAGTCATGTTTCCTGATGTCAGAACTGCTTAAACACAATGTAACTGGCGGTTATCCTAATCTGATGGGACTGTTCAGAAATGACACTTATTCAGTCTATGCCAAGACAGGTACAACAAACTGGGGTACTGAAGGTGCTGCCTACAATATTCCAAACGGATCAATCAAGGATGGCTGGGTAGTAGCTGGAACAAGCGAATATACTGTAGCTACCTGGATGGGCTATGAAAAAGCTCAGAAAGATAAGATATCCTACATGTCTATTTCAGTCTATAATCAGAATATCAAGGGTAAAATTACCAAGCTTATTCTGGATCAGACAGTAAAAAGCTATGGAGTTCCAGAGGATATTGAAAAACCAAGCGGAATTTCCAAGATTACTCACATTATCGGTACCTTCCCTTATGCGGCTACTGTTGAAGGAATGGATGAAGAATATATTACCAGCGGCTATATTAATTCAAATTCAAAGTATGCCAATCTGGTTAAGCCAGAAGGCGCTTCAGTTGAAAGCATGACTGGTGAACCTAAGGTAACATTATCCGGTACTTCCCTGCATCTAGAATGGCCAACGTATCCAGATGAAGATGCTCTGGAAGAGGCAGATGATACAAAGGATATCTCGCTTTATAAGAGCGATGGAACCAAGATTCTTGATGTAACGGGCAAACGTATCTTCGACTATTCATGGATCTATGGACCAATACAGTATAAAGCTGATATCTATGTAAATGGAAACAGAATTGATACTGTTACTTCTGGCGATGGCGACAAGAACTACGATCTGGGAAACAATATTTCA
>DBOW01000044.1:0-737 GCA_002299675.1 Solobacterium sp. UBA636
AATTAAAGAGGGAATATGAAGAAATTTATAATTATTATAGCCAGTGTATTCATATTGATATTATTGGGTGATACTCTTTATTATCGCTATGGTTTTTATATTGATTTAAACCCCGATAAAGAAATAAGCAGCTTTGTGAAAACCGATGGTGAAAGGATTCTGCTGGATGATGGAAATGGATATAAGGTCTTTGAAATAAAAGGGGTAAACATGGGTTCTGGCATGCCTGGGGAATGGTCTACTGATTTTAAGATAGACAAAGAGACTTATCTTAGATGGTTTAAGCAGATTAAGGAAATGGGAGCCAATACTTTACGTATTTACACAGTTCAGAATGATACTTTCTATAATGCTTTCTATGAGTTTAATGAGAATAATGATGATCCCTTATATCTTATTCATGGTGTCTGGGTTAATGACTATATTCAGAATTCGCATCGTGATGCCTATGATGAGGAATTTAAGGATAAATTTCTCAGTGACTGTATGACAATGATTGATGTTGTCCATGGCCAAAAGAAAATATCTCTTGGCACAATGGCATCAGCTGGCAGCGGAACTTATAATAAGGATATTTCAAAGTGGGTAATCGGCTATATTCTGGGTGTTGAATGGGAAGATTTGACTGTTGCCTATACTGATCACAAATATGCTGATGATAATCTTTCCTATGAGGGTAAATACATGTATTCTTCTTCTGATGCTTCAGCTTTTGAAGTGATGCTGACAGAAATAGG
>DBOW01000044.1:905-10924 GCA_002299675.1 Solobacterium sp. UBA636
ATTAAGACAACGGATGAATTTATTTCAGGCCAGTTTGCTTCTTATCATATATATCCGTATTATCCGGACTGTTTTAATTATATTGATAATTATTCAGATTATGGTATCAGTGATGTTTCATCATTTTTGACTGAAGATGGAAAAATTAATACCTATAAAGCCTATCTTCAGGCAATAAACAATCACCATACAATGCCGGTGGTAATATCGGAATTTGGGGTTTCCACAGGACGTGGCATGGCCCAGAAAGACCAGAATACCAATCGTAATCAGGGTAACACCTCCGAGACTGAACAGGGATATGCCCTAATCAGCTGTTATGAGGATATTATGTCAGCTGGTTCAAGCGGGGCAATTGTCTTTACCTGGCAGGATGAGTGGTTTAAAAGAACCTGGAATACAATGTATGCAGTAAATCTAAGAAGAACACCATACTGGTCTGATTTTCAGACTAATGAACAGTATTTTGGCCTGCTCAGTTTTGATCCGGGCGAAGATAAATGTGTAAGCTATAACGATGGGGATATAAGTGAATGGACAAGGAATGATGTTGTCTGTGATTATGGGGACAGTTCTATTTCTTATAAATATGATGAGCGCTATATTTATCTGATGGTTTATAAGAAAGATTTTGATTTTGACAATGATGTTCTCTATATTCCGATTGATACAACATATAAGTCTGGGTCAAGCTACGATGAAGCTAATGATATTAAGTTTGACAGAGCAGCTGATTTTTTAATCACAATAAACGGAAAAGACAGTTCAAGAATACAGGTGCAGGAGAGATATGAGTCTTTAAGAAGTACTTATTCACAGAATGTCTATGGCTTTGACAGCTATCTGGAGGGTAATATACCAGATATAGATTCACCGAAATTTGTGAATATCGACATGATACTGCAGACGGCAACAGCTTTGCTGTATAACGATAATGAAGCCCTGGCTGAGGTTTTTGAAACTGGGAAACTCAGATATGGAAACGGTAATCCTGAAAGTTCTGATTTTGATTCAATCAGCGATTTTATGGTGAATGGTGACTATATTGAAATCAGACTGCCATGGCAACTGCTGAACTTTTCCGACCCTTCCAGAATGACTGTTCATGATGATTATTATGAAAACTATGGAGTAGATTTTATTCAGATAGATAAGATGTATATTGGTCTGGGAGATAAAAACAGCAGTGGCCGCATACATATGGAACCATGTGAATTAAAAGGCTGGGGAAATACTGTTACATACCACGAAAGATTGAAGAAGTCTTATTATATGCTTCAGAAAGTCTGGAGGGATAATTCATGAAGATTGAGAATCTGATTTATCTTTTTCTGGCCGTTCTTGTTTCGATGATTGTGTTTAATATAGTCTGTATCTTTGTGTTTTCTTTTCAGGATAGAAGGCTGAATAAGAATAATAATAGATTTGCTGAATTAATCAGAAAACAGATGGAAACAGGAATAGATGATAAACATAAAAAATATATGTATCGAAAGCTGAAGAATATAGATAATCTTCAGGCCTTTGATCTGGCTTTAGAAGGTCTCATGAAGGAAGATGATGAAATGGCTAAGAGGTATCTTGAGTCACTTACTCCGGTATTTGTTGACCTTACTTCAGTTTATATAAGGAAACAGGAGCTGCAGGCAGCTTATTTTCCCTATATTATCAAGAAATACAGTCTGTTTTATATGACAAATAATAACGCAGTCATTTCAACTTTGCATGAACTGGTAAGGCACTCTTCGCTTTATTCCAGAGAGAACGCTCTGCAGGCCTTATATTCTATCGGCAATGCTGAAGCAGTTGTGAACGCCTTGAAGATAATAAATGATAAAGATTATTATCATAATAAACGGCTTCTTTGTGATGGCTTGCTGACTTTTGCGGGCGATGAAGAAGAACTCTCAGAAAAGCTGTGGAGCCATTATCATGTTTTTAATGAAAATATGCAGCTGGTAATTCTGGAGTATTTCCGTTTCAGTGAAGAGGGCTATAAATATGCTGAACAGATGTTTGAAGTAATGGTTCAGTCAAAAAGAAACAGTGAACTGTATTATTCGTGTATCCGATACTTTGGAAAGTATCCAGATTTAAGAGCTTACAGACAGATAATAAAGTCAGTTAGTGACGAAGATAAATCGGGCTTTGAATGTAAGGCGATAGCGGCTTCAGCTTTGAGCATTTATGACTATCCTCAAACAAAGGAGGTGCTTATTAATCTGCTTCACGACAGAAACTGGTATGTAAGAAATAATGCGGCTGCTTCTTTGAGTAAGCTGGGTGTTGATTATTTTGATCTGATTGATATTTTTGATGGAGATGATCGCTATGCCAGAGAGATAGCTGCCTATTCTTTAAAACGTAATACTGTTAAGGAGAATGAACATGTTCATAAGGGATGATGTGTATACTTTTTTTAAAGGTATGCTGGAGGGAATCAATTATTTCTTTGTGATATATATGGTGATTTATTCTGTTTTTCTTTTTGTGTCGGTTGTTTCTGGATCTGTTAAGCTGTATCGCAAAAGAAAACAGGAAAAGTTTAAAAACACAATTCACCAGAATTACTATATACCAGTTAGTATAATTGTGCCTGCCTATAATGAGGAGGTTACAGTAGTAGAGACAGTTAAGTCTCTGCTCACTCTGGATTATAAGCTTTATGAAATAATTGTGGTTGATGATGGCTCAAGAGACGAAACTTCCAGAAAGCTTATAGAGGCTTTTGACATGCGGCAAAGTGAAAGGCCTATACCGAAAAAAATAAGCTGTCAAAGAGAAGAAGCTGTCTATGAAACATCAGATCTGAAAGTTCCATTAACCCTGGTGAGAAAGATAAACGGGGGTAAGGCTGACGCTTTGAATATGGGAATCAATATTTCCAGGTATCCTTATTTTATCTGCATGGATGCAGATTCGGTTTTGCAGTATGATTCCCTCAGTAAGATTGTTGTACCGGTGATTGAAGAAGAAAATGTTGTAGCAGCTGGTGGCGTAGTAAGGCCATGCAACGGGGTAAAAATCGAAAATGGCAGAGTAAAGAACTATCATCTGCCGGATAATATTATAGCTGCCATGCAGGTACTGGAATATGACCGTTCCTTCCTGGCTTCACGTATTCTGTTTGATAAATTCAATGCATCTTTAATTATTTCGGGAGCTTTTGGTTTATTTAAAAAAGATGTTGTGACTGCAGCTGGGGGATATGACAGTAAAACCATGGGTGAAGATATGGAACTGGTTGTAAAGCTTCATGAATACTGTATTTTGAATAATATGGATTACAGGATACGCTATGCTACTGATGCTGTCTGCTGGTCGCAGGCTCCAGAGAGTTTAAGAGATTTGCGAAAACAGCGTAAAAGATGGCATATTGGTCTTTTTCAGACACTGGCTAAACACATTGGTATGCTGCTTAATCCACGCTTTGGGGCAATTGCACTGTCTTATTTATATTTCTTTGTGTTTGAATTCCTGTCTCCTTTTATTGAAGTTTTTGGTTTAATATCGATGTTTATCGCCTGGGCAATAGATCTGATAAATGTTCCGTTTATGATAGTATTTCTGATTGTATACACTGGCTTTGGCTGTATACTGACTCTAACTGCCTTTTTTGCCCGGGTACAGATTTCTGACCTGAGGATTTCTTCTGGTGATGTGCTTAAGGCAATAATGCTGTGTTTTTTTGAGATTGGTGGTTTAAGGTTTGTAATGGCATTCGTCAGAGCTACAGCCCTAATAGGATATAATAAGAAAAAACTGTCCTGGGGAAGAATAGAAAGAAAGAAGATAGATATTAAATGAGAAGGGTTCTGATTATTCTGTTTATATTGTTGTTTATACCTTTCAAAGCGAATGCTTTGGATTTTAACAGTGAAGCAGTTGATGGCGATAAAATCTATATTTGTGGCAATCCTGATCTTTATCCTCTTGAATACTATGATATGGCAAGTGGTGAATATAAGGGTGTGTTGACAGATATTTATAGAGAAATAGAAGAAAAAACCGGTCTGGAGTTTGTCTATATATCCAAGGGTACAGACAACAGGCAGGAACAGATGGCCAGAAACTCTCAGGCGGATATTATTTCGGTACATGGTAAAAACCTGGCTGTATATGGTGTAAGTGAATATTATCTTTTAAATTATAATGGCACCAGTATTTATATTGGTTTCACCAAAATAATGGATGAGGATACAGTTAAGCTGATTAGAACCTGTCTTGATGAATATGATGATGAAAAACTCCTGAGGCTGGTACTTGAAAGTGACAGCTTAAATAACCCAAAAGAAAACAGACCGATATATAGCTTTGGAGTGATTGCTATAATGGGTTTATTGCTGGTATTTATGATTTATAAAAATCAAAAATACCGTAAAAAAGAAAAGGAACTGAACAGATCCAAATATCTTGATCCTTTAACTGGAAGCGGAAACTATCTTTATCTGGAAGAAAACTATGAAGCTATGGTGCATTCAGAAAACTATAGCCTATTCTATCTGGCCTATATCGGTATCGACAGTCATTTTATAGAAAAATACGCTGGCATAGATTCTTTGAACGAAATTCAGAAGAATGCTGCAGTCACTCTGGAAAGTTCTGCTGAAAAAGATGATGTTCTTTCAAGAGTTAGAGATGGGGTATTTGCCCTTCTGTTTCAAAGTGCCAACGATATGTCAGCCAGGGAATATATAAGCGAACTTTTAAGAAAAATAAATACCGCCAGTGAGCTGATTAAGACTTATGAAACAGGTTTTTCTGCTGGTGTTTACCGTCTTGAGAAAGCTGGCATGAGCTTTGATGAGGTTTATTCAAATGCACAGTATGGCTATGATATGGCCGTTTCAGAAAACAGAGAAATATATTTTGTTTCGCATGATATTCTTCTTAAGAAGGAAAGAACAACAAAGCTTGAGCGTCGTCTTAAACAGGCAATTGATAACGATGAGTTTGATATTTTCCTGCAGTATATTGTGGATGATAAAGGTGAAATTGCTGGCGGCGAGATTTTATCGCGCTGGTATAATCAGGAGTTTGGTTTAACTAAACCCAATATGTATATTGAGGCACTCATTGATTCGGGTCTGATAGATGAATTTGATTTCTATATTTTTGATAAGGTTTGTGCACTTCTTGAGAAATACAAGGATACAGATAAGAAAAATCTGTGGTTTTCGTGCAACTTTACCAGACAGACTTTTTCCAGAAAAGATTTTGAAGAAAGAATGAAAAAGGTTGTCGATAGACATGATTTTAATCATTCCAGTCTGGTTGTGGAACTTACGGAAGATTGTCTGATATCCGATCATGAACAGGCTTATGTGAATGTTGTTTCATGTAAAAGGAATGGTTTTAAGATAGCTCTTGATGATCTTGGCAGTGGCTATTCTTCAATTTCAGATCTCTGTGATTATCCAATAGATCTGATAAAAATAGACAGATATATAGTGGTTAAAGCGGTGGAAGAAAGAGGCTTTGCCTTTCTTAAGGGCTTTATTGAACTGGCCCATAGTCTTGGGATAATGGTGCTGTGCGAAGGCGTGGAGAGCCAGCTTCAGGATGAAATGGTCCTAAGAGCTTCTGCGGACTATATTCAGGGTTATTTTTATGCAAGAGTTTTGCCGATAGATGAGGCAGACAGCTTCTTTTTGAAGTACAATAGTAGTATCACAAATCAAGGGGTGGATAATGGAAAAGAAAATGGCAATTATCAGGAACTACCGTGAGGTTCTTGATAAAGTCGGTAAGTGTACCAGTGCATATCTTTATATGCTCGAAATTGAAACCGGTTCAATCTGGTTTTTTTCGGACATTGACAGGAAGTATGATATAGACAGAGTTGCAACGGTTCCAAAGCTTCTGGAAATAGTTCATCCGCTGGACCAGAAAATGCTGTCAGATGATCTTGAAAAGGTGTTTTCTGGTGAGAAGGATTATCACGATCTTAGTTATCGCTGGATTAATTCGAACAACGAGATAATCTGGATTAACTGTCGAGGAACGGTTGTGAATGATGAAACAGGTAAACCTTTTCTGTTTATTGGAAGAGTATCAGAAGATGCCATGCGTCATCTTTATGATATAAAAACCGGTCTGTTCAATAAGGCAAAGCTGAGACAGGATATGGATAAATACCTGGATGAGGATAATCGTTATCTTGTTTTAATGGATGTAAATTCTCTTTCGGCTATCAATTTGCGATATGGAGTAGATTATGGCGATGAGCTTTTAAAAAGAATTGCGATTACAATTGAAAATACAGAAGATGTCATTGGCGCCTATCATGTAGACAATAATGATTTTGCCGTAATAGTAAATGCACAGAATGATGATGCAGCTTCTAAAATATATTTTTCTATCTGTAATGAATTAGAGGATTTCTGCACTTTTGCCGGTTCCATAACACCAGTAAAAAAGGAGCTGTTTTTAGAATCTGCACAGGTGATTAATGCCGGTATGATGTCTTTGTCAAAAGCCAAGGCAAACGGCAATAAAGTTCAGTTTTTCTCCAATGAAGATGCCAGAGAAAAGATTGAAGATGTTTTGCTGTGTGATCAGATGCTTAATTCTATTCACAATGATTTCAGCGGTTTTGAGCTTTTTTATCAGCCACAGATCAGGTCAAATACCTACAGTATCCATGGTCTGGAGGCTCTTTTAAGATACAATCTTCCAAATGGTGAGAGAATTTTCCCTGACCGTTTCATACCGCTTCTTGAACAGACAGGTATGATTAAAGAAGTCGGCATGTGGGTTTTAAAAACTGCACTGAAACAGCTTGCCGAGTGGCGCAAAACTATATCTGACCTGCATATGTCGGTTAATCTATCAACCGTACAGTTTGAGGATGAAAATCTTGCCGATAGAATAATAGCTGTTTTAAAGTCTCTTGATTTAAATGGTGACTGTCTGACTCTTGAACTTACGGAGTCTATGAAGCTTTCTTATACCGATGAGTTTCACAATACTATACTTAAGCTGAAGAACTATGGTATTCATATTTCTATTGATGATTTTGGAAAGGGATACTCTAATATTTCCTATATTGAGCAGTATGGGGTGGATGAAATAAAGATAGACAGATATTTTATTTCTTCCATAAATGAAAATGCCTATAACTACAATATTGTTAAGGGAATTGTGGATCTGGCTAAAAACAATAATATTTCTCTTTGTTGTGAGGGAGTTGAAAGCATTAAGGAATTAAATACTCTCGAGTGTCTTAATCCAGATGTTTTCCAGGGTTATTTCTTTGATAAGCCACAGAATAAGGAATATATTAAGAAGGCTTATATTGATAATAATACCAGGGAATATAAGGATCGTATTGATTTTGTCACCAGGATATACGAAAGTAACGAGCTAAACAATGTTGTTAATTTTGATACCAGAGATATTCTCAGAAAGAACAATGTCGGTATCTGGATGGTCAGAATTGATAAGGATAAAGGATATTGTGGCATGCATTGCGATGAGGTTATGGAGAAACTCATGGGCATGGACAGGAAATATACGCCAGTTGACTGTTACCAGTACTGGTTCAGCCGCATTAAACCGGGCCATATAAATTATGTAATTAATCAGGTTGACTGTATGATTAATTCAGGAAATATTGTCCAGATGGAACTGCCGTGGATTCATCCAGAATATGGTGAAATAATGATCAGAAGTTCGGGTAAGAGGGGAACCGATATTAATGGAATGATTACTCTTGAGGGTTATTCTATTATCATCCCAGGTGTTAAGGGTATTAAGAAAACAAATAATAGATGTTAGGGTAATTTATGATTAAAGGGGTTAGCGAAAAAGAAATCAATGAGCAGATCAAGAAACTGGCGGTGCTGGATTCACTGATCCCTTTTCGTAAGGCAACCAGATTTATGGGTCTCATTAATCTTGGTTTTGCGATATCCTGGTTTTTAAGAGATAAGTCAATAAGCAACATTAGGGATTTTCGTTATATAGTTCTTTACATTTATATGTTTCTTGTTTCTTTTGCCTGTTATTTTGTTTTGCCTTATTTTAAGAAGCAGGGCGAGGAAGGCTATAAAAAGATTTATTATGCCCAGACGGCCTATTCGATTACTTTAATGATCTGGTCGGTTATAGTTACGATTTTTGATGGTGACCATATGGCTAATTTTTCTTATCTGGTATACGCAACCGCAATAGTGCTTATTCCCTCAGTTGGTTATTTTGATAAACCGTTAATGAATGTTATGCAGATGATCTGTGGAGCTGTTTTGATGGTGGCTACTTATTTTTTACTTCCTGGCAACTATTTTGTTAATATTGCCAACTTTATTATTTTTATCTATGTTGCCTATTCTTCTTTTAATATGAACAGGGAAACAAAGTATCTGAATTATAAAAGAGAAGTGGAACTTAGATATTTGATTGGGAAGGATCATCTGACTGGTGTCTATAACCGTCAGAAACTGAACGAGACAAGTGACGAGCTTTTTGAATACTGTCTTTCAAATAAAAAGAATTTGGGCTGTATTATGTTTGATGTTGACTATTTTAAGCAGATTAATGATGCTTATGGTCATCTGTGCGGGGATAAGGCTTTAAAGATCATTGCCAATACAGCCAGAATTATGTGCGATGAAAATAATGCCAGCATCTTCAGGTATGGCGGTGAGGAGTTTCTGATTATTCTGAGTGACTGTACTTTAGATTCTGCTGTTAATTTTGTCAGGGAATTTATGAAGAGGCTTTCTGAAACAGAGATATTGCTTAATGGTGTTAAGGTAAATATTACGGTTTCCTGCGGAATATATGTTAAACAGCCCGAAAAGGGTGAAAAGATTGGAGACTATTTCAATAAAGCTGATGAGGCTTTATATAGTGCCAAGGCCAATGGCCGCAATACTTATGTGGTGAATAAATGATGATTAAAAGACATGTACTTGATGAAAGAATGAAAAAGATGGCGGTAGCCGATTCATTCAAAATTGCGAAGCTGGCATTAATCTGTGTTATAGCGATACAGACAGTATTTATTGTCGCCTGGTTTATTCCAGATAATCCCAGGATTGATGGCAATATTCCCTATCTTCTGAACTGTCTGGTATGCCTGGCTGTTTCTGCTTATTCGCTTTACTATCTTGTGTCACACGACAAGATAGAACAGTTTTATAATAGTCTTTACCGTATAGAGATGGCATATGCGATTTATATAACGGTCTGGTCAGTGCTTTCGATATTTATTAATACTGCATATGGTATTTCTTATGGTTTTCTAATCTATGCCTCGGTAATAATGCTGGTGCCATCAATTATCTATATTGATGAAAATATCTATAATATTGCTCAGGTTATTGTTTCAATACTTCTTGTGTCGGGTACTTATTTAATGAACCCAGATCGCTATCAGCTCAATGTGGTTAATTTTCTGTGTTTTTCATTTCTGTCGCTTATTGCGGTGAGATTAAACAGCTACACTAAGCGTACATCGATTAAGCGCCAGATTGATACCGAGGACAGTTCCAGGAAAGATGGTCTTACGGGTGTTTATAATCGTCAGACTTTAAATAATATGGCTGATGAAATAGTGAGACAGAATTTTATTAAGCAGACAAAGCTTTCAGCCGCCATGATAGATGTTGATGATTTTAAGAAGTTTAATGATGTTTATGGGCATAAAATAGGTGACGAGGTATTAAAGAATACTGTAGCGGTTTTCAGAAAAGAGATTGAAGAAAACGGCGGTATGTTATTTAGATATGGCGGCGAAGAATTTATGGCTATATTCTCTAATATGGAAATGAATGAGGTATGTTCCATCATGGAGAAGGGGCAGTCTGTTTTAAAGACAATAAAGCCTGGTGAAGATATAAAACCAGTGACTGTTTCTATTGGCATATATACTGCCACACCATCTCTTGGTGACAGGATAGAGAATTTCTTTTCACAGGCTGATAAGCTGATGTATAAGTCCAAAGCCAAGGGAAAGGACTGTTATACAGCTAAAGAAAAGAAGGAAGTTAAATTAAAGGATTATGATATAGGCG
>DBOW01000044.1:11015-12901 GCA_002299675.1 Solobacterium sp. UBA636
TATAAATTGTTTTGACAGAGTAAGATTTAATAATTTATCATAATTATAGAGAGTTCAACCATGCTAACTGGAAGACAAAAAGAAATATTATCTTATTTAAAAGAAGATGAGTATGTTACTACTAGTTTCATAGCTTCGCAAATGGATCTGTCGGATAAGACCATACGTAATGAGCTTAAACTTATTGAGGAAACTTTAAGTGACGTAGTAGAAATCAATACCAAGCCAAGATATGGTGTTTCTTTATTAATTCTTGATTCTGTGGGTTTTAATGAGATAATCGGCACCAAAAGAAAAAACGATATCCCTGATTCTCCTAAGCAGAGAGTTGAATTTATCTGTGAATATCTGCTGGCTCATGATGAATATGTAAAGATAGAAGATCTGGCTGACCTGCTGTTTCTGAGCCCTGGTTCGGTGTCACAGGACCTTAAAATGGTCAGAGAAATTCTTTCACAGTACAATCTGGAAATTGTTCAGAAACCTAAGTATGGTATTAAAATTAAGGGCTCTGAGAAGGACAGGAGATTATGTATATCACATCTTTATCAGTCGGATGATAAAGTAATTGATAAGGATATGCTTTCGGATATTGGTTTATGTCTGGAGAAGGTTTTTGATAAGCATAATTTTATAATGAGTGATTTTTCGTTTAACAATCTGGCTGTTCATCTTTATATTGCGCTGAAGCGTATTGAAGAGGGCAACTATATGCCTATGGATGAAGAGCTTCTGAATTCTTTAAAACAGAATCAGGAGTATGAACTGGCGAAAGATATTGTAAAGGAAATAACGTCACTGTATGATATTGAAATGCCAGAGAGTGAGTGTGGCTATGTTTCAATGCATCTTCTGGGCAAGAAGACAGTGCTGGTGGAAAATGATTTAAATACTGTAGTAGATGAGGGCATGATGGAAATCGTTGACAATATGTTAAGTGTTGTTGATGAGGAATATAATATGAAGCTTTCTGACGATCTGGATTTAAGAGTGTCTCTGGCTTTACACCTTATTCCCATGAAGTCACGTCTTGAATATGATATGGTAATGAGAAATCCATTGCTGGATGAGATAAAAAGCCATTATATGATGGCTTTTATGGCTGCTACATCCGCCTGTTCAGTTATCAAGGATATTTTAAAGAAAGATATTTCTGAAGATGAAATAGGCTATATAGCTTTACATATTAATCTTTCTCTGGAAAAAAGAGGGGAAGACAACCGCAAGAAAAACATTGTGATGGTATGTTCGACAGGACGAGGGACAGCTGAGCTGCTGGAACATCAGTACAGACGCAAGTTTGATCCATATATCAACAGGCTGATTACCTGTGACTGTAAAAATGTTTCCAAGGTTGACTTCAGCGACATTGATCTGGTTATTTCAACTGTACCAATTACCGACCCAATTCCTGTTCCGGTTATCAGGGTAAAGTGTTTTCTGCAGGAAAATGATGTTAAGAGTATCAAGAAACAGTTAAATAAGACTGGTACCGTTTCGATTGAACGCTTCTTTGATAAACGTCTGTTCTTTGTCAATGTGCCTGCCAAGACCCGTGAGGAAGTAATTGAATATATGACCATGCGTGTGGCAACTGTCAAAAAAGTACCGCGTAACTTTAAGGAACTGGTTCTCTTAAGAGAAAAGAAGGCTATTACAGAATTTGGCAATATGATTGCTATACCTCATCCTTATAAGACCTGCACCGATGAAACGTTTGCGGCTATTGCGATTTTGAAAAAACCAATACTCTGGGATAAGAAACAGGTTCAGCTGGTCATGATGGTCTCCGTAGCCAGGAACGAAAAAAAGAATCTGCAGCTTTTCTATGAGGTAACTTCAAGAATGCTGATGTCTAAGCAGTATGTGAAGGTACTGCTGCAGGA
>DBOW01000009.1:0-1283 GCA_002299675.1 Solobacterium sp. UBA636
CGAAATAAACAGGAAATATTTGAGCTGATTTTTGAAGGAAGCTACCCGGATGTTGTGACTAAGGCTAAACCCAGAGACATCTACTTCAAGTCCTATGTAGATACCTATATCGAAAAAGATGTTCGAAAGCTAATAGCCGCTGACAGTGAGATGCAATTTCGCCGGTTTCTGTCATTTATTGCCCTTAGAACCGCGCAGGAACTTAACTACTCAAGTATCTGCTCAGATTTGGGAATTAATGTCGATACCTGCAAAAGATGGATTTCCATTCTGGAGACATCAGGAATCATCGTACTGTTAGAACCATTTATGCCGAATATGTCAAAACGTATCATTAAATCACCAAAAATGTACTTTATGGATACTGGTTTATGTTCATATTTATGTAAATGGCCAAATGCACAGATGCTGATGGATTGTGCGATGAGTGGTGCATTCATTGAAACTTATGTTGTTTCTGAGGTTTTTAAAAGCTTCTATAACAAAGCTATAAATCCTAAAGAATATGTCTATTATTACAGAGATATAGATAAAAAAGAAGTCGATATTCTCTTAGTAAAGAATAACTGCCTGTATCCTGTAGAAATCAAGAAAAACGAAAGCCCGAATAAGCCAACTAAAAATTTTAGTGTTCTGGAAAAGTATAAGATGGAGATTAAACCCGGGCTTGTTATATGCGGTACAGACCGTATTCGTCCAATAAACGATAAAGCCTATACCTTTCCGATTTCACTTATTGGAATCTAGCCAAAAGAAAAAGGGCTTTAACCCTCTAACTCAATATCTAAGAACATGCTCAAAGCCTTGGCTATACCATCATGATCATTGTCATCAGTAATATAGTCAGCGGCTTTTTTTACTTCATCCTGACCATTGCCCATGCAGATGCCAAGTCCCGCATACTTTATCATTGACAAGTCATTGCCCGCATCGCCAAAGGCCATTACTTCCTCTGGCTTATAGTCAAATGATTTCTTGAAAGCTTCAAGCTTATCAATATTCATAGCTGTAAACTCATAATAGAAATCAGCTGAGAACATATGGTTTACATCATCAAAGCCTTCAGCTATCTGTTTTTCATTGGTTCTTAAATAATCAGGATTGCCATAGGTAAGTACCTTGTAGGTATCATGATCCAGATAACTTTCAAGACTTCTTACCTCATGAATCATCATGGAATTCATTCTGGCTTCATACTGCAGTACCTTGAAGTCCTTGCCCTTATAGAGAATAGTATCATTGAAACAGTCTTCACAGATTACATATTCCCCCTCTTCCAGTAC
>DBOW01000009.1:1407-1922 GCA_002299675.1 Solobacterium sp. UBA636
ATTTGATACTACTGCCCCATTATAGGAAATAAGAATACCATTGTTTTCATCAAGATGAAGTTCTTTGACAAACTTCTGTAAACCGATAGTAGGTCTGCCGCTGGCTAAAACCAGCTTATAGCCTTTTTCCTGGGCTTTGATTAAAGCCTGTCTGGTTAAAGGACTTATCTCCTTCACAGAATTAGTTAATGTTCCATCAATATCCAATACTATAACCTTAATCATAAATGAAAACTAATCTCCCCTGTAAACAAATCTCTAAACTCATTACCATCTTCTATTCTCAAAGAATAATCTCGGTTAATGCCAACAACTTTAATCTTCTTAACTTCATTATCAATATCGGCATATACCTCTTTATTTTTAAGATAGTCGTACTTAACGATATTATCATAGAAATCCTCATCTTGTTTAAGTTTCTGCAAATTAAAAGCCAGCTGTTCATAAATACTCTGCTTCAGCTCAGCTATTTCAATATCCCTGTTAAGAATAAGTGAAACAGAAGATGCCGGATG
>DBOW01000009.1:2106-2548 GCA_002299675.1 Solobacterium sp. UBA636
AGTACCTGAATTAAGGAATAGGCACTGATAATGGATATGTCTTTGAATTTATTAATCAGCGACTCTTCTTTAATTAAAAGCGAAAACAGGAGATTAGTCCCATTTTCGCTTTTCCATACTCTGCTTCCTCGACCCCTGCCCTTTGACTGATACTTAGCACTCACAAAAGTAAAATCCTCAAGATTATTATGGTTGTGTTTCAGATAAGTGTTAGTAGAGTCAATAGCTTCAAAGTCGATGAATTTCATATTAATTAACCAAAAATTGTTAAGAGAATACCTGCCGCAATAGCCGAACCGATAACACCGGCAACATTTGGACCCATTGCGTGCATTAATAAGAAGTTTGAAGGATCTTCCTTCTGACCTTCCTTCTGAACAACTCTGGCAGCCATAGGTACAGCTGATACACCAGCCGCACCAATCATTGGGTTAACCTTGCC
>DBOW01000009.1:2665-2987 GCA_002299675.1 Solobacterium sp. UBA636
GTCTGAACTGTTAAGAACTCAGTACCCTTGGCAGTTGCGCCAACTGAAAGGCCTAATAGAATTGTACAGATATAGAGTAAG
Organism: Solobacterium sp. UBA636; assembly: GCA_002299675.1. Lineage (GTDB taxonomy): Bacteria > Bacillota_I > Bacilli_A > Erysipelotrichales > Erysipelotrichaceae > Colivicinus. The sequence continues at coordinate 2,747 of DBOW01000009.1, forward strand.
GAATTACCCATAGTGTTAGTAAGATTTGGCACAACACCACATTCCTTAACCAGATTGCCCAGCATCAGACAGCCAATTAATGGTGTAGCACTAGGCACAATCAAAGAAACAATTAAAGTAACCACAATAGGGAATAAAATCTTCTCCTGCTTAGATACCTCTCTTAGCTGTTCCATCTTAATCTGTCTTTCCTTCTTAGTAGTAAATAACCTGATAACAGGAGGGAAGATAATTGGAACTA
>DBOW01000049.1:0-1031 GCA_002299675.1 Solobacterium sp. UBA636
TGCATCCAGATGCATATAGTCGTTGGTATTGTTTGTTAAACCGAGAGTGTTGGCATCAAGGTAGTGGACATTCGTAAGTTCTGCTGCCTGTTTAAAGGCTGCGGACAGGCCTTCAGATGTTTTATCACAGGTCAGGCCCATAGGCAGTGCACACTGATTTGTCAGATAGTCATGGTCAATGTTCTTGGGACAGATAGCCAGTATATTTGGTTTGTCGGTCCAGCATTCGGTGTCTTTGGCTTTTTTGATGAGTCTTTGAAGCCCTATGCCAATAGCTTCAGCTGAGCAGTTAAATCTTACCTTGGTGTCATTTGTACCAAGCATGATTATTAAGAGATCTACCGGTTCGTGAGACATGAGCACTGGTGTTATAAGCTGTAAACCGTTAAGTCCTTCATGAAGAGGATCGTCAAAGACGGTTGTGCGGCCTGACAGTCCTTCTTCTATAACTTGATATTCGTCACCCAGATATTTCTGTAAGAGGCAGGTCCATCTGGTGTTTTCATCAAATCTTAGTCCTGTATCACCATCATAGCCGTGAGTATTTGAGTCGCCATAGCAGACAATATGTTTTTTCATTGCTGTACTCCTTTGTATTTGTTTATTTTATTGTATATTTTTTTGATGAAAAAGTAATAGAATAAGGGTAAGGAATAATCAAAGGAGAACAATATGTCAATTGATAAGTTTAAGGGAGTATTCCCTGCATTCTATGCCTGTTATGATGATAAGGGCGAAGTAGACGAGGAAAAGTGTGAGAAGCTTACAGAGTTTTTCTTAAAGAAAGGTGTTAAGGGTTTATATGTTGGCGGTTCAAGTGGTGAATGTATTTACCAGACTGTGGCTGACCGTAAGAAGACCCTGGAGGCTGTAATGCGTAAGAAGGGTGATATGGTTATTATCGCCCATGTTGCCTGCAACAATACTGCTGAGTCTCAGGAACTGGCAAGGCATGCTGAATCTTTAGGTGTTGATGCGATTGCGTCTATTCCACCTATTTATTTCCATCTTCCAGAGCGTGCAATAGCTGA
>DBOW01000049.1:1126-1491 GCA_002299675.1 Solobacterium sp. UBA636
AAGAGTTTATTAAATAAGATGCTTGAGAATCCGATGGTGGTTGGTGTTAAGAATTCTTCGATGCCTGTACAGGATATTGAGGAATTTAAGCTTATTGGCGGTGAGCGACTGGCTGTCTTCAATGGACCAGATGAGCAGCTGATTTCCGGTCTTGCGATGGGTGCCGATGGCTGTATTGGTGGTACCTATGGTGCTATGGTTGATCTTTATATGAAACTGTTTGACCTGTGTGCTGAAGGAAAATATGAGGAGGCACGTCCAATCCAGTACGCCTGTCTTGAGATTATCGGCAAGCTGTGTTCTGCACAGGGCAATATGTATGGCGTAATCAAAGAGGTATTAAGAAGAAGAGAAGGTGTTGACTG
>DBOW01000049.1:1498-2180 GCA_002299675.1 Solobacterium sp. UBA636
GGTGGAGTCAGAAAGCCTCTATATTCTCTGGTACCTGAGGATGAAATCGTAGTTAAGGAGTGCGTTGAGCTCATTGATGCAGCTTACGCAAAATTCCTTTAATGAAGAGCTTCTTCAATCCGGACAATGAACTATGGCGTGGTGTAAGCTACGCCTTTGATGTATTTGTCCTTTGTATCTGTTTTGTCTTAACTTCTTCTCTGGTATTTACCCTGGGTCTTGGTCTCTGCGCTTTATATTATTCGGTAGATAAGTATCTGGTGGAGAGGAAGGCTTTGCCTATTGAGGGTTTTGCCAAGTCGATTAAGCAGAACTATAAGATTGCGATTGTGGCAGATGTCATTCTTTCGCTGATTGTGCTTTTTGTGCTCTGGTCGATGTGGATCTCTTATCAGATGATGAGTGGTGGAGTTTTGATGGGCAGGGTGGTCTTTACTTTTGGAATAGTCATTCTGGTCTTTCTTGTAGGCTATATTTCCTTTGTGTTTCCAACGCTGGCATCTTATAAATATGGCTTAAAGGAGCTTTTGGGCATCAGTTTCAAGCTGACAGTTGTTCATCTTCCCATAGCTATTCTGTTTAGTGTTCTGTATCTGCTGGTAATTCTTTGTGCCTATTATTTCTGGCCATCGCTGTTTTTTACACCGGTACTGGTGGTGCTTGTTCAAAGAAGGTTTTTAAA
>DBOW01000049.1:2350-4589 GCA_002299675.1 Solobacterium sp. UBA636
AAAAAAATTGTTTTGTAAACGCTTTCAAGAAGCAAAATTTTGTTATACAATTTAGTCATAAGGAATACACGAAAGTGTAAAAAGGAGAAACAATGAAGAAATTTTTAGCTTTGCTTCTTGCCATCATGATGGTTCTTACATTGACTGCCTGTGGCAGCAAGACTGAAGAGCCAACAGCTGGTGGCGACGAATCTAATGTAACCGAAATTACATTATGGACTTACCCAATTGGTGGTTGGGGAAATCAGGATACTGTTAATGAATTAATTAAGGGCTTTGAAGCTGCTAATGAAGGCATTAAGGTTACAGTTGAATACTTAGACTACACTAACGGTGATGACCAGGTTAATACTGCAATTGAAGGTAATCAGGCACCAGATCTGATTATGGAAGGTCCTGAAAGACTTGTTGCCAACTGGGGTGATAAGGGCTTAATGGTTGATCTGTCAGACATCGTTACTGATACTGACAAGGCTGAAATCTATCCACAGATTTTAACAGCATGCACACATAAGTCAGGCGCAGTTTATGAATACGCAATCTGTATGACTGCTCACTGTATGGCAGTTAACTACACAAGACTTAAGGCTGTTTGTGAAAAAGCTGGCGTTGATGTAGCTACTATCTTAGATGCTGAGTCTCACACTTGGACAACTGATGGTTTCTTAAAGGCTGTTGAGCTGCTGGCTGGTGAATATGACACTGTAGCTGCAGTATTCTGTGGCGGTCAGGGTGGTGACCAGGGTACTCGTGCAATCGTTAATAACATGTACGGTGGTACTTTCACTGATGCAGCTCATACTAAGTACACAGCTGATTCTGCTGAAAACGTTAAGGCTTTAGAGACATTAAGAGATACTAAGGGTATCAACTTCGATGCTTCTATCGTTGGTGGCGATGAAATCAATTTATTCAGACAGGGCGTATTAAGCATGGCATTCTGCTGGAACATTGCTCAGCAGTTAAATAAAGACAACAACGATGCTGGTTTAACAAATGACGGCGATGAAATCCTGTTCATGGCATTCCCAGCTCAAGTTGCAAATGAAGCTAAGCTCTGTGGCGGTATTTGGGGCTTTGGTATCTTCAATAATGGTGATGATGCTAAGATTGCAGCTGCCAAGAAGTTCATTACTTACATGGCTTCTGGTGAAGGCGCAGCAAGTGCTGTAACTGCTTCAAGTTACTTCCCAGTAAGAGAAACTGCTGGTGGTCAGGATATGACTAACCTGTATGCAGGTAACGATATCATGACTGAATACAATAAGCTGATGCCATTATTAGGTGACTACTATCAGGTTACTACTGGATGGGCTGAAGCTAGAACTGCTTGGTGGAATATGCTTCAGAAGGTTGGTTCTGGAACTGATGTTGCCGAAGCAGTAAAGGAATTCTGCGATACTGCAAACAAATAGTTTAGTTATTTGTAGAATATTTTAAGAAGCACATTGTAGCGCCTGTAGTTGCATACGCAATGAGGCGCTACAATTTTAATTAATAATTACTTAAAAGAGAGATTTATGGCAAAAAATAATAGTTTAAGTAAGGCGTTAATTAGAAGAGAAACTAAAGCGGGATATGCTTTCATGTTACCAAGTCTGGTGTTCTTCATTGGCTTTGTAATCATTCCGATGGTAATGTGTGTTGTAACAAGTTTCTTTGATTCAACTATGGGTGATACTCAGGATGTATTCGTGGGTTTCGCCAACTATGTTGAACTTGTTAACGATCCTATTTTTAGAAAAGCATTAGTAAATACATTAATAATTGTTGTTGTATCAGTTCCAATTGTCTGTGTATTCTCTTTATGGGTTGCCACTGTTATCTATGATCTGAAGATGTGGGCAACTTCATTATTTAGAATTATATTCTATCTTCCAGTAGTTACCGGTTCGGTTGCCGTAACTGTTGTATGGAAGTGGATGTTCAACAACTATTATGGAATATTTAATTATCTGGGCAAGGCGTCAGGTCTGATCAGTCAGAATATTAACTGGCTGGGTGATGAAAGATTTGCGCTTGGCTGTATCATTCTGATTCTGCTTACAACTTCGGTTGGTCAGCCTATCGTTCTTTATGTTTCGGCACTTGGAAATGTTGATCAGTCGCTGATTGAGGCAGCTCAGGTTGATGGATCAACCAGAAGTCAGGTTTTCTGGAAGATCAAGTGGCCACAGATTATGCCTACTACTTTATATATTCTGATTATTACGACAATTAATTCGTTCCAGTGTTTTGC
>DBOW01000003.1:0-311 GCA_002299675.1 Solobacterium sp. UBA636
TAAATGAACCAGTAATGCTTTATGTATTCAGTAAAACGAAAAAGCCGTGTCTCTATACAAAAGACTCGGCTTCAGAATAATCAGAAATATTAAGGTTTCCCGTTATATTATGGAAAAAGCTATTTAAGCAGCCCGGAATCCCTTATAAGCTGTTCAACATCGGTATTCTTAATCATTTTAAGAAGAACATCAACACCAAACTTCTCTTTAAGATTTAAAGGCAGCTCATCAATTGTCTTTTTATCAACCGCATAGTAACAGGCTTTCAAAAGCTCACGAACATCATACTTTGATCCCCAAACCTCAGGAAC
>DBOW01000003.1:444-4439 GCA_002299675.1 Solobacterium sp. UBA636
GCAAAGTTAACTGCACCATCAGGTACTACCTTAGGGCGGTCAGACTCTTTTCTTGGCATAAAGAAGGCATTGATATAAGGCATGTAGCAGGTAGTGGTATTACATTTGTCTGCTGCGTAAGCCTCAATCTTTTCATCGCTGATGCCAATATGATACAGCCACTCTTCACATATTTCTTTACCAGTGCATTCACGCATTGGTTTCTTCATATAGTTTCCAGGCTTATCTGTGCTTAAAGAATAAAGCCAGATCAGAACAGAGTCTTTATCCTGTGACTTAAACTGAGGCTGACGGTTGATAGTCCATGATAAATACCAGTTATCAGTTGAATCCTTAACTGTCACAATACCACCGGTTGTAACCCTGCCGCTTCTTGGATCTCTTTTGCAGATCTTAATAATATGATTAATAATATCTTCATCCTTAGTTTCAATCGTAGCCGACATCCAGTTGGTAGCCTCAACATCGCCACAGAACTTAATCGGATTGCCATATTCACCATTTTTAGCCTGTGCGGCAATATTGTTCCAGAGATCCCATGACTCACCCTTGCCATCTTCAATACCACTTAAATCAGGAACGGTGTTCTGATCGCCATAACAGCTGGTATCTGTGCAGCAGCCATTAGTAATAAATACCAGATCATCTTCAATTAAATCGATAGAGCCTTCTTTTCCATCTTTTACATAAACGATCTTTCTGGCCACTTTTCTGTCATTAATATCCTCAATAACCACATTCTTTACATCCATGCCATATTCAATCTTCACACCATGGTTTTCAAGATACTTAACAAGTGGAAGTATCATGCTTTCATACTGATTATATTTAGTAAATCTCAAAGCCGAAAAATCAGGCAGTCCATCAATATGATGACAATAGCGGCATAAATATCTCTTCATTTCCAGAGCACTGGACCATTTCTGGAAAGCGAACATTGTCTGCCAGTACAGCCAGAAATTAGTTTCCCAGAAAGAATCAGGAAGCACTTCGCTTATTTTCTTATCTTCAAGTTCCTTTTCAGGTGTGATAAACAGCTTTGACAAAGCCATGGCTGATTCCTTGTCCAGCTTAAACATTTTATCGGTGTGAGCATCCTCTCCTCGATTTATTGAAGCACGGCATAAAGAATAGTTTGGATCCTCTTTATTCAGCCAGTAGTATTCATCAAGCACTGAGACTTCGGGATTTTCAATTGAGGGAACATCTCTATACATATCCCACATACATTCGAAGTGGTTATCCATTTCACGGCCTCCACGCATATAGAAGCCCTTTGTAATATCCTTTCTGCCATCACATGAACCACCACTCAGTTCGAGTTTTTCCAGAAGATGAACTCTGTCACCTTTTATTTGGCCATCTCTTACAAGATAAAAAGCTGCGGACAGACCAGCTAAGCCAGTTCCAATAATATAGGCTGATTTCCTGTCAGCTCCTTCAGGTTTTTTTGGATGTGCAAACGCTTCATAAGTTCCTGCACCATAATACATAAAACAATTCCTCCCTGTATTTACAGATATAGAATACAAATTAAAAAGAAGCTATAGAATAGACAGCTTCTTTCATGTGTATGATTATTACGACAACAAAGACTGATTGTCTTAATGATTTATTCTGGCGTTACTTAAAGCCTGAGCAAAACTGCCCTTTATAAGCGAATTAAGCCTTGAAACAATCATTTTGGGATCATCCACCATATCCCGATTCAGCCATTCAACAACCAGACCGACAAAACCATATTTATAGAAATTGGCGATGAAACATTTATCCTCTTCCTTAACCATCATGTCCTTAGATTTCTCCTCAACAACCTGATATAGAAGATCGTAGGTGACCTTATAAAGATAGCGATCAATATAATCACCAGGAATATGGTGATAGACATTCAGCACAAAATCTCTGTCTTCCTTAAGCATATTAAAAAGCGATTCAAAACCTTCCTGCCAGGTATCATAGGTTGTGTTGTTCTTAAGGGCATCATCAGCTTCCTTCTCGATTATCCATCCCACCAGTTCCATAATATCCGCAAAATGATAATAAAAAGTCTGCCGGTTTATCCCGCATTTATCTGTAATATCACTTACTGTTATCTTGTTAAGTGGCTTATTCTTCAACAAATCCTTGAGTGCATAAGCCAGGGCTATCTTGGTAGTTGTCCCGCTCATGCCATCGTCTTCCTCAGGCAGCAGTGCTTATATTTCTTGCCCGAACCACAGGGACATGGGTCATTTCTTCCGACTTTTGTTTTCTTCTGTACAGTCTCTTTTGGTTTAACTCCCATAGCTTCAAATTCTCTCTGAAGTCTTTGAACAACCTCGCCGTTGTCGCTTCCGTGTGCCAGCTTTCCCAGTTCGTTTGGACTGTAGCCTCTTAAATCCCTCTGTTTAATAAAGTTATAGGCATTCATGATTGTGTTAATATATTTGCTTACTTCACTAAAATCATCAGGATCCCTTAAATCGGCATTAGCCATCAGAATATTCAGAACATCCTGATATTCACTTTCATAAAAGAAAATCTCAAAAACATCTTCTATTTCCAGACTGTTCTTAAATATCTTATAGACGTTTTTCAGTTCAGCACTTGGGAAATAACCCTCTTCCAGAAAAAACTCAATCTGTTCAACACTCGGAATAAAGAAAGGCCTGTCTCCCTGTCTTGCCAAAAGAGCCGTCTGTGCTCTTTCATCCATATGAATCGCATCCCCCGGATCGGTATGCTTATCCGCAATACTTTTTAACAGTCTGACAGTATCCTCACTGTATAATGTTGGTCTTAGGATTTTTGTACCATAGCCAAGTTTTCTGAAACTTGCTATTTCATCATCTTCCAGCACATAGTTAGATACCGTTTCTTCCAGAAAATAACTGACTTCATCATATTTAAGATCATCTGACGCCTTAAGTCTATACATTCTGTTTAATACTTCAAAAGGGAAAATGCCATAGAGAAACTCGGCTGTCTCCAGACATTTATATAACCATTCACTGTTTTTCATTTCTTATCTTCCTCCTTAATTCCTCTATCTGTTTCATTCTAATCTGAACCTTCTGTTCAGTACCCTGATCACCTGGATGATAATAATGATGATTCTTCAATTCATCTGGCATACAGCTCATGGCAGTAACATGATATTTATTATCATGAGCATATTCATAACCCTCACCATAACCGAGCTCCTTCATAAGTCTGGTAGGGGCATTTCTTATCTGCAAAGGAACATCAAGGTGCTGTGTAGCTATGGCATCCTTTTTAGCTGCCTCATAAGCCATATAAAGCGAATTAGATTTAGGAGCCAGTGCACAATATGTTACCGCATGAGTCAGATGCACATTGCATTCTGGATAGCCCAGATAGTGACAGGCATCATAGGCCGCAATACAGATTTCAAGGGCTCTGGAATCTGCCATGCCTATATCTTCTGAGGCAAAACGCACTATTCTGCGGGCAATATAAAGCGGATCTTCCCCGCCCTCTATCATTCTGGCCAGATAGTAAATTGAGGCATCTACATCAGAGTTTCGCATACTCTTATGTAAAGCGGAAATCATATTGTAGTGATTCTCATCATGCCGGTCATAGTTTAAACTTCGACGATTAAGACACTTATATACCTTCTCTTCATCAATATAATAGGTCCCATCTTCCATTCTGGAAGAATTCATCAGCATTTCCAGGGTATTATAGGCAAAACGAACATCACCACCGCTATATTCCGCAATAATATCAATACATTTATCACTTATATTGACTGTTTCATTTCCATATCCATCTTCAGACACAAGAGCCTTATTTAAAAGCCTGACTATATCTTCCTTATTAATGCTTTCAAGAACAAACACTCGACATCTTGAAAGAAGCGCATTATTAATCTCAAAAGAAGGATTCTCGGTTGTCGCTCCAATCAGAACAATCGAACCATTCTCCACAAAAGGCAAAAAAGCATCCTGCTGAGCCTTATTAAAACGATGAATTTCATCCACAAAAAGAAT
>DBOW01000003.1:4600-11744 GCA_002299675.1 Solobacterium sp. UBA636
GTCTTTCCCACACCTGGGGGACCCCAGAAAATCATGGAGCTGACTGCATCATTATTTATCATCTCATAAAGAAGCGACAGCTGTTTCTGCCCCACAAAATCCTCAAGACTCTTTGGTCTCATTTTTTCCGCTAAAGGTATCATAAACTAATTTTACCATCTTTCATATTTAAAACTTCTGATATATTCCGGTTCTACCGTTGTCATGTCATCTGCCACATGGCAAACCGTTCTAACCTCCAGAATCAGCTTATCCATAATCGCTCTGGCGTCCGCATCAAAGGATTACCTCTGCATCACGAACGTTGCCCATTCCCATATATTATGATTTTATCCTGTTTCTGTTTTCCACAGGTATTGTAAAAAATCATGCTTAAAAATGGATCCAAAAAGGTCCATTTTTAAGCATGAATGAATATCAATATATCCCTTAGCTCTTTTTGCCACTAAAGAAATACTATAGCTTTACTCCATTAGCTCTATATGAAGCTGCACTAGCAATTGAAAACTTATGTGAAACATTCAATAAAGCAATAGAAGACGGAAGGGTTGACCCATTAATTCTAATTCCGGTATTTGTTCATGATTTCCTATGTATTCATCCTTTCAGAGATGAAAATGGCAGAATGAGCAGATTACTGACTACCCTGCTTGTATATCACAGCGGATATTATGTTGGAAAATATATTTCATTAGAAGCTAAGATTGCCAAAATCAAAGATGCCTACTACGATTCCTTAAGCGAAAGCCAGGAAGGATGGCATGAGGAAAATGATAATCCAGTACCATTTATCAATTATCTGTTATAAATCATCGACATGTCATACAGAGACTTTGAAGGACGTCTTGAATTGGTTAAAAAGAAAGTCAACGCAAGCGAATTGGTTGAGCTGGCATTTGAAAGAAAGATTGGCAAGATAAAGAAAAAAAGACATTGTTGAATTATGACCTAGCATTTCTATCAGTGCAGTTGAAAAAGGGATTATGAAACTTCTTAATGAAGGAAAAATCAGAAAAGAAGGCAATGGTAAAAACACCTTCTATGTTAAAAACAATTAGCTTTGTCTTAGGTGAAAGCAGAACTAACTATGCCAGACAATATCATTTACGCAAATACACCAAACTTCACTGGTAACAATGTATCAATCACAAAAGATATATGGTCTTTTCAGGAAACTCTACCATCTTCCAATTATCTCTAGCGTCCTGTCAAGGCTGCCACCATCAAACTCAAGAGTTATGTTCTTATACTTTAACAATACCTTGCCGGTCTCTGGCTTTGGTATATTATTGTCATCATCAATGGTTCTTTCACTTATCTCTATAAATCTTGGTACTTTTATCGGTTCTGTTTTTGAATTGACAGTATCTTGTCCTTCCATTGATACTCTGGCAAGTTATAAGATCTTGATAGCATTTTTTTGAGCATATCCAAGGACATATAAAATGCAATAAAATTATAATTATTGGCTCTAATTTTGTTATTTTTTGTTTATTATTGGCTCTATTTTTGTTGTTGAAGCATATATTTAAGAATATAATATAAGCAACGGAGATGTATTTTCATGAAATATCTAAAAAGAAAAATAGATTTATATTTAGAAAGCTGGTTTAAAGACAATAACAGGAAACCATTGATTGTAAAAGGCGCAAGACAAATAGGAAAAAGCGAATCAGTCAGAGAATTTGCCAACAAGTTTTACTCTAATGTAATCGAAATAAATTTCATTGAAAGCCCACAATTCAAAAACATACTTGATGGCGGGTACAGTGCTGATAATATTATAAAGAACATTACACGAATTAACCCCTCTTTATCATTTGTGCCCGGATCTACGCTTATTTTTTTTGATGAAATACAAGCAATACCCGATATAGTTACTTCATTAAAATTTTTCTGCATAGATGGTCGCTACGATGTAATATGCAGTGGTTCTTTACTAGGCATTAATTATAAACAGATTGAAAGTATTAGTGTTGGATATAAAACAGATTGCGAAATGTTCTCTCTGGATTTTGAAGAGTTTTTATGGGCAAAAGGATATGGCGATGAACTGCGCAATGATCTTTTAGACAGCATGATAAAATGTGAAGCTCTGAATAAGCCTGTTTTTGGGACACTTTTAAATCTTTTTATGGATTATATAATTTTAGGAGGAATGCCGGAAGTAGTATCCAGATATGTTGAATCTGGAACATTTTCTGGCACTCTTGAACTTCAAAAACAGATAGTTTTAGCATATAGAGAAGATATAAGAAAATATTCAAAAGGAGCGGATCAGACTAGAATTACAAGAGTTTTTGACGCAATTCCTGCGCAGCTGGCAAAAGAAAACAAAAAATTTCAGATTTCAAAAATAGGTCATGGTGCTAGATTTTATGAATATGCAGGATGTGTAGACTGGCTACAGGATGCAGGCATAGTTAAAAAATGTTATTGTCTCAACTTTCCAGAGCTGCCATTAAAAGGGAATTATGATGACACCAAATTTAAACTTTATATGGCTGATACCGGCTTACTGATTTCAATGCTTGATGATGAGGCTCAGCTTGATTTAAGGGCCAACAAAAACCTGGGGGTTTATAAAGGAGCTATATATGAAAGCATTGTTTCCGAATTTTTATACAAAAGTGGTTATTCGCTTTTCTACTACAAAAGAGATGATGGTTCATTAGAAGAAGATTTCTTTATCAGAGATGCTGACAGTTTAATTCCCATAGAAGTAAAAGCACGTGGTGGTAAATCCCAATCCATGAAAGCTTTGATAACTAATGAAAAATATAGCGATATTCATTGGGGAATAAAACTATCATTAAACAATATAGGATACTCTAATAATATATTTACCTTCCCTTATTTCTGTACTTTTCTTTTAAAAGACTGGCTAACTCTAAAACAGCATCAATAATTCGTGTTTAAACAAGATTACCTATAATAGTGATCTTGTTTTCTAATATGATAAATTAAATCTTTAAAGATCCCGCCTCAGTTTCCGAAGTAAATATTGCAGTCACTTTTAAAAAGGTGGCTTGCCAATTATATCATCACTAACTCTATTAATATTGTTAAAAAATAACAGTGATGAGCAAATACTTTAAAGCTTATTTGGATAATAGTGGTATCTTGATTATTGCTTAAGGTATTCTATTAAAACAAGATTCATAAATTCGTATTCATCCATCTGCCAGCATTAGTAAAATTACTGATGATTTTTATAAAAAGAAAAAGACCACCCAAATATTTGAGTGATCTTTGTAATCTCTTGACGATAAAATTGATTAACGCTTTGAGAACTGAGGTGCACGTCTTGCGCCCTTGAGACCGTATTTCTTACGTTCCTTAGCACGAGGGTCACGAGTTAAGAAGCCAGCCTTCTTAAGTGCAGGTCTGAAGTCTTCACCAACTTCCAGTAAAGCTCTGGCGATACCATGTCTCATGGCACCAGCCTGACCTGTTAAACCGCCACCATATACATTGATGTAGGCATCATAAGCGCCTTCGGTTCCTGTAACTACAAATGGAGACTTAACTACCATTCTTAAAATTTCCTGTGGAAGATAATCTTCAAGAGTCTTAGTGCCGACCATAATCTTACCAGTACCTGGAGTTAAATAAACTCTGGCTACTGATGACTTACGTCTGCCTGTTCCCTGATATGATACGTTAGATTTCTTTTTTGCCATATGTTACTCCTTACTTAAGCTCCATTGGTTTCTGAGCTGCATGAGGGTGTTCAGCACCTTCATAAACGTATAAGTGACCTCTCATCTTGTCACCTAACTTACCATGTGGAAGCATGCCCTTAATAGCTTTTTCCACTAATTCAACAGGGTACTCTCTCTTCATAAGTCCAATACTTCTAGACTTTAATCCACCTGGGAACATAGAATGATGATAATAAATCTTCTTGTTTTCCTGGTCACCTGAGTATACTACCTTAGATGCATTGATAACGATAACGTTATCACCACAGTCAACGTTTGGGGTAAATGTTGGCTTATGCTTGCCTCTTAATACAGTTGCACACTTAGTAGCTAAACGACCAAGAGTCATTCCAGAAGCATCAACAATATACCACTCTTTTTTTACGTCTGCTGGTTTTAATAATGTTGTCTGACGCATGTTTTTTTCTCCTTCTATAAATCAAGTTTCCGGGGCTTGATAAAATAAGGCCTTATTATTTTAACCTTTTAGACTTCTTTTATCAATATGATAAAATACTTTTATGAAAATAAAATGCCCTATCTGCAACGCAGAACTTCAAAGAACCAGTAACACATACAGATGCATAAACAACCACTGTTACGATATAGCTAAAGAAGGCTATATCAACCTTTTAAAGAAACAGGGAGGCAAAGACTTTGGTGACTCCAAAGACATGGTTAAAGCCAGAAGAGAATTCTTTGATCTGGACTACTATGCTCCATTAAAAGAAAGATTAACCGATATTATAGCCAAACTCAATGTATCAGACCTTATAGACCTTGGCTGTGGCGAAGGCTATTATACAAACTACTATAAAAATACCCTGAATATTGATGTTACAGCTCTGGACATCTCCAAAGAAGCTGTCCGTATCGCATCCAAAAGAAACAGAGATATTCTCTATATGGTAGCTTCGGTTCAGGATCTGCCCTTCTTTGATGAAGGTGTAAGCCTGGCTGTAAATGCCTTTACTCCAATCGATCTGGATGAAATAAACAGAGTATTAAAAAAAGATGGATACCTTTTAACCGCCAGGGTTGGAGAGAAGCATCTTCTTGAACTGAAACAGGCCCTGTATGACGAAATCTATCTCAACGACAATAAACCGCTTACTGATGACAGATTTATTCTGTTAAGTTCAGAAGTACTTAAATTTGAAATAGAACTTAATGACAACAAGCAGATTAAAGACCTGTTCATGATGACACCATACTGGCATCACACCTCTTTACAGTCTAAAGAAAAACTTAATACCCTTAATCATTTAAAAGTCCATCTTGAATTCAACATCGACTTATACCAAAAGAAATAGCTCACGCTATTTCTTTTTTTGTGTAGATTTTAACTGAAATAAACCAGGATACTCCATATACCAGTGCTGATATAAACAGAGCTTTAATTAAACCAAAAGCACTTATATCAATCATCAGCAGCATATCCTGATTAACAAGATACACTGTGATGCCCACAAAAAAGGCTGTAATCAGCAGATAGAACATTCTCCCCTTTTCTGAGCCAAACTTGAACACAAAGGGCAATAGTATTGAAGGAAGAATGCTGACAAGAATCAGCATACAGGAAACTATGGCTGTGAGTGTATTAATATTGAATTGTGAACTCTTAAGCAGCGATACTGCATATGCCGATGTAAAAATCATCAGACTTAAAAACTGAAAAATCAGTGATATAAGATACTTGGCAGAAACATACTTAGCTTTTGACAGTGGCATAGTCTGATAATATCTGTCAAAATGAGACATTTCATCATAATTAACCAGCGATACCGGCAGCATATTAGCCATAACAGCCGGATAAAGAATAAATACAGGAGTACCGGTTGAAAACATCATCGCAAAAGCCATAATCATTATTATCGCAATATAGCTTTTAAAATATTTCATCAGCATGTAATAATCCTTTATTATTAAGCCCTTCATCTGTTCAACTCCTTTATCATTGCCACAAACAGCTCCTCTATATCCACTCTTTCAAAATCATATTTCCCTGCAGCTCTTTTAACTATAGCTCTTATGCCATAAGGATTCTTTTCATAGTGCAGAATATGTTCACTGTCAATCTTCGCAAAGTCATCAGCACTTAAATTAACTGTTCCATACTCATTAACCAGTTCGTCCTTTTCTTTGCAGAGGATGATTCTTCCATTATGAATAAAAACTATATAGTCGCAAAGCTTCTCCAGATCACTCACAATATGTGAAGAAATCAGAATTGAGTGATTGTCTTCCCTGGTATAGTCATTCAGTATATCAAGTATTTCATCTCTGACCAGTGGATCCAGTCCGCTTGTTGGCTCATCCAGCAGTAAAAGTTTTGCCCTATGCGATAACGCTATTACTATTGCCAGCTTTGCCCTGTTTCCCTTAGAAAATTCTTTGATAGTTTTATCATAAGGTATTCTCAGTCTTTGACACAAATCAAAATAAGTATCACTTTCCCAATTCTTAAAAATGCCCTTCATTACCTTTTCGGTCTTTTTAATATCCAGACAGTCAGGCAAACCAAGATCATCCAGTACAGCACCAACATCTTCCTTAACAGAATCGTCAAAATCCTTACCAAAAAGTTTTATTTCACCGCTGTCTTTTTTAAGCATGTTCAGTATAAGCTTTATGGTGGTACTCTTACCGGCACCATTTTCGCCAACCATACCCATAATACAGCCCTCAGGCAATACAAAAGAGACATCTTTTAATTCAAAATTCTTAAAAGATCTGCTTAAGCCCTTAATCTCAAGAGCGTTCATATATCTATTCCTCCATCATCAAATCAATCATTTCCTTGATTTCATCAATGCCTAATGAGCATGATGAAGCCAGTTCTAAAATCCTTGCAAGATGTTCCTCTATTTCCTTTAACAGTTCTTCCCTTAACAGTTCTCTGTTTCGCTTAGCTACAAAACAGCCCTTGCCAGGAACGGTGTATATAAAACCATCCCTTTCAAGCTCCTCATAAGCTCTTTTGGTGGTAATGAAAGAAATATGCAGATCCTTGGCCAAAGACCTGATTGAGGGAAGCATCTCATCTTCCTTTAGACTTCCATTTATAATCTGTGCCTTGATCTGAGAATAAATCTGATCATAAATAGGAGTACCATTTGTGTTGTTAATAAGAATATTCATATCTATACCTGTAATTACTGTATATATATAGTATATACAGTTCCTATAACACCGTCAACATAAAAATAAATCATTCCTATAAAATGAGCTAATTTTTAAACATCAGAATAATGGATAACACTCCTTCATTTATCTCAGAATCTATCGTACCTCCCATAATCTCGGTAAGTTCTCTGGCTGAGAAGGGCTTTGTCATATAGTCCTGTGCACCATTTTTAAGCATTTTTACTTTATCATCGATATCAGCTTTGGCGCTTACTACTATAACCGGAATATCACCGGATTTCTTCAGCACTTCT
>DBOW01000003.1:11893-15560 GCA_002299675.1 Solobacterium sp. UBA636
GCCAATCTGAATATCATCTTCTATAATCAATATCTTCTTTTTCATTCGATTAATTCCTTAACTGTATCATACCTGTGAAATTAAAAAGTCAGTATAAACTGACTCAAAACACAAATATTGACACAATTACCAGTATTACACCGCTTATTAACATCTCTATATCAAGCATGCCCTTCATCGAATCCTTATCATCCCTGATTGACTTCATAATGCCTGGATTATAACCGTTTAATGATGAATGACTCCAGCCATTAAAGATAGAACCGGAAACATAAATAAGTCCTATTATGCAAAGCATTGTGGCAGCTGTCTTTTCGCTTAAAAACAGACTGACTAATAACGGCAAACCAGTTATCAGTAAAAGCTTAATAGTGTTTATTCCTTTCATAGCAAGTTACTTCCTTAATAAATTAAAGGTATTATACTATATAACTATAAAAAAGTAAATATTTTACTAACCTTGTGAAAATATTTACAAAATTAAACAATACAGCTCATTAAAACAGATTCAGAATCTGATGTACCAGTGTTGCGACCATTACCACAAGCGTTTTAGTACCAAAATATAAGTAAGAAATAATGATGAAAACTATCAATACGACAACATTAATAATAGTTACTTTTCTTGAAACCGTTTCACCCTTAGACCAGCTGTAAAGACACATCAGGTCACTCGCCAACAGTAAAAGCGCATTAAGTGTCAGCTTATATAAAGACAATGAAAAAGTAAGAATTATCACAATCATCAAAGCGACTATTGATACTTTTGAAATTATTACCAGATATTTATCAGCTTTATTCATACACATCATAATAATTATTTATGTTATATAACCTCGCATTTTTAGGCATGATATTATGATCTACCATACCATATTAATACGCAAATGTTCACTAATTGTCTCGCTATATTTCCAATCGAAACAATATAACCATATAGCGAGACAATAAGATATCTGCAAAGCCAGAAAATGATTATTTTTAATACATCTCTGCTTTATTCCACTACATAGTAAGTATTAGTTTTCAACCATGTAGCTCCCTGATATGAATGTGGTGGATATGGATTTGAGTCGGTTGTGCCGTATAAATAAGCAGTTCCTCCATCCCTGGCAAGCCCATCAAGTATACTCTGAGGAACTACTATTCTGATTATTTCAGTAATCTTTTCTTTAGTACTTGCATAACTTATTAAAACTGTATATACTTCCACTATATCCGACATACTGAATGTAACCGCTATAACGGAGCTAATAAATTTGCATATTTTTTTAAAAACATCTATTGAAGACCTTGCGTTTGTTTTGCTGTTGATATAATCCTCAGCTTCTTCAAGCGTGTCAAATGTACCAACCAATTCACCAAAACCATTATAGACTCTAATACCAGAATCGGCATCTGTTTCGTTTTCTTGAGCACACGCCATACACGGCATTGCGGTAATCATCAATAACATCGTCAGTAATACCAAAGCTATATGTTTTAATCTTGTCAAACTACATACCTCCTTTATAGCTCTTTCTATACTCCTTATTATACAGAATAACAATAAATGCCTACTTTCTGTTTAAGGAAATATTTCCTTTCAGCGGAAATGCCTTTCTACATATTTCACTTAGATTTGAAACCACGTAATTAGCCATAAGAAGACTTCTCTGCAGATTCTCAAGCGGAAGAATTATGCTGAAAGTCGGATCAAAGAGCTTTATGTTGTGAGTCTTGGGCCCAATGTATATGATTTGACTGTTAAGAAAATCCTTATTAAGTTTATAGAAACTGTTTATTTCATAATAGCCATAGTTAAAAATAATTATTAGCTCATCGCCATTAATCGTGTTCAGATATTCCAACTGTTCAACCAGCGAAAGCTTATTTGTGGTGCTGATGCCTCTTTTCTCCAGCTCAGCCTGCAAAAAATAACACTCTTGAGGTATTGGATTGCCTACAAAGAATACCTTTCTGCTTCCCAAAAGTGTTATAAACATTTCGTTTAAATCTTTCCCGGCATTAAGCTTCTTAATCTGATGTGTCAGCTCATGCGCCCGGTTATTCTCGAACAGATATGTCTCACGGTCATAAACCGTTTCGCTTAATTCATCTCTGGATTTGTCATATTGCGAATAGTAAACAAAATCACTGAATGATTCGAAACCATACCTTCTGACAAATCTGGAAACTGTCGAAACAGAAGTATGAGCTTTGCCTGCTATTTTCTTTATTTCCAGGGTCTCATCATTATTCTATAATTCCTGTATAGCCTCAGCTATCTGACAGTCAGGCTCTAAAGCCTTGCTTCTGGCCTTAACCGACATTAAAAAATAATATATATTCATCCCGCTTCCTTTATATCCACTTACTATTGTATCAGTTATAGACCAAGAACAAAAGTAGAGACAATTAAAGTAGATGGCAAAAGACCTGACTATGTTGACTATGGCTATGCAGACTGTGTCATGCTGGAAGATGGTCAGTACTACCTTGTCTTTATGATTGACAGCAATTATGTAATCGAAGATGAACACTATTCTATCTGCTGGTACCCTGCTGGTACATTAAAAATAGAACATCTTGATGAAGATAATTATCTTAATTCGACAGTCATTTTCGGTGCAAAAGAAATGACCATAAAAGAATACCTGGACCTTTAAAAGTTTTTACAGTTGAATAAAATCATGCTGATTTTTTAATAAGCTCTCTTATTTTTCCTCTTGTAACGAACAAAACGCTAAACAGAGCCGATAAATCAATTATAGGAACAGATATAGACATTACTTTTATGTAATCAGGGAACATAATGATGGATAAACTGTCAGCTGTATTCTGATTATAATTAACAATATCGGTAATAAGTGAGAGCTCCATCTGTCTGACACTGTTTATCTGATTCATATTTGCGGCTATCAGTTTTGAAACAGATAGAGATAAGGGAATACTTATCACAAAGGCAAGTATAAGTATCATCATATTCTCAAGAATAAACATGGCACTTATTTCTTTCCTTTTCATGCCAAGACACATCAGTATCCCGTATTCTCTTCTTCTTTGACTGACTGTGTGAAATATCGCATATGAAACCAGTATTACAAGCACCATAGCCACCAGAAACATAATAATCCTGTAAAGTTCAATGGTGTTTTTGACTGGCTGTTCCAGCCTTTTAATCAGGCTGTCATCTACTTCGATGGTGTAATGATTATTGTTATCTGATTCAACCAGATTATTTAAACTGTTTAGTATGTAATCTCTGCTTTCACTTCCTCTGAGAGTAAAAGCCATATCGCTTAATGATAATTCAAAATCAAGATTATCAAGTATAAACTGCCGATCACCTATAATAATTGTATTGTATGAGGGATAGATGCTGTAATTTTCCGTAAATGAATCACTTTCTATTTTCTGAAAAACACCACATACCTCCATTTCAAAGCTTTCCTCATCTATTTCAAAGACAAAAATATCACCAATATTTACACTTCTTAAATAATCACCCGTTTCTATCTTGAGATTAGAGGAAACCATTATTTCATTAGAGCCAGGTGATGGCGTTTTCCCTTCGATACTGTAGTGTTCATTATTAAATTCCGGCTCATAGGAAACTATATCAATACTGTCATAGCCAAGCATCGCTGATCCTACAGTACTTCTTATATTCATGCCACCCTTACAT